>CAVVZG010000103.1:0-17781 GCA_963752205.1 Bryobacterales bacterium | reverse complement strand
ATTTGATTCATCTCGGCGTTGTATTAGGATTAAAATAAACAAAAATAATAAACTATTTAAAAAACATCAACGATACGTTTCAAACAAGATTTAAAGGGAATAAATATGGATACAACAATATTTTTCTCACAAAATTGATTAATGATTGAAATATGGATTAAACATGTTGGTAATATTAGAATTAAATCTTGAACGAATATTATGATTGTTAAATGTTTGGAATTTTATATTTCATATTGATTATATTTATATCAATAAAATAAATTCTTTTTGAAATTAGATAAAACATCTTTTTTTATATAATAATGATCATTACAATTACAATCTATTAATCATATGTTATCTTTATTTTGATTATTGTTTACGAATGGATCTATTTCGGTTTTATATTGTTATTTATATTTTGATAATTTTTTTCGTTTGTCATAATGTGTTCGATCTTGCACGAGATCCAAATTTTTAATGTCCCATCCATTCTCATATTCTTGATGATATTTCAAATCATATAATGAATACAAAGGACAATTGTCTCATTCAATGTTTGTTTTGATTAAATAAATCATTTAGATATTATATGTAGAACTGTTTCCTGTGATTCGTTATAATTTTTTATTTAAAAATTATTTTATATGGTAATATTAATTTTATAATACGAACATTATTATAATATTTACTAAAAACATATTGAAATATGCGATGAATAAAACAATTAAACTCCTTTTTGGAATTCCAACATATATTATTATGAGCATTAAAATTATTTATTTTTCAATTCATTAAAACATGAATAAACATATCTAAAAAATGGAATCATTTGATAATTAGGCGTTAAAACATTTTCCATCTCTTCTGTGTAAATATTTTGATCATTGGTAAAAAGATAACCGTAAAAATAAAGAAATTTTAAAAAATCATCCATGATCGAATTATGATTCTTTTTTTGTTCCTTTGCAAAATTACACTTATGATGAAAAAAATAAATAGTCATTTGAACCAACTGATAAGAAGATAATACTGTTTTACAAATGTTCGATTGGTTATCAAATCCATATGTCGACAACAAATATTTGATAAAAATGACAATAACTTTAAAACTTTCTTCATGCTGTGCAACAAAGCTTTGTATAGTGATAGAATCTTGAAAACAAGATCGATTGTAATATGAAAACGTCACATCAATTTTCAGATTATCTTTTGCATGATATAGAATAATCAATGGAATTTTTGCTGTTCCAATAAATTTGGTTTTCATTTGAGAATTTTCCATAATTTCTCGAAATTGATCGATTTCATTCCATGTCGGAGGATTTTCATTTTTTGTTTCCACGCATAAATCCACATCGCTACCTTTCCACGATAACCCTTGATGAAATGATCCATATAAAATTATATCACACTCTTTCCATATTTCATGAAGTTGATTTTCTATCAAATTAATGATTTCATATCGTTTGATCCTATCTTCTTCATTTAACATGAGTTATTGTAAACAAAACTAACCAAATTAGGGTTTTCCATAAAATATATGAAAGCTAACACAAATAATCGTTACTTAAAAAAATAGATGTTTTATTTTTATATAACTTTTAATGATTCATTTTGAGATCAAAATAGTCTTATATATCATAAAATCAATTTGATTCATCTCGGCGTCGTATTAGGATTACAGTTCCGGATCGAGCGTACGCGCGACGGTCAAGCTCTCGATGTTATAGCCGCGCGAACTCAGGAGCCCGGTAACCCGCATCAGCGCGCCAGGCTTGTTTTCCATCAGCAATGAAATCAACTGCAACATAAAATCAGGCGACCTCCACGGGTTGCGGCGGACCCAGCACCATCTCGTTGACGGCGCCTCCCGCCGGAACCATCGGATACACGTTTTCAAACGGCGTCACCTGCACGTTCAGCAAGTACGGGCCCGGCTCTTTCACCGCTTCTTCGAGCGCCTGGCGCAACTGACTGGGGCGCGACACCGTGCGGCCCGGGAATCCGTACGCACCCGCCAGTTTTTCCGGATCAGGGAAAGTATCGAGTTGCACCTGGCACAGGCGATTGTTATAGAACAGCTCCTGCCATTGGCGCACCATGCCCAGGTAGCCGTTATTCATCACGATGATTTTCACAGGCAGCCCTTGGTTCGCGATGGTTGCCAGCTCCGGGATCGACATTTGGAAGCCGCCGTCGCCGCAGATCGCAAACACCAGCTTGTCTGGGCGCGCATATTGCGCTCCCAGCGCCGATGGCAACCCGAAGCCCATCGATCCCAGGCCGCCGGAGTTGATCCATAGGCGCGGATGGTTGAACTTGATCAACTGCGCGGCCCACATCTGGTGCTGGCCCACGTCGCTGCAGACGATGGCTTCGCCGCCCGACAGGCGATCGATTTCCGCCATTAAGTGCTGCGGCTTGATTTCGTCGGTCGAGAACACCGGCTCGAGCGGATGCTCGCGCTGCCAGTCCTTTATCTGTGCCCACCAGGCTGCGCGGGACGTCGCATTCTTGCTCTTCATCTGGGGCGCTGTCGCTTCCAGTTCTTCCAGAATCTTTCCAAGCACCTTCTTGACATCGCCCACGATGGGCACATCCGGCGTGCGAATCTTGCCCACTTCGGCCGGATCGATATCGACATGAATCACTTTGGCATGCGGCGCGAAAGCCGCGAGGCGCCCGGTGACGCGGTCATCGAAGCGCGAACCGAGAGCGATCAGCAGGTCGGTCTCGGTCATCCCCATATTGGCGGCATAGCTGCCATGCATGCCGGGCATGCTGATGAAGTTCGGATGGTTGGCGGCAAGACCGCCCAGTCCCATTAGAGTGGTAACCGCCGGAGCGTCGATCATCTCAACCAACTGGCGCAATTCATCATGCGCGCCCGCATGGATGATGCCGCCGCCCGCATATACGAAGGGCCGCTTAGCTTCCCACATGGCCTGCGCCGCGCGACGGACCTGCCCGGCGTGGCCTTCGGTATAGACGCGATAGCCCGGCAGATGAATCGAGGTCACCGGCGTGTAATGCCCATTAGCCTGGAACGCGTCCTTGGTGATATCGACCAGCACCGGCCCCGGGCGTCCGGTGGAGGCAATGTGAAACGCTTCGTGAATCGCACGCGGCAGTTCCGACAGCGTCTTTACCAGGAAGTTATGCTTGGTGCCGGAGCGGGTGATGCCGAAGGTGTCAGCCTCTTGGAAAGCATCGCTGCCAATCAGTTTGCTGGTGACCTGCCCGGTGATGGCCACGATCGGGATCGAGTCCATCATGGCGTCCACCAGACCCGTCACCAAGTTGGTCGCGCCCGGACCCGAAGTCGCGCAGCACACGCCCACCTTGCCGGTCGCCCGCGAGTAGCCTTGAGCGGCGAAAGCGGCGTTCTGTTCGTGCCGTACCAGCACGTGCTTGATGGGCGAGTCATAGATCGCGTCGTAGAACGGCAGTGTCACGCCGCCCGGGTAGCCGAAGATAACTTCCACCTTTTCACGTGCTAAGCACTCCAGAACGATCTGCGCGCCATTCATGAGGTTTGTCGACATAGCCTTTTGCACCCTCTAAAACTGAAATTACCAAACGAACCCAAGCGACCCATTCCCTAGGCCCCCTAATAACACAAAAGCCACTGTCCGAGGGTTGCTTCCCCTCGCCCAGTGGCCAAGATCCTTGCTTTAAGAATCGGGCCGTTCAGGCGAGGCCGGTTACACCGACCCCAATAATAAGTACTACCACCTGAACTACCCAAATAAGAACGGAAGAGAGCGCGACGCGCTGGCGGAGGGCCTGGTTGGGATCCGTGAGGTTCATCTCGTCTCTTGAGTATGAGCATACAGCGAAAAGGATGCAAATGCAACCCTGATTTTGTATTAAAAATTGTTATCTCAGCATTGCTCTGCCATCATCGCCTAAAATATTGAATACGATGAAGTTGGACATCAGCGTCTGGATAACACTCGGGTTGGGGCTAGTGCTGGCGGCGGTGGTTTGGCGCTCCCGCTGGAGCTATCACGGCTTGGCGGAGCTGACCGCCGGAACCAGCCCGGCAGTGGACTGCATGGTGGTCATCCCGGCTCGCAACGAGGAGGGAAACATCGGGGCCGTCGTCCGCAGTCTACCTCCGGATTCGGTGATCGTGGTGGATGATTTCTCGACGGATCACACCGCTGAGGAGGCGCGCGCGGCGGGCGCCGGAGTTTTGCCGGCTCCTCAGCCGATCACGGGGGCGGTGGGCAAATCCAACGCATGCATGGAGGGCGCGAGGGTGCTGAGGTCGCGGTGGATACTCTTCGTGGACGCCGATACTCGTTTCGAGCCGGGTTTCATCGAGAGCGCGGTCGCCGCGGCAGAAGCTGGCAAGATCGATTTCCTGTCGGTCTACCTAAGAGCGGAATGCCGCACACTGTGGGAGTCGACTTTGTCGCCTTATGGAGTCGCGCTGTATTTCTCCGGGATCAGCCCGCGTGCCGATCCGGCGTCCGCTTTCAACGGCCAGTGCGTGCTGGTGAATCGCGCCGCCTACGAATTCATCGGGGGGCACAAGGCGGTGTGGGGTGACGTGTGTGAAGACTTGAAACTTGCTGCGCTGGCGAAGAGGCATCGTATGAAGTTTGTATCGATGCGGGCGCCGCGGCTAGGCCGGGTCCACATTCGTCCCGCCGACTTCGTGCGAAATGCCAGACGGTTCGCGCAGGTGAAACTGTGGAGGGGCATGAGTGTAGTTTTCACTGCCGTGGTGTGGGCGCTATGGTTACCCTTGTTAGTGATCTTGTTCGCGCGCCATCAGTTTGCGCCTGCGATCACGTGGGCACTGGTGCCGAGCGTCTTCCTGTCTCCCTGGTACGGATGGGCACGCGCGCTCCTGGCTCCTTTCGGGATCTATGCGATTCTACCCGGCGTTTTGCGAGGCGCTGTGGGAGCCGTTACGGGCCACCACGTGGAGTGGAAGGGTCGTGTAATCTAAGGCTAAACAGTCCTTTTCATGCCGGAAACCATTCAGGGAACCATTGCTTCTATCGCGATTCTTGATGATGACGCAGACTTCCGTACATATCTAGAAGACTTTCTCTCAGATGAGAGCAGCTACTCGGTGCGCGCCTTCGGCAATGCGCGCGACCTGTATGAAAGCTGCGAAGAGAGCCTGCCCGACATCGTGCTGCTGGACATGAAGATGGGTGATGCCAGCGGCGACAAAGTGCTGGAGCAATTGATTTCGCGCTGGCCCGGGTTGTGCGTGATCATCATCACGGGCTACCCATCGCTTGAAGACATGCGGACGACTTTCAAGTTGAAAGTCTTCGACTATCTGGCGAAGCCGTTCTCGCTAACGCAGCTGCGGCAAGTGTTGAAGAACGCTGTTGAGGCTTTCGGGCTGGGTAAGTCTCCGCAGGACCGCTTGCGCGAGCGGCTGGGGCACTCGATCAAGATGTTACGCGTAGAGCGGGATTGGTCTCTGAAGGATCTGGCCACACAGACTAAGCTGAGTGTTTCGCAGATCAGTGCCATTGAGCGCGGTACGAATTTGCCTAGTATTGAAAGTTTGCTGGCGATCTCGAAGGCGTTTGACAAGAAGCCGAGTGAGATTCTAGCCGGGATTGATTTTTGATGCCTACTCTTCCCGCAGCACTTCGAGGGGTTTTTGGCGCAGGATGCGGAAGCTGGCGAGCCAACCCGAGGCTTGAGCGAGCATGGCGGTCAGCACCACGGCGACGAACGTTGCGGGCCAGTCGAATGCGAATTTCGCGTCCAGCAAGCGATTGAGCAGCAATCTGGAAAATACGCTTGCCAGCAGGGCGCCCATGAGTCCCGCGACTACGCCTAGAGTCAAGAATTCCACGGAGAAAATTCGGCCGGCGCTGCGGCGGGTGGCTCCTAGAGTCTTGAGGATCACCACTTCGCGGACGCGGCGGAAGCGTGTGCCGGCTACGCTGGCTGCGAGGATGATGGCTCCGGCGAGAATGGCGAACGCGGAGAGAAAGCGGATCACCAGCGCTACCTGATCCACGACTTGTTGCACGATGGCGAGCGCTTCGGCGACATTGATCACGGTCACTGTGGGAAACGCCTGATAAGCGGCCCGCTCCAGGGCGCCGACATCGGCGGGCTTCATGCGCACGCCGCCGTAGAATGTCGCTGGCAAGTCAGTGAGAGCTGGGGGGTTGAACACAAACTCGTTGGCCGCGCCGACGCGCATTTGCTCGACGCGATGCAGCGCGGCAATGTGCGCGGAGAAAGTTCGGCCGGCCCCGGAGAGTTCCAGAATATCGCCCAGTTTGGCGCCAAGCGTCCGCGCCGCTTCTTGATCGACTGACACTACCGGTTGCTTTTCATCCGGCGACCACCATTTACCTTGCACCACCGTTAATGAACTCGGCTTCTCCTCGGCCCACATTACGGAGCGGCTGCCGCGGAAGCGCCGTGACATGCCGGTCAGCTTCAGCTCGTCGAGCGGCACGCCGTTCAAGCGCTCGATGCGCACCGCTACGCTGGGGGCGAACTCCGGCCGCGCCACCACACCTTTTTGTTTCGCGATGAGGGCTTTCAGCGGGTCGACCTGCTCGGGCGTGATGCCGATCAAAAACACGTTGGGTGCGTCGGGCGGCGCGCTCTGCACGATTTCTCCGACCAGCGAGTGTTGCACCAGGTAGACGGTCAGCGTGAACATCACGCCTAACCCCAGTGCCACCAGAATCGCCTGCGCCTGATTCCCTTGCCGGTAGAGATTCGCGAATCCCTGGCGAGCGAGAGTCGGGATGCGCCAGGGCGATCGCCGCAACACGGTTCGAATGGCGCGCAGGAATCCGGCAGCGACCAGCGCCAGCAAAATGAGGGCCACCGTCAGGCCCCCCGCGAAGTATTCGCCCACGCGAGGGGACTCCGCGAGCCACGCCGCGATCCCGCCGATTCCCAACAAAATCAAGATTCCCGCCGCGACGCTCAACCAGGCGTCGGCGAGCCGCTGGGACCAAGTGCTTTTCGCCTCCGGCATATCGCGCCGCAGAATCATCGCGGGCCGCACCTTGCGGATGGCCAGCAGCGGAGGCAGCGTGAACAGCAGCGTAGTCAGAATGCCCACGGCAATCCCCTGCGCCGAAGCCGCCAGGTTCCAGCCCAGCTTGATGTCCATGTTGAAGAAGCGCGCAATCAGCAAAGGGAGCGTGCGTTCGACCACTCGGCCGACCACCACGCCGGCGAGCCCTCCGACCAGCCCCAGCATCAAAGTCTGCAGAGTATAAATGCCGATGATGTCGCGCGACGCCGCGCCCAGCGATTTCATCACCGCGATGTTGTCCATCTTCTGCTGCAAGTGCGCGTGCATCGCCATCGCCACGCCCAGCGCGCCGACGATCATGGCGATCAGGCTCACTAAGCTCAGAAACGTCGTGGAGCGGTCGAGACCGCGCATGATGATGGGATTCGATTCGCGGAAGTCGGCGATCAGCGATTCCGGCAAGGCTTCACGCAGCGCTCCGCGCACCTCCGTCACCGGAGGCGACGCCGGGCTCATCTTGAACAAGTAGCGGTAGGCACCACGGCTGCCGAATCCCATCAGGCCCGTTCGCTCAAACGCGGCGCGCGACATCATCATGCGCAAGCCGACGTTCATGCTGCCCGACATGCGGTCGGGTTCACTGTTCACGATGGCGGAGATGCGAAAGGATTCGGTGCCGACGCGCAGTTGATCGCCTACCTTCGCGTTCAAGCGCAGCAACACGTCTTGCGCAACGGCGACGGTATCGGGCCGCAACGCGGCGGTCAGAGTCAAGGGCGGGTCCAACTTTACTTCGCCGTAGTAAGGATATTTGGCTGGGTCGACGGCTTTGATCGACACCAACACCGGCGTCGCGGCATCGCTGTTGGGCGCGGCCTGCGCCGAGGACGCCATCGAAATCGTTTCCGTGATCAGTGTGTGCTCAACGCCTCGCTTGGCCAACGCGTCGAGCGCGGCAACCTCCCGGTCGTTCGCAGGAGTGAACTGGCGGGCGGTCAGGTCGGCCGCCATCACCGTGCGTGATTCGTCGAGCATGTCCCACGGAAACTCGCGCTGAATCCTTGCACACCCGCTAGCGCACCCACGCCGGCCGCCACCGCCAGCACCACGAATAGAAACTTGGTCATCGAGGAACGGGTTTCGCGCCAGGCGATTCTTCCGGCGGTGCGATAGGACAGGCTCATGAGCGTGCCATCGCCGAAGGCTGCAATTCGTCAGCCACCACTTTGCCGTCGCTGAGCGTGACGATGCGGTCCGCTCGAGCCGCCAGCGCGCGATCGTGCGTGACCAGCACCAGCGTGGTGCCCTCGCGCTGGTTGAGCGAGATCAGCAGATCGAGCACCAGCGTGCCGTTCACGCTGTCCAGATTTCCCGTGGGCTCGTCGGCCATCAAGATCGGCGGCTTGCACATGAAGGCGCGCGCCAGCGCTACGCGCTGCTGTTCGCCTCCGGAGAGCTGCACCGGGTAGTGATCCATGCGGTCTTCGAGACCAACGCTCTTGAGCAGATCGCGCGCGCGAGTGAGACCGCCGGCAACGTCGCCGCCAGCGAGTTCAAAGGGCAGGAGCACATTCTCTTCCGCGCTGAGCGTGGGGATCAATTGATAGGACTGAAATACGAAACCGATCTTTTTGCCGCGCACCAGCGCCAACTGGTCTTCCTTCAATCCGGTGATGTCGACGCCATCGATGATGACTTTGCCGGAGGTGGCCGTGTCGAGTCCGGCGAGCAATCCCAGCAAAGTGCTTTTGCCGCTGCCGGAGGCTCCCATGATGGCTACGAACTGCCCGGCCGGCAGCTCCAAATCCACGCCGCGCAGGATCTCGACGCGATGCGTGCCGGTATCGATAGTTTTGGTAAGCGCAATGGCTGCGAGGATCGGCATGCTCTTCTCTTCTATTATGATGGCAACAGATGCGGTATTCCGTCTTTTTCGCTGCACTCTTGACGCTGGGGAACGCCTGGGCGGCCCCGGCCTCTAAAACAGATACGAAAAAGACGCTGGTTGTGTTCGGCGATAGTTTGAGCGCGGGGTATGGGCTTGCGCCGGGCCAGAGTTACCCCGACGATTTGCAGCGCAAGCTGGACGCGCAAGGCTACGCGTGGCACGTGGTGAATTTGGGGATCAGCGGCGACACGACTTCCGGCGGCTTGGCGCGCGTGCAGACCGGGACGGCGCTGAAGCCCGCGATGGTGCTGCTGGAACTCGGCGGCAACGATGGCCTGCGCGGCCTGCCTCTCGCGATGACGCGTGAGAATTTGGAGCAGATGATCGGTGCGTTCCAGCGAGTGGGAGCGCGCGTGGTGCTCGCGGGAATGACGCTGCCTCCCAACTACGGTCCGGATTACGTGCGTGATTTCCAGGCTATTTACAGCAGTCTGGCCGCTAAGTACAAGCTGCCGTTGATTCCGTTTCTGCTGCAGGATGTCATCACGCGAGATCTGCGCTACTTCCAACGCGACGGCGTGCATCCGACTGCCGAAGGAGCGCAGATTGTATCGGACACGGTGCTGCGGACGCTGAAACCGCTGCTGGGCGCGGCGAAGAACTAACTTTCCCCCATCACGCACACGTCTTTCAAATTGCGGTAGTCCTCCGCGTAATCGAGGCCGTAGCCGACCACAAATTCGTCCGGTATCGTAAACCCTACGTAATCCGCCTTCACAGGACTCTTGCGCCGCTCCGGTTTGTCGAGCAGGGCCACGATGCGCAGGGACTTGGGTTTGCGCTGCGCCATCAGTTTCGTTAGATAGTTCAGCGTGATGCCGGTGTCGAGAATATCCTCGACGATAATCACGTCGTGCCCTTCGATGGGCGCGTCCAGATCCTTGGTCAACTGGACTTGCCCTGAGCTGGTCTTGCCCTTGCCGTAGCTCGAAATGCCGATGAACTCAATGCGCGCGGGGGTTTTCATGGCACGCGCCAGATCGGCCATGAAAATGAAGGCGCCTTTCAGAACCGCAATCAGGTATACCGGCTCGCCGGACGGATAATCGCGGTCGATCTCAGCCCCCAACTCAGCGATGCGGTTGTGAATCTGTTCAGCGGAAAGCAACACTTTGAGCGAAGGCATTAGCGAGATTGTACAATACCAGCAGGAGCACCCTACATCCTGGCACGCACCAAGAAGGCACTCAAGCAAGCCGTAGCGCAAGAACCCGACCCTCTCTGGCTCACCGCCGTCCACGCCGCCGAATCCAAACAAGCGCAAGACATCAAAGTGCTGGATCTGCGCGACGTGACCACCTTCACCGACACTCTGATCATTTGCAGCGGAGCGAATTCGCGGCAGAACCAGAGCTATCTCGAACGAGATCGAGGAGCAGTTGAAGGAGCACGGCGACATTCCATCGAGCGTCGAAGGCTACACGAATGCGGAATGGGTTTTGATGGACTACGGCGATTACGTGATCAATATCTTTTCCGAGAAAGCGCGCGCATACTACGATCTAGAACGTTTGTGGCGCGACGCCAAGCCCGTCAAGTATTGAGAACTTTGCGCGCTAGTTCGGGTAGTTGCGCGAGTTCGCTTTCGTTCAAAATCGTGCCTTCGGGCCGCCAGCGCGCGGCCATGCGCTCACTCACGAAGCCTTTGGCGATGCTGATGAGCGGCACGCCGCAGGCCGAGGCTACATGCCCACCGGCGGAATCATATCCGACGAACAGCTGCGACGTGGCGATTTGCGCGGCGAAGGGCGCGAAGGCTCCCTCGTGAGTGCGCATTCCAGGAAGTAGCGCACGTTCGACGCGCTCGCGCTCCTCCGCGCTGCCGCCTTTGTCAACCAAGATGGACGCGCCGGTGTCCGCGAGGACGCGCAGCAAATCGCGCTCTTGCGCATCGTTGAGGCGCTTTGAAGCATTTTCTCCGACGCCGAGGCTGACGGTAATGTCGGCTGGCGGATCGGTCGAGCGCAGAGGCGCTACGTAGGGCTCTGGCTCCCTCCACGCCGAACACTTGATGGGCCCACTGTGCGGCCAGTTTCGCGAGAGGTTCCTTGCCCTCGCCTCCGTAAGCGCGGCTGGGGAAGTGGAAGTAGTTATGTTCATCGCACACGGAAATCAAACCGAGTTGCGATAAGCGCGAGTCGGGATCGATCAAGATGCCGTCGTCGAGCCACAGGTTTGCCGATGCGCGCAGGCGATCCTGCAAAGCGCCCGAGCGGGCGT
Source organism: Bryobacterales bacterium (assembly GCA_963752205.1). Taxonomy (GTDB): domain Bacteria; phylum Acidobacteriota; class Terriglobia; order Bryobacterales; family Bryobacteraceae; genus Palsa-187. The sequence continues at coordinate 6,637 of CAVVZG010000103.1, read as the reverse complement.
AGGGGGCGAGGCGGTGCTTGACGCGTGAATCAGATTCGAACAATTCATACGACTTCAGCGGACCCACAAAAACGATTTCTGCGCTAGGATAGCGGCGCTTCGCGGCATCCAGAAGAACACTGGTCACGGCTACGTCGGCGCCCAGCGTGACGCGGGAGAGAACATAGACTCGCTTGGGTTGTATCGGGGACGGCATGTTCAGCCGGTTTGCGCAAGCGCGACGCCAGTTCGGGGTAGTGCGCAGGATCGCCTGCGTGAACAAGCGATCGTAGGTTTCGCAGAGGCGCGGCTCGAACAGATCTCCTAAGCGCTCGACCACGATCGACAAGAACGCGCGTCCGTCGTCGATCGCGAGGGCGCGATCGAGCAAGTTCGTCCGGCCACTGCTCGCCGCGCAGGCAGTATTCGAGCAGTTCGTTACAGGTATTTTCCAACCAGAAGCTCCAGCTTTTTGCGCGTGGCTTCGGGGATCGTCTTGCGGTCCGTGATCAGCGCGTGCGCCAGCGCCGAGCCGCATTTGCACTCGCGTTCCGGCATGCTGCGAACAGCCTCCGTGACTAACTTGGCGGCGTTGGCGGCGTTCTGCGTCAGGTTCGCGATGATGTCGTTGACGGTGACGGCGTCGTGATCGGGATGCCAGCAATCGTAGTCGGTGACCATGGCGATGGTGGTGTAGCACAGATCTCGGCTTCGCGGGCGAGTTTGGCTTCCTGGAGATTCGTCATGCCGATGACGTCCATGCCCCAACTGCGGTACAGATTCGATTCGGCCAGCGTCGAGAACGCGGGGCCTTCCATACACAGGTAGGTCCCGCCAAGCTTCGCCGTCACTCCCGATGTCTTCGCCGCGCGATGCGCGACGTGCGCCAATTGCGAGCAGATGGGGTGCGCGAAACTGATGTGCGCGACCAAGCCTTCGCCGAAAAATGTGGAGATACGGCCGCGTGTGCGGTCGACGAATTGGTCCGGGATCACGAAGTCCAGCGGCTGATGTTCTTCCTTGAGAGAACCGACGGCGCTGAGCGAAAGAATGCGCTCGACGCCCAGCATCTTCATGCCGTAAATGTTGGCGCGGAAGTTCAACTCCGATGGGGAGAGGCGATGCCCGCGGCCGTGGCGCGCCAGAAACGCGACCTCCTTGCCGGCGAGATTGCCGACCACGTACGCATCCGAAGGGCGCACCCCAGGGCGTGTCCACTTTTCGCTCTTCCTGCGCTTCAAATCCGGGCATCGAATACAATCCGCTGCCGCCAATGATTCCGATTTTTGGGTTCATGCTTGTATGAGTTCTAATAATACGCCGCCGGTGGAAGCCGGATGCACAAAGACGTAGAGGTGGCCGCCGGCGCCGGAGCGCGGCTCATTCAAAATGCGCGCGCCGGCGGAGCGAAGGCGCTCGACGGAGCCCAGTAGATCTGGAACTTTCAGCGCCACGTGGTGCAATCCTTCGCCGCGCTTGTCGATAAATTTCGCGATGACGGAATCGGTTTCAGACGGCTCCAGCAGTTCGATCCTGGGATCGCCCAATGGGAGCATCGCCACATTCACTTTTTCTTGTGCGACCGTTTCCCGCATCGCGACGTGCAAGCCCAGTTGCACTTCATAAAACTTGAGCGCCTGGTCGAGCGAGCGCACCGCGATCCCCAGATGATCGATGCGCGGGGCTGTTTCCAGCGGACGCAGGTGCGTTTCGCGCTTACAGGCGCGGGCGGCTTGCAGCACTTCGGCGATTCCCTGCCCCTCGCTCGCGACAGTGCGCAGTAGGGGACGATCGCCTGCGATCTGATGCAGTTCCTGTTCAAGTTTGTCGGCGCCTGGAAGGTCGGCTTTGTTGATGACGAAGACGTCGGCGATTTCGAGAACGCCGGCTTTCATCGCCTGCACGTCGTCGCCGGTGCCGGGAACGGTCACTAGAATCGTCACCTGCGCAAGCCGGGCGACCTCCACTTCGCTCTGTCCCACGCCCACCGTTTCGATGATGACGACGTCGCGTCCGGCGGCGTCGAGCAGCGTCACCAGATCGGCGGTGGCGCGCGCGATCCCTCCTGGAATTCCGCGCGTGGCCATGGAGCGAATGAACACACCGGAGTCGGCGTGATGCTGCTGCATGCGGATACGGTCGCCGAGAATCGCGCCGCCGGTAACGGGGCTGGATGGGTCGACGGCAATCACACCTACGGTTTTGCCTTCGCGCGCGCAGTAGCGAAATCGATCTGATCGCAGAGCGTGCTTTTCCCCGCGCCGGGCGCTCCGGTGATCCCCAGGATCAGTGCGCGGCCTGCGTGCGGGGAACATTTCGCGCAGTAGCCTTCGGCGGCTGAGATCCTGATTCTCGATCAGCGTCGCCGCGCGGGCCAGGGCGCGGAGATCGCCGCGTAAAACCTCGTCGGCAAGCTCAGCCATGCTGGCGCTCGGTGTTCAGAAGCTGGCGCGCGATCACCAGCCTCTGGATTTCGCTGGTGCCTTCGCCGATGGTGCACAGCTTGACGTCGCGGTAGAACTTTTCCACCGGGTAGTCCTTCATGAAGCCGTAGCCGCCGTGAATCTGCACCGCTTCGTCGGCCACGCGAACCGCAGTCTCCGAGGCGAACAGCTTGGCCATCGAAGATTCCTTGTTCACGTTCTGGCCGTTGTCCTTCATCCACGCGGCGCGCAGCGTGAGCAGGCGGGAGGCGTCGATATCCGTCGCCATATCCGCCAGCTTGTGCTGAATGGCCTGGAACTCGGAGATGAAGCGCCCGAACTGTTTGCGCTGCTTGGAATAGCGCAGCGAGGCTTCGTAAGCGCCCTGCGCGATGCCCACCGCCAGCGCCGCAATCGAAATCCGGCCGCCGTCGAGAATGCGCAGCGCATCCACGAATCCTTCGCCTTGCTTGCCGCACAGTTGCGAGGCGGGCACGCGGCAATCGGTGAGGATCATCTCGTTCGGTGGGCGAACAGCGCATGCCCAGCTTGTTTTCCTTCTTGCCGGGGCGAAATCCGGGAGTGCCTTTCTCGACCATGAACGCGGAAATCCCGTGCGAGGAAGCGGCGCGATCGGTCACCGCCATCACCACGCATACGTCGGCGACTTGGCCGTTCGTGGTGAAAGTTTTGCTGCCGTTGATCACCCAGCAATCGCCATCGCGGACCGCTCGGGTGTGCGTGCCGCCGGCGTCCGAACCCGATTCCGGTTCCGTCAAGCGCCCAGGACCCGATCCATTCGCCGGACGCCAGCTTCGGAATGTAGCGCTGCTTCTGCTCTTCGTTGCCCGCCAGATAGATGTGGTTGGTGCAGAGCGAAACATGCGCCGCGACGCACAAGGCAACGGAGGGATCGACGCGAGCCAACTCCTCCATCACTAGCGAATAATCGACGTAGCTATAGCCGGTGCCGCCCAGCTCTTCGGGAAAAACCGCGCCGAGAACGCCGAGTTCGCCTAACTTTCGAAACACCTGGTCGGGAAAGGTTTGTGATTCGTCCCACTCCATCACATGAGGCTTGATCTCGGCTTCACAGAAGGCGCGGACGGTCTTGCGCAGGTGCTGCTGTTCGGGTGTGTATCCGAAGTCCACTAAACGATCTCTTCGGTCTCCGCGTTCCAGCGCACCGTGCGGCCCGTGCGGTAGCTCTCCACCGCCATGATGCAAGCTACCGTTACCCGGTAGCCGACTTCGAACGGGCAGTTCGGTTCACGGCCGGTGCGGATCGAATCGAAGAAATTTTCCATGTGCGCGTGCGGCACATGCCCAGCGCGGCCCATGCGTTCGACATCGTCAGGCCGGTTGATTTTCTGCGGCGTGTAGCGGACGTGATTGGCGCGCGATATGGTGCCGTGCGAGCCCAGCAAATCTTCGGTAACACCTAACTGGTTGTTGCCGAATCCAGACGACCAGCTCACTTGCATATGCTCGGGCTGCTCCAGCGAGACATCCATTGTGTCCGGCGTTTCGCGCCCGTCATCCCACAGATAAATGCCGCCGCTCATGGTGGCCGATTTGGGAATCTGCAACTGCAGCGCGCGGTACCAGAACGCCAGTTGCTGGCTCATGTTCTCGGAAACGTTGCCGCCGGAGTAATCCCAGAAATAGCGCCAGTGGATGAAGCGGTTGGCATCGAACGCTCCCGGATCAAAAGCATCCCAAGTCACATTTTGCGGATTCACGTCCGTCGTAAGCAGCGCCGGCCGCGCCCACTGGGCTTTGCCGCGCGGCGTGTTGCGGTAGTTGCGCATGACCAGCGCGCTGACTTTTCCAATGCGGTCGGCGGGCGTCAGGAATTGCTCGACGTCAGCAAGGTGTCCGAACGAGCACGCTTGGTGGCCGATTTGAACGACGTGCTTGTTGTGGTCCTTTATGTAGGACGCTCGCATGAGCTTGGCCTGATCAAGCGTATTCGCCAGAGTTTTTTCCTGGTAGACGTGCTTTCTGGCGTCGAGAGCGGCCGCGAACTGTTCGGCGTGCAAGTGCGGCGGCGTGGCGACGACAATGGCGTCGATGGATGAGTCGTCGAGCAGACGCCGGTAGTCGGAAAAAGCCGCCGCGTTGGGTGCGAAACACGCGGCTTTTTCTAGGCGCTTGCTGTAGATATCGGCAAAACCAACAACTTCCGCGTTATCGCAGGCACGTATCTGGTTCAGCAATTCGAGCCCGCGGTCGCCCACCCCGATGATGCCGACGCGAACGTGGCCACTCGCGCCCAAGGCCCGCGCGGGCACAGCCGCCAGCGTCCCGGCTAGTCCGGAGGCTACTTTGCCCAGAAATTTCCGGCGAGAATCCATCTGATTTGAGTGTACCAAGGCGCCCGCAATGGGCGTATACTCAAGGTGGATCGGGGCCGGATAACCAGCCCCGAAGGTCGATCACCTCCGCTTAAAGCGGATGGTAACCGTAACCGTGATGGCTATCACGGCAGCGATAGTGATGATTATGCTGATCACAGTCGCCTCCTTTCCGCCCGGAAGGGATTTCCCCGACCTGCGGCCAAGCAGGCCGGGGATGGTTCCGGGACGCCTAGGAACATCCCTTAGAACCAACTCTCCGTTCGGAACCCTCGCGAGTTAGTGCGTTGAGGACGGAAAAGTTCTTACTCTAGTTGTTTGTGGAAGCGGTTGACGCTCAATCCCAGGATGACGACGCCGAAGATCGCCAGCGCCACTACTTGCGGCCACAGCGTGTCGATGCCCGCGCCTTGCAGGAATACGCCGCGCACGATCTCCATGAAGTAGCGCACCGGATTCACGTAGGTCAGCCACTGCACGCCCTCCGGCATGTTGCGGATGGGGAACGTAAAGCCGCTCAGCATGAAGAACGGTTGGAAGAAGAGCGTGGTGGCCATCATGGCTTGCTGCTGCGTGCGTGAGATGGTGGAGATAAACAGTCCGGCGCCCAGCGTGGTCAGCAGGAACACGAATGCCGCGAACATCAGCAGGAGAAAGCTTCCATTGAAGGGCACGTGGAAGATCAACATGGCGGCGCTAGTCACGAGGATCAAATCCCAGTAACCTACCAGCACGAACGGCAGTGTCTTGCCGAGGATTAATTCCACCGGGCGGATGGGCGTCACCATCAACTGCTCCATGGTGCCGATTTCTTTTTCGCGCACGATGGCCATCGCCGTTAGCGATAGCGTCACGATGGTGATGATGTTCACCACCACGCCGGGGATGAAATAGTTGCGGCTTTTTAGATCCGGGTTGTACCAGACGCGCGACCGCGCCACTACCTGTGGCATAGGCACGGAAATGGCGTTACCCGCGCTCATCGTGGCGCCCACCATGCGCGCGCGCTGGGCTTCGCTGGAGGCTTCCTGCGAATAGCTGGCGATCACTTGCGAGGCGTAACCGGAAACCAGCGATGCAGTATTGGAATTGGTTCCGTCCAGTAAAACCTGCACGCTGGTAGCGCGGCCGCGAGTGACATCGCGCGCGAAGCCTGGCAGCACGCGGACGACGCCATCCACCTGCCCCTTGTCGAGCAGCGTTTGCATCTGGCGCTCGTCTCCCGGCGTAGCCTTGATGATGAAATGCCCCGAGCCTTCAAATTCGGCCCGCAGGTCGCGGCTCTGCGGAGTGTTGTCCTGATCCATCCACGCAATATTCGCGGTATCGACGTCCAGATTTACGGCGTAGCCGAAAATCAGCAACTGCATAAGCGGCGGAATCAGCAGCATGCTACGCATACGCGGGTCGCGCAGCGCTTGAATAAATTCCTTGCGAATAATGGCGCGGAGACGCTGGCGCATAACTCAAGCCACCTTCTGCCGCAGTTTGCGGACTGTGAAAAAGAATATGAGAACGCCGTAGCCGCAGAGCAGCAGGAAATCAGGCCATAGGAGTTCCGGGCCGATGCCTTTGAGAAACACGCCTTTCGAAATGTTGATGAAATAGCGCGCCGGAATGAATAGCGCGATGGCCTGAATCACGCGCGGCATGGTGCTGATTGAATAGATGAATCCGGAAAGCAGAAACCCCGGCAGGAAGGAAATCAGCGTTCCCATCTGGTAGGCCATGAGCTGCGTGCGGAACGTGGCCGAGACCCAGACTCCCGTACACAGCGACCCGAATAAGAACACAAAACTGGAAATCGTCAGGAATAGCAGACTCCCTTGGAACGGCACGTCGAAGAGAAAAATACCCACCAACATGCAGATCACCATG
>CAVVZG010000102.1:0-12111 GCA_963752205.1 Bryobacterales bacterium | reverse complement strand
TCCGTCCGCCCGGCCGTTATGGCCGCCGTAGCCTAAACTATTTCGACGCCTGCACCGGCGGCTGCATCAGCTCCGCCAGATACTGCTTCCACAATTTCGCGAGCCCCATGGTTCCGTGGCCGCGCGTCTCCGGCCCGGTCGGAATCAGCACGTAGCGTCCTTGCTTCACGCGCTGGATTTCCCGCTCCATGATGCCCAGCTCCGGCGGATTCCGCTCATCGTCCGCCGAATTGATGGCCAGCACCTTGGCCTGGATCGTCTCCAGCTTAGGCGCGGGATTGTAATCGCGCGACGCCTCAAGCTGATAAATGACATCGTTCGCGTCCGCGTTCGACGGCTGCGCCAGCCGTTGATCCAGAAGCTGATCGGCCTTTTCGCGCGTAGGCGCAGCCCGGTGGATCGCCTGCGTGCCGCCGCTGGTGGCGATGCCAAAATATACCTGCGCCATCTGCAAGCTGCGCGGCTGCTTCGTGTAGTTGCCGCCATTCCACTCCGGATCGTTGCGGATGAAATCGATCACCATGCGCCGCAGCATCCAATTGCGCCCCGCGACTTCCGTAGGCTGAGCCGCCGTCGGCAGCAGCGCGTCCATGAAGTCGGGATAGCGCTCGCCCCAGGTCCACACGTGCATCCCGCCCATCGAAGTCCCCATCACCAGCCGCAAATGCCCGACGCCCAAATGCTCCTTCACCAAGCGGTATTGCCCGTCGACCATATCGTCGTAGTTGTACTGCGGAAATTTCGTACGCATCCCATCGGAGGGCTTCGACGACTTCCCCGCCCCAATCGCATCCGGCATGATGAGGTAGTGCGTAGCCGCGTCCAGCGGCTGCCCCGGCCCGAACAGCTCACCTGCAAAATCCGCACGCAGAAAACCAGCGCCCGTTCCATTGGTCCCATGCAGGATCAAAACCGGCTCGCCCGTCCGCGCTCCCACCGTGATGTAATGCAGGCGCAACTCGGGCAGCGTCTCTCCGGTATGGAAACGGAAGTCATGCACCACCCAGTCGCCTTCGACCGGAGCCGGGTAATCAGCCGCGCACAACAGCGCAGCCGCGAATAGTAGTGCAAACAGGGCACGAGTCTTCACTGGTGTGTTCCTCCCCAAATTCGACCACCCAGTATATTAGAAGAATCCGAAAGGACCAACCATGAAGCCCACACGCCGCAACGCCCTAACTACCGCCGGCCTAGGACTCGCCGCATTCGCAGCCCGCGCCGAAGCCGCCGAGTGGACCCCCGCCGAGAAAGCCAACGTCGATGCCGTGAACGCTTTCTGCGCCGCGTGGCCCAGCCACGACGTGACGAAGATCATGTCCTTCTTCGCCGACCCCTGTGCCTATCGAGTGACCGAGACCCAGGAGCCCGCCAAAGGCCGCGAAGCCGTCACTGCCAGAATCGCCAGCTTCGTCGACCGCGTGCAGGAGTTCAAGGTGCTCGACACCTTGGCCAAAGGACCGATGGTGTTCAACGAGAGAATCGATTCCTTCGCCAGCGGAGCGTTGAAGTCGTGGCACGGCGTCGGCGTGTTCTTCTTGAAGGACGGAAAGATTGTCGAGTGGTACGACTACACGATCCTGGCCGACCGCAGGTAGCCCGGATAACCTAAACCTCGCCGTCACTCCCAGCAACGGCCTGCATAGGCATTCCGCTCCCGGATGGCATTTCCTCGGCGACTCCCCGCGCTCGCGGCGGGCTCACCAAGAGAGGAAGGATCACGGCCACCGTCATCACTCCGGCGATCAAATACAGCGCCTGGTTGTAACCGCCCGTGGCTTGCCGCAGGTAGGCGAATAACAAAGGCCCGAAGGCCGCCGGAAACGCCCACGGCAGCAGCATCAATCCGAAGATCGGCCCCACGTGGCGCGGTCCAAAGTAATCCGCCGCGAAGGCCGGCGTGATCCCGTAAGCCCCTCCGTAGCACAGCACAATGACGAATGTCGTCACCAGCAGCAGCGGCGGCGAAGCAATGTTGTGAAATGTCCAGAACAGGACCGCCTGTATCAGATACATCAACAAGAAAGCCGTTTTCCGCCCGATCATGTCTGAAATCCAGGCCCACAACACACGGCCCGCTCCATTCGCGAGACTGATGATACCCACGAAGCTCGCCGCCGTCACGGCGCTCACTTTGCCTATTTCCTGAAACATGGGCGCGGCTTGCGAGACCACCGAGATGCCGGCGATGGTGTTGATGGATAACAGCGCGCACAAGGCCCACCACTGCCAGGTATGCAACGCCTCTCCCAGGCTATAGTCGCGATCGCAGCGCTGCGCGACCTGCGCCGCCGTCGGCGTCCATCCCGCCGGCTTCCATCCCTCGGGAGGATTGCGCATGAAGAACCCGGCGCAAAACGCGATCACGCCATAAGCGATGCCGAGGTACGCGAAGGTAGACATCACGCCGAAGCTTTGCATCAACCGGGCCGCCACCGGCGCTGCAATCAGCGAACCCGCTCCGAAGCCGCCCACTGCGATGCCGGTGATCAGTCCCCGTCTTTCCGGAAACCACTTCACCAGAACTGAGATGGGAACGATGTACCCCATGCCCAGCCCTATTCCACCCATCACGCCGTGGGTAAGATACAACCACCACAATTTATGCGCGGAAAAACTTGCGAGAAAGACTCCACCGCCCCATAGCAGAGCGGCCGTCATGCCGACGGTTCGCGGGCCCACGCGATGCAGCCACAGACCGCCCACCACGGCCGACAGACCCAGAAACAGCCAGTCAATCGAAAAGGTGAGCGAAACTTGCGAGATGCTCCAGCCGAATTCCTTGACCAGCGGAATGCGGAATACGCTCCAGGCATACCCGGCGCCCAAAGCCATTTGCATGCAGACACCCGCGACCGCTATCCACCAACGATTGATTGAGGGCATGGTCTTCCATAGTGTACTGCGTTACGGGCAGCGGCGCAGCCCACGCGGCCGTGGCCTATAATATCCGGAGGTGGTGAACCGAATGCAAACGTCCCAGTTCCGACGAACCCTGATCGCATGTACGATCGCAGCCCTACCGGCGCTCGCGCAAACCGGCGCGAAGAACGGGGAATGGCGCAGCTATGGCGGTGACACCGCGAATACCCGCTACTCGCCGCTCGATCAAATCAACGCCTCGAACTTCAACAAGCTCGAACCTGCCTGGCACTTCAAGACCGAAAATCTGGGCCCGCGCCCCGAGTACAACCTCGAAGGCACACCGCTCATGGCCAACGGCATCCTTTACGCCACCGCCGGCACGCGCCGCGCGGTCGTTGCGCTGGACGCCGCCACTGGCGAGCTCCTCTGGACGCATAGCGAGAATGAAGGCGAACGCGGCCGCAACGCCCCCCGCCAACTCTCCGGCCGCGGACTCTCCTATTGGACCGATGGCCGCGAAGAACGAATACTGTATGTAACGCCGGGTTACCGCTTGGTCGCGCTGAACGCCAAAACCGGCGCGCGCATCCCGACGTTCGGAACGGACGGCCTGGTGGATCTAAAGATGGATGACGATCAAGTGATCGATCCGATCACCGGCGAAATCGGCCTGCACGCCGCCCCCGTGGTCGCGAACGACACCGTCATCGTAGGCGCCGCGCACCGCTCCAGCGGAGTGCCCCGCAGCAAGACCAACGTCAAGGGTTTCGTGCGCGCCTTCGACGTGCGCACCGGCAAGCGCCTATGGATTTTCCACACCATCCCCAAACCCGGCGAGTTCGGCTACAACACTTGGGAAAGCGATTCGGCTGACTACACCGGCAACACCGGCGTGTGGGGCCAGATCAGCGTCGACGAACAACTCGGCCTCGCGTTTCTGCCCGTCGAGCTTCCCACCGGCGATTATTACGGCGGCCATCGCCCCGGCAACGGCTTGTTCGGCGAGAGCATCGTCGCCGTCGATCTCAAAACCGGAGTCCGCAAGTGGCATTACCAGTTGGTCCACCACGGCATTTGGGATTTCGATATCCCCTGCGCGCCGATTCTGGTCGACATCACTGTGAACGGCCGCGCCGTGAAAGCGCTGGCGCAGCCCACCAAGCAAGCCTTCCTGTATTTGTTCGACCGCACCACCGGCCAGCCCATCTTCCCGATCGAAGAGAAACCGGTGGAACAATCTACCGTCCCCGGCGAGAAAACTAGCGCGACCCAGCCCTTCCCCAGCAAGCCTCCCGCGTACGATCGCCAGGGTTTTTCCATGGACGATCTGATCGACTTCACGCCGGAGTTGAAAGCACAGGCCCGCGAAATCGTCGCGCACTATCACATTGGACCCGTCTTCACTCCGCCTTCTCTGAGCAAAGTCGGCGGCCCCATCGGCACTCTAGCCTTCGCCACGGCGCAGGGTGGGACCAACTGGGTGGGCGGCTCGGTCGACCCCGAAACCGGCATCGCCTACATTCCTTCGCAAAAGTCTTTGACCAATCTCGCGCTCATCCCCTCTGATCCCAAGACCAACGATTTCCGCTTCATTCAGGGCACTGCCGATGAGGGAGCGCGCGGCGGCGGCGGTTCCGGCGCGGAAGCAGGCGCGGCCCCCGGCTCGGCCAACGCGACCCGCTTGAGCGTGCAGGATCTTCCGCTCTACAAGCCGCCCTACGGACAGATCAGCGCCATCGATCTGAACAAGGGCGAGATTCTGTGGCAGATTCCTAACGGCGAAACTCCGGATGTGATTCGCAATCACCCTGCGCTCAAGGGCCTGAACATTCCGCGCACCGGCCGCGCCGGAATCGTGGGCCTGATCGTCACCAAGACGCTGGTGATCGGCGGCGAAGCAGGCACCATCACTATGCCCGACGGCAAGAAAGGCGCGTATCTGCGCGCGTACGACAAGAAGACCGGGAAGGACGCGGGCGCGGTCGCCATGCCCGCCGGACAGACTGGATCGCCGATGACCTACATGCTGAACGGCAAGCAATATATCGTCGTCGCAGTGGGCGCCGCCGGCTATCCGGCTGAGTATCGCGCGTACAGGCTGCCGAACTGAAGTCGTATCAAGCCATCATTGTCGGCGGAGGCCACAATGGCCTGGTCACCGCCGCCTATCTGGCCCGCGCCGGCACGCCGCGTTCTGGTCCTCGAAGCGCGCGAACTGGTGGGCGGCTGCGCCGTCACCGAAGAAATCTGGCCCGGCTACCGCGTGTCGACCGCGTCTTATCTCGTCCAGCCTGATGCAGGAAAAAGTGGTGCGCGAGCTGGAGCTCGAACGCTTCGGCTACCGCGTCGACGCCAAGGACCCCGCGTTCTTCTCGCCCTTCCCCGATGGCCGCCATCTGTTCATGTGGCAGGATCGCGCCAAGACTGTTGGCCGAAATCGCCAAGTTCTCCGCGCACGACGCCGAAGCGTATCCGCGCTATGAAGCGCATCTGGAAAGGCTGGCGATGGTCGCCGAGTCGCTGCTGCTGACCACGCCGCCCGATTTCCCGCCGCACGGCATCGGCGATTTCATCGAATATCTGAAGCTGCCGGGACGCCTGCGCGGCCTGTCACGCGCCGAAATCGTCGGCCTGGTGAAGATCTTCACGCAAAGCGCCGCCGATTTTCTGGACGAGTGGTTCGAATCGCGAGCAGATCAAAGTCACGCTCGCCACCGACGGCGTCATCGGAGCCAACGGCGGCCCGCGCTCGCCCGGCACGGCCTACATTCTGCTGCACCACTGCATGGGCGGCGTGAACGGCATCCGCGGATTGTGGGGCTTCGTGCGCGGCGGCATGGGCGCGGTCTCGAACGCCATCGCCGATTCCGCCCGCGCCAGCGGCGCCGAGATCCGCACCAACGCGCCGGTCGAAAAGATCCTGGTGACGAGACGGCCGCGCCACCGGCGTCGTCGCTCGTCCGACGGCGAAGAAATTCACGCGCCCATCGTGGCCAGCAATCTCGATCCGCGCCGGACGTTCCTGCATCTGCTGGACACAGCCGACCTTGCCCGCGGACTTCGTCGCCGGCATCCGAACGCTTCCGCTCCGAAGGCACGTCGCTCAAGATGAATCTCGCGCTGAGCGGCCTTCCCGAGTTCACGGCGTTCCCAGGCGCACCCGGCCCGCAGCACCGCGCCACCATGCACATCTGCCCCTCGATCGAATACGTCGAACGCGCCTGGGACGACGCCAAGTACGGCCGCCCCTCGCGCTCGCCGCTGATCGAGATGACCATCCCCACCATGTACGATCCGTCGCTCGCGCCCGCCGGCCATCACATCATGGGGATCTTTCTTCAGTACGCGCCCTACACGCTGCGCGGCACCGATTGGGACACGGAGCGCGAGCCCTACGCCGACCGCGTCCTCGACGTGATCGAGGAATACTGCCCCAACATCCGCGGCATCGTAGTCGAGCGCCAGACCCTCACGCCGCTCGATCTGGAACGCCGCTTCGGCACTCACCGGCGGCAACATCTTCCACGGCGAAATGTCGCTCGATCAAATGTTCGTGCTGCGTCCGCTGGCCGGTTGGGCGCGCTACCGCACCCCCGTCAAAGGCCTGTATTTATGCGGCTCCGGAGCGCATCCCGGCGGAGGAGTCATGGGCGCGCCCGGACACAACGCCGCCCGTGAAATTCTTAAAGACCGCTGAGCCGGCTGCGTCGCTTAGTGGTAGCTTACCTGTAGATTCGTAAACGATCCGTCCGGCAAATTGCGCACGCCCAAACCATTCAACCCGGTGAAGGGCAATTGTACGTTGCCGGTGGGAATTCCATACACGCGAAGATTGCCGCTTTGATTGGCCAGCGCGGGATACTGCAGGTCGAGCACAAACGCCAGGTGCTGCAGCGGCTGCAACACAATGGAAAAATCGTTGACGATTACTTTCCCGGTTTGATCGTAAGCCACCACCAGTGCGGTCTGCGGCAGCGTGGAACTTGAATTGGTGAGCGCCAAACCCACCAGCGCGCCGTTCGTCTCGTCAAAAGGCATCGAGAAATATGTATTGAGCGTAGGGTCGCCGGTCACCGACGCCTGCTGGCTCTGCTCATTCCCCAGAACCTTATAAACCGCCATCGCGGAGAAATCTTCGGAGCTTTCCACTTTCGCCCAGCCTTCGGTCAATCCGGAACCGCTGCCCGACGAACTGAGGATTTTTGCACCGAATCCCGGCACCGTAATGGTAGTGATGCTGCCGATTCCCGGAATCGCCCAGGGTGTTGCGTTGTCCTGCCAGAAAGTCACCGTATACGCTTGCGGATATTTGGTCTGGTTGGTCACCGTCAAGGTGGTCTGCCAGCCGCCGCCATCCACCACCTGCGACATAACTTTGGTGTAGCCGGCGGGCCTGATGGTGGTGACGTTGCCGAGGACAATGAACCGGCTGATGCTCACGCCGTTGACGATGCAATTTGGTGAATCGCAGGATCCTTCCTCCGCCAGCGCATTAAAAGGGATGATCCCGCCATCGTTGGTAAGCGCCGAAAGAAAACTCCCGTTAAACAAACGGTCCCCGGTTTGCGCGGGCAAGCTGGCGTAAGCCCGCACTGCATTCGCAAAGCCAGTAGGAGCCGGATTCGCGCCCGGAACTCCGTAATGATAGCCGGTGGTAAAGGTTGTGCCCGGAGTCACGTCGATGTTCATGTTCGAATAAGTGTTGCTAACGGAATCGTAAATGAACGAGCCGGTGGCCTGCCCACCGTCGTCAAACAAAACATTATCCAGATACCAGGTGCGGGGACCAAAAGCCGGAGCCGCGGTTACGCTCCCCCCGGTGACGCTGATGATCGATTCCGCGGCGGCATACTGGCACGTCGAATTCAGGCACACGCCTTGATACGAACCTAAATCCATCGGGATGCTTCCACCTCCGTTCGCGAGAGTCCCCTGAAACCCCCACTGCAACATGCCGGAGACCCCAGTGACGGGATTGGGAGTGGTCCAAAAAACCACTACCGCGGGCCGTGCAATCGGGCTTTGCACCGTATAGTGGTTACCCGTCACCAGCGCGCTTGCCGCCGAGTTGCCCGGCGTTGTGGTGATATCGATGGACGTGTACATTCCCGTCACCGTGTCATAGACGAAAGAGCCCACAGCGCGGCTGCCGTCGGAGAAAGTGACCCCGTTCAGATACCACGTCACGGGCGCAGCGTAAACCGCGGGGCTCAACAAAACGAGGAATAGTGCGAGGAAGAGCAGACGACTTCTGTAGGTGTACATTTTACTCCGGGGTAATCCCTCTATTCTCCGGGAACCGCTGACTGTTAGTCAATGGAAGAATGAGCGAAGAATGTGTTACGAACCTTCACCACAGCGTCTTGACGGAGTAATGTTGCATCTGCACGTCGTTCGTCACCAGCGTCAGCCCTTCGGCGGCGGTTTGTGCGATCAGCATGCGGTCGAACGGGTCCTTGTGAAAATCCTGTATTCCGCCGAGCGCGGTAATGTGCGCGGAACGAATGGACAAAATGCTGCCGCCCAAGAGCTCACCCGCCTGTTTCCACCAATTCACGGGATCCGCGAGCCCAGATCCCGGCGCAGGTATCGAGCCGGTAGGGACCTTCTACCAACGTCCCTCCCAGAAGGCCTCGGCTTGTTTCGAGGTAGGGCTTTCTCCCAACCGTCTTGCCAGGAGATCTCGCCACGCATCGCTCCGAACTGCGGCTTCGTTGAAGCTAGCGCGTGTACCCACTGCGCGACTGGCCGCCCGTGCCGGAGAATGACGATTCCCTCGCCTTCCTCCAAAAGATCCAGGAGTTTTGAGAGCTGTGTTTTCGCCTCGTGAACACTCACTGTCATCTGCTCTAATTTAGGCGAATACTTACTTGACACACCACGGTTTTTATGACATACTTTGCTCATGGAAACCCCGCAAACATTGGCCGATGCAATCAAATACTTCGGTGATGCTGACAATTCTCTGCGTTATCTCGCGGCGAAGCGTTGGCCCAATGGGGTTGAGTGCCCCTACTGCGCCGCCAAGGAGCCGATGTTCCTGAAGTCGCGCCGCATCTGGAAGTGCCGCGCGACGGATTGCCGCAAACAGTTTTCGGTGAAAGTTGGAACGGTCCTGAATGAATCCCCGATTCCTGTAGAAAAATGGCTCACCGCTATGTGGCTGGTTGCCAATTGCCGGAATGGTGTCAGTTCCTGCGAGATCGCACGCGACCTCGGACTGACTCAGAAAACCGCTTGGTTTATGCTTCACCGCATCCGCGAAGCGATGCAGGATAAGGCTGCTACAAAACTCGCTGGCGAAGTCGAAGTCGATGAATCGTTCATCGGCGGGAAGTCCCGCAACATGCACGCCAAGCGCCGCGCGGAAGTCATCACGGGCACTGGCGGCACCGATAAGGCCATCGCTCTCGGTATGGTGGAGCGCGGCGGAAACGTCCGCACGTTCGCCATACCTAATCGCCGCAAACATGAATTGCATGGGAAGATTCGCCAGCACGTCAAGGCGGGCTCTGCGCTGTTCAGCGATGCGCTGAAGTCCTACGATGGACTGGCTGGCGAATACCAACACGCTGTTGTGGATCATGCTGTAGAGTACGTGCGCGGCAATGTTCACACGAACACGATGGAAAACTTCTGGAGCTTGGTGAAGCGCCAACTTCACGGAACCTATATCAGCGTGGAGCCGTTCCATCTGTTCCGTTACTTGGATGAGCAATCGTTTCGCTACAACGGTCGCAAGTTGAGTGATGCGGAACGCTTCTCGCATGTCTGCACGCAAGTTGCTGGACGCCGCCTCACGTGGGATCGGCTCACAGGAAAGGGCAAGTAGGGGAAGGGAGCGAAACGCCAAGGGCGCGGGAAGCGAAAACGCTAAGCCTTGGCCTTGCTCTTTTTCCGCAACTTCGGCGTGGCCTTTTTCTTCGGCTTCACGCGCATAAGGATTCCCGCCAAGCGGTCGAAGTTTTCGAACTCCGTACCCTTGGGATTGGGTATCGCGATTTGTGTTCGCGGTCGCATTACGCCTCCATATTAACAGTGCCAATGTCATACTCATCGCACTCCAAGGAAAGCCCTGGCCGATTCCCTGATTGCATCCGCTCTCGGCCTCAGCGGCATGAAGCGTTTATAGTACATGGCGTCTATAGCGACCCAATACTTTGAGGTGGTGTCGTTGTAGTGGAGATAGTAATTCTTGTCGGCGTGCAACGCCTCATTTAAAACCTTTATGAGTATCTGCTCATTTTCAAAAAGCGCGTCATTGAGGCTCTTTACCGCCACGGCTATAGTGCTCGGTAAGCCAACGGAGGTTTCAAATTTAAACAGAAGCGCTTTCCCGTCAGTATATGTTTTCGGAACAATTATTCCGTACACAACGGAAGGATCGCTTAAATATGCAAACCCTCCACCCTGTGGGCGGAGACGATTTCCCATGATCGAAGTGTCGTAAGTAGTGGTCCCATCTTTCATGTAAGGTCCCCACGGGAACTCGCTATTCCCGGTGCGCTGGAAATGAAGAATGCGATCTGTTTCATATTGAATGTTTGCAGCTAGCATTGATCCGACGCCGAAGAAGTCCTGCAATGCGGGTTCGTCCTTACCGGCAAGGAAGACGTCTAATTCTCTGATCGATTCCATTTCGAAAGTGGGTGCAGAAGTTTCCGGAATCGATTTCGGCGGGACGTGTACTACATTCACATCAATTAAGCCAAGGATTCCGCCGACCATAACTGATCCGATCGCCATAGCAATGAGTCGCAATAGCGTGCTTTGATTGACTACAGATGAAGCTCTCCATATCGCCCCGGACGCGGCGACCCAGGCCACGGCGAGAAGCCAGTGAGCAAGTACGGTGCGGCTGTACATGCCAATCACAGTGAGCACCGCCGCTGCTGCAAGGGCCGCCCAACCCTGAAATGAGTTGGACTCGTAAAATGGTGGTTGGCGTCGAGGACGTATTCTCGCACCGAGCACATTTCGATCAGCCATCCCGCAAGCCTATCACAAATTGGGTGCGTGAAGTAAGTATTCGCTCTAATTTAGTCCTTTGTTTTAGTCATTTCAAGCTGCGCGGGCAAGGACATGCTCGCGAAGGCCAAAGCCAAGGCGGCGGCCGTGTCATGATTCTCCGCGGTCGGCGCCGCATCGCGGATGAATACTTCAAACGCCATCGCTACCGATGTGCCGGTATTGCGGAACCCATGCGGCGTACCCTTATCCATATAGAACACCTGCCCCGGAACCGCGGCCGTCTTCTCCGTTCCCTTGGTGAATTCGATCGAGCCCGTGATGGGCAGGAATAAATGGAAGCGCACGTCATCGTGCGTGTGCATCTTACGCGTGGCGCCGGCCTGGATCTCGACGCGCAGCACGCGCACCTGCGGCTTATCGAGCAGCACCGCACGGGCGACTCCAGCGTCTTGCGTAGGCACCGCCGCCGGCCCCGGTATCTGCGCCAGCCCCGGAACACACGCCATTGCAACTATCATCAAAGTGCGAGTTATCATAGTCCGTCCAACCTATCCGCTTTCCGCGTCGAGAGCAAGCACCGGCCCTCCCCACACCCCTACGAACAGGTGTGCCATGCTGGAGCTAGATGAGCCGCCCACCTGAACCCGCTCCGCCCAAGCCTGGCGAGAAACCTCCCGAAAAGCCCAAGAAAAACCGCTCCATGACGCGCAAAGCGTTCGGCGAACTGCTCAAGCGCGCCATCACCCGGTCGGATCCGAAAGCCTAATAACGTGTTCGCCGCGCACTCAGGATTTGGACGCAACTACGGCCGCTCGCTGGTCATTACGCAGCAAGGAGTCGTCGCTACTAGTCAAGCGCTGGCCTCGCAAGCCGGCGCGCAAATACTAGCCCAAGGCGGTTCGGCCGTCGACGCGGCGATCGCAGCCAACGCCGTGCTGGGCGTAGTCGAGCCCATGATGGACGGCATCGGCGGCGACCTCTTTGTGCTTTATTGGGATGCGAAAACCGGCGAGCTGACCGGCTTGAACGCCTCCGGCCCCGCGCCGCGCGCGCTATCTCCCGCTTTCTTGGCAGCCAGCGAAATGACCACCATGCCGCTGGCCGGCATCCACGCCGTGACCGTCCCCGGAGCCGTCGACGGCTGGGCGCAACTTCACCAGCATTACGGCAACTTGCCCTGGGATCGCCTGTTCGCCTCCGCCATCGCTTACGCCGAGCAAGGCTTCCCGGTGACCGAAGCCATTGAAGAACAGTGGACTTCGCCAATATCGTTCGACC
>CAVVZG010000101.1:0-16394 GCA_963752205.1 Bryobacterales bacterium | reverse complement strand
GTTCCAACGTCGCGGGTGTGGCGATGGCGAATAAGCTTGCGCGTATCGCTTGGGTTGTATTGAACCGCCAGGAGCCTTACCGTCGCGCCATTATGACGACTTATAACACCGAGCACGCCGGCTTCGGCCCGTCGACCGTGACTGAGCCAGTTTCCGCCGCCGGGCAAGGCTCTCCGATGAACTCGCTCCGCTCGGCCTTGACCGGCGGCTGAAACCGGCTCGGGAATCATAGATCAGGCCGAAGCCAGCTTACGAAGTCGATTCACACCTTGGTTTTGCGAGACGGAAAGAATAGATGACAAAACGGTCAAACGGCGCGTCCTAAGCCTGACGAAAAAACTGGTCCTCAGAGACCGCAGCCGTTATGAGGCCAGACGCGCGCGAATACTCATCAAGGCCAGGGCATCGCCCGACAAACAGGCCGGATACATTTACGCAGACCTTTTCCATCACACTTTTCCCTTGCAATCGAACGGCGGACCATACATTCTTTATAAACCTGAGCCCGCCGCTCGATCTCGAGACAATACCAGTAACACAGCGCCCAATCATGCAGATCCTGCCAGTTTTCCAGCGGCAGCACTCCCGGATCGGAGGGAGACAGCAAAAATTGCAGTCCTAGCTGAGTACGAGCCGGTACCGTGCCCAACAAGTACAAACTGGTTGCCACCAGCACCGGGTCCCGCCGCAGAATAACTAAATCCAGCGGCACTCCGTGGGCCAGCAACGGTTCTAAGAACCCTTTGCACGCCAGATGACTGGTCTCAAAGTAAACCGGCTCCGCAACGCTGCGGATTGCCGGAAGCTTTTGCTCGCAAAGAAACCGCTCTGCGACCGCCGGATCGGACTGTGCCGCGCGCAGTACGGTGTAGAACTGCGGGTCCGGTTCATGCAAGCAGCAAATACCCGGTAGCCCATGAAGCAAATGGCTGACATACCCTGTACCGTTGCGGCCTGTTCCCACCGTGAAGATCAGCCGTTTCCCACCCACAGACCACTCGGTCTCAAGACTCATGAATGCTTTTCATAATACCGAATCACTTGACCTTAACGTACTTCCGCAAATTGTGCGCGGCCACATCCGCGGCATAAATACTGCCGGCATCATCTGCCGCAATCCCCGACGCTGTCGTCCCCACATCCAGCTTGTCCGGGTCCGCCGGATCCGGAATGAAAGCCTTGAGCGACCCGTCCTTCGCATTCCCCACCACAATCCCCCGCAACTGGCCCTTTTTAACGGAAGGATCGGGAAACGCGGCGCCAATATAAATGGTGTCGTCCTTGCTCACAAACACCGAGCTCGGCTGCCCAAACTGCTTCCACGCCGCAATGAACTTGCCATCCTGATCAAATACCTGAATGCGGCTATTCTTGCGATCCGCCACATACACGCGCTCCTGGGAGCCGCCAATAAAAATATCGTGCGGCTCATCGAAATCCCCCGCTGCCGATCCCAGATGCCCCCAGCTCTTAATGAATTTGCCGTCTTTGGAAAACTTCACCACGCGCCCCGAGTTGTGCGCGTTGGGCGCGTGTCCATCCGTCACGAAGATATCGCCGTTGCGCCCAATCGCCACGCCAGTGGGCCGGTCAAACGTGTCCGGACCATTCCCTGCCACGCCCTCCTTGCCCAGCGTCATCAGCACCTTCCCCGACGGACTCAACTTAAGAACCTCCTGCCCCCGAATCACGCCCTGCGCGTTCTTCGCCGACATGCCCAGCACCGTAGCCTCATCGTTCACATCGCTCACCCACAAATTTCCCTTTTCATCGACAGTGAAGCCGTGCGGATAAGCGAACAGTCCCACACCAAAACTTTTCAGCAGCTTCCCCGACGGATCGAATTCCAAGATCGGAGGATTCGACGCGTCCCGCCCCAGACAAGTCGCGTGCCCCGGCGGCACCGTGTTGAAGCAGCGGTGAAACACCCAGATGTTGCCGTCGCTGTGGACATGCACCCGGATCACCTCGCCCCAGTGCCCTCCGTTCATGCTCTTGGGTATGGTGGGCCAACCCTCTACCAATAGATATGGATTGGGCAGTTCCGTCGGTTTGGGATACGTTTGCGCCCAAGCCGCCGCTCCCAGCAGGGCAATCGCCGCCACTCCCCTTGCAACTGACATGGTTGCCTCCCGTCTATCGTGGCTGCAGCCGAAGCCGGGCCACGTCCGCGCACTCTTCGGATACTTTGAAGTAGCGCGCCACCGCCTCCGCCCCTACTTCAAACGGATGCGGCTCGCCCGCCTTGCGCCCCGCCAGCATCTTGATCTTCGAAATCGCCCCATCGAACTCCGAGTGATTCGACATCAACACCGTAGCGTTCGCCGCCGCAGCCGCCGCTGCCATCTTGCGCTGCGAATTGATGTAAATATCGAAATTCGGCACCGTGCTCGGGAAGTTGAACGCCGTGCCGCCGGAATAAGCCACCGTGAGCGGCCGCCCCTTGTCCTTCACCGTAAAGATCATCGACAGCGTCCCCGGAGTATGTCCCGGCGTGGTCACGATAGTCACCGCAGTGTCGCCCAGCGTGATCTTCTGCCCGTCGTCGGCAACGATATCCCGCCTTGGCTTACCCAGCGGATACGCGTTGACCGACTTCTCAATCGAATCCCAATCCGGCCCGCCCATGACAATATGCGACCCGAACTTGTCCTGCATCAGCTTCGCCCCGCCTACATGATCCCCATGCGCGTGCGTGATGATCACATACTTGACCGTCGCCGGATCGAGCCCGAGTTTCTTCAATCCCCCCACAATCTCTTCCTCGGAGTTGTACGTGAACAGCGTGTCGATCAGAATGATCCCCTCACTGGTAGTCAACGCCCACGACGAATGAATCTTCGATCCCACGAAATACAGATTGTCGAAGACTTTAGCAGGCTCCGCGAACCAAGTCTCGCGAGCCGGCGCTGGACCCGGCGCCGTATCGCGAACCGCCGTCACCAGCGGAGGCGCAATGCACAACCGCGCCAGTGTCCCCGTAAAATCGAACCCCGCCGCATTCCTGGCAGCGATCAAATGTATGTCAATCGCGTCCGGCGCCGTCTGCGAGAACGCTCGCGAAGTAATTACACCGCAAAAAATAGCCACCGCCGCACCAACTCGTGTGAGGATCGTCATCGCTGCACCTCTTGCAAGCTTCTTAGATCTTATAGCACCCAGTCCCGGAAAATTTGCCGGGCACTGCCTGCAAATCGGAGAGCACCCCCGTAAAACTGCGCAGAAATACAGGAGCCGCACCCGCGTGGCTAGGGAGCCGCGGGCCCGCGCGGACGAGCGCCCTGTTGTGCCGGAGTGCCCGCCACTCCGCCCTTGGCAATCAGCAGATCGCCGGTTTCCTTGTGGACATCGATCCGCTGGCCGCCGCGGCTGTTGCCGCCCGCGCGCCCCATTGCGTAATCCACCGCAGTGTACCCGCGCGAGTCTTTAAGATTAATATCGGCGCCTTTCGCCAGCAGATACTCGACCACCTTGTTCCATCCCCAGAACGCAGCCCCATGCAGCGGCGCTTGCTGTAGGCGCCCCGCGCGGCCGTTTAACTCCCCGCCATGCGCGAGCAGCAGCTCGAGCGACGCAATCGCTCGCTCCTGGATATCGGAGGCATAGTAATAGCCGCGCGTGTCCGCGTCCACGGACCCCGTGCCCGATGCCGCCGCCATCGGCGTCATGCCCTGGCTATTCGGCAAATCGACGATCGCCCCATGCTCCAGCAACAGCTTGATCGCCGCCGCGTCCTGGGCTTTTGCCGCGCGCAACAGCGGCGTGGTGCCCACCGTCAACATCTGGTCCACGCCGCGATCCGCGCCTGTCGCACGATAGGGCGGCAGCATTTTCAATTGCAGATTAGGATTCGCGCCCTTTTCGAGCAGTATGCGCACGATATCGATGGGCAGCGTGTCATCGATCGAGGGTTGATCCGGCCGCCCGCCATGCGGCAGCGTGTTGTAGTCGACAGCCAGATACAGCGGACTGCGCCCCCACCAATCCCACTTGTCGACATTCGCGCCCTTCTCGATCAGATACTTTGCCACGTCGAAATGCGCATTGAAAATCGCCGAAATCAACGGCGTCACGCCTTCCGGGTCAGGCAAATCGAGCTTCGCGCCTTTCTCCACCAGCGCCTGTACGCAATCCATGCAGCCTTCGCGGGTGCTGAACATCATCGCCGTCATGCCGCCCGGCGGACGGGGCTGCGATCGTGGTTCCTTGCTGATCAGCGGCGTCATCAGATCGGTAGCGGACTTCGCATCCACTTCCGCTCCGTGCGCCAGCAATTCGCGCATCATCGGACCCTCGCTCGCAGCAGCCGCCCACATCAGCGCCGTCTGTCCGCGCTGCGCTTCCGTGACGTTGACCTTGGCGCCTTTATCCAGCAGCAGCTTCGCTGCCGCGACATTTGCCGTCCGCGCCACCATCATTAGAGGCGTCTGTCCGTCCGCCCCTGCGGCGTTAGCATCTGCCCCCGCGTCCAGCAGAGTCTGGATCATCTCCGTATTCGAATTGAGTGCCGCTTCGGCAAGTGGCGTCGACCCCAGCAGATTGCGTTGGTTCGGATTCGCCCCCGCTTTCAACAGGCGCGACACCAGATCCACATCGTTCACATTAGCGGCCCACAGCAGAGGCGTTGTGCCGTCCGCATCCGCCGCGTTCACATCGGCCGACTTCTTCGCGATCATCTCGATCGCAGCCGCCCGCTGGCCCGACTTAATCGCGTCGGCCAGCTCGGCGTTCCCGGCAACCAGGGGCACCGCGGCGAGCGCCGCCATCAGCAGAGCCTTCATCAGTAGACTCCACCAGCTTGCCGGTGCTGTCGCCCAGCTTGTCCTGCGGGATGCCCGCGCGGTCGAGCATCGTCAGCAGCACGTTCGCCAGCGGCGTGTGCTCCGGCAGCACCAGATGCTGCCCGCCCTTCACCGTCTTCCATCCGCCCACGATCGAGGTCGGCAGCGGATAGTGATTGTGCGCGTTGCTGTTGCTCATGTTGCTGCCGTAAAGGAACAGCGAGTGTTCCAGCATGGTGCCGTCGCCATCCGGCATCTTGGCCAGCTTATCCAGGAACTTCGCGAACTACCTGCGTGTGATACGTCTGCACTCTTCGCCAGGCGGTCCATCTTGGCTTGTTCATTGTTGTGATGCGACAGCGGGTGGAACGCATCCGGGACGCCGATGAAGTTGTAAGTCTGGCCGCTGACTTCCGCCGCCATCATGAAGGAGAAGACACGCGTCATGTTGGCCTGGTAAGCCAGCGCCACCAGGTCGAACATCAGAGTTGATGCGCTGTTCGAACGGAAGGTCGTTATCCGCCGGAGCGTCGGGAATCTCCACTTTCGAAAGATCGCGCGCCTCCATCTTCTGCAATGCGCCGCTCGATTTCGCGCACGCTTTCGAGGTAATCGGAAAGCATGGCTTTGTCTGACGGCCCCAGCACGCGCTGCAAATCTTTCGACTTCCTCGCCCACCATATCCAGCAGCGACACATACTGCTTCGACAACCGCGCGCGATCGGCCGCGTTGTCGCCCTGCCCGAACAAACGCGTGAACAGTTTGCGCGGATCGGTCTCCATCGGCAGCGGCGTGGTCGGCGTGCGGAACGAAATCGTCCCCGCATAGGAGCAGCCATAATCGCGATCGCAGAAGCCGCCTCCGCCGCGGTTATCCGTTGCGACTTCAAGCGAAGGCAGCGGCGTATCCTGGCCGATGTGCTGCGCCGCGATCTGGTCCGCCGTGGTTCCCGCATGCGGTTCCTGGCTGATCGCCGGATGAACGCAGGAAAGCCACGTCCCCGGCGCCAGCGCGTGCACCGGACCCAGCGGCGCCTGATTGTCGATGTTGCTGAATACCGTCGTCATCGACTTATACTTCTCGATCGGCTTCAGGATGTCCCTGAACTCGCCGATCTTGCCCTCGCCCGTCGGCGTCCACTTGTCCATGCACCGCGCCGTGCGGAAAGTAAATGAATCCCAGATGGGGCGTGGCATTCGCCGCCGTCTGCGCCAGCGCCGTCTGCGCCGGAATCATCGCGTCCAGCAGAGGCAGCGCCAGCGCGGTTCCCACGCCGCGCAGTACCGTGCGGCGCGTCAGATGCTTCTTGGTAACAAACATAAATAGCTCCCCTATTTAACAGCCAACTGCGTCCCCGCCGGCGGCTCCACCGTGCTCGACTGGAATGCCGGCGCGTTCACGATGCCCCATCACGATCGACGAAAATTTGTAATTATCCGCGCTTGGCATCCTTCACAATCTTGCGGACACTGGGCATATCGTAGTATTCGATGCCGCGCCCCAGCGCATAAGTCATCATTTTTTCCGTGAAGGTCTGCGCGAACTGCTCGGGCCGCTTCAGCAGCGCGTTGCGCAGATCGCTGGGCCCGTTCACCGCCGTTCCATCCACCAGCTTGCCGCTGGTATCGATCTTAGTGCGCGTGAAGCGGTCCATGGCGCGGTAAGCGCCGATCGTGTCGAAATTCTCCAGCGAGAATCCCAGCGGATCCATCACGCCGTGGCACGCGTTGCAGGTCGGATTCGCGCGATGCGTTTCCATAATTTCCCGCATCGTCTTCGGCTTTTCGCCGTCCTTGTTCTCCTTGAACGCCTCCACATTCGGCGGCGGCGGCGAGGGCGGCGTGCCCGTGATATTCTCCAGGATGTAAGCGCCTCGCAAAACCGGCGAAGTGCGGTTGGGATACGCCGTCACCATCATCACCGCGCCCTTGCCCAGCAGTCCAAAGCGATTCGGATCGGTGAGCGTCACGCGGCGGAACTGATCGCCGCGCACGTTGGGAATCCCGTAATGCATCGCCAGCCGCTCATTGACGAAAGTGTAATTGGCGCTCAGCAGATCCACCACGCTGCGGTCTTCGCGGAACACGCTATCGACGAACATCTCCATCTCGCGCCGCAGCGCCGCCCGCAGCGGAGCGTTGAAGCTGGGATAAACCACGGGTCCGGCTCCATCGCATCCATGTCGCGAACCTTCAGCCATTCGAACGCGAAGTTGGTAGTCAGCGTTTTCGAGCGCGGGTCCGCCAGCATGCGCCTCACCTGTGCCGCCAGCCCAGCCGGATCGCTCAGTTTGCCCTGCTGGGCCGCCGCCAGTAATTCCTCGTCCGGGATGCTGCTCCACAAAAAGAACGAAAGCCGCGAGGCCAGTTCCGTCCCGTTCAGCCGGTGAATGCTGCCCGGCTCCGCGTTGGCCGGCGGAGGCTCCACGCGATAGAGGAACTTCACGCTCGCCAGCATGGCCACCATCGCGTTCTCGATGCCACCTTCAAAGTTGCTGGCCTTCCGGCCCTCGCTGTAGAACCGCATGAGCGGCGCCAGATCCTGCTCCGTCAGCGGCCGCCGGTAAGCCTTCTTCGCCAGATTCGAAAGAATCCGCGAAGCACACGCCATCTCTTCTCGCGGATCGGGAGCGCGGCACACGAAGATACGCGTGCGGCTGGGCGTGTCGATCGGATCGCCCACCGGATGGAACGGCCCATTCACCGTAATCGCAGGCCCCGGCCCCGGGCCCTTTCCAGCCGCGCTGCCGTCGGCAATGATCCCGCCCACGATCAACCCTGCGCTCGAATACCCGGTTCCCGCCGCGCCCGGAACAAATCCATACAAAACGCCTTCGCTCTCGACGAGACTGTGCCCCGCATTGGCCGCCACCAGGTTGTGCAGACCAGCCTTTAAATGCGTGCGTCCCGTGGCGTCCACTTTCGCGCCGTCCACTGTAAACACCAGCGGATTCGAATCCGCGCGAAGTTCATAGTCGCCTTCATACGGAGCCAGAAATTGCGTGGTGACCCCGCCGCGAGACCCCGGCGGTAGCGGCACTTTCGGGTTGACCCCGCGAATGGTCGTCATCGCCTCTTTGCCGCGGAGGGGCGTTCCCACCGCCTGCTTTGCCACCGCGCGCGCCGCCATAATATATTGATCCAGGAACGACGGCGACGCCTTTAACGCGCTCGCAATATTGTCGAACCCATCGCTGATGTCATCGCTCGGCAGCAGAGCCGCCGCGTTCACATCCATCCCCAGCAGATCGCGCATGGCGTTCGCATACTCCGCGCGATTCAGGCGATGAATCCGCACGCTCCCCGGGTTCAAATTCGCCGCGCTGGCTTTGTCCAATGAGTCCTCTAAATAGGTCGCCAGCGCCGCCACCGCCTCCACCGGCGGCCGCGGAGCTCCGGGCGGCGGCATCATGCCTCCACGCAGTTTGCGAATCGCCCGCTCCCAGGTCACCGCATCTTTTTCGGGATGGTCCAGATCCAGTACATCCAGCGCCAATTTGGCCGTCCGCAGCCGTTGATTATGGCAGGTGGTGCAGTACCGATTCACCAGCGCTCTATTGGGGCTAATTGCAACCTCCGCAGGCGCCGCATGAAGTGCGCATGCCGCAAGCAGAGCGAGCATTAAGTTACGCGTTATCACGTCTTTAAGTATCCACCGCTAAGTATATATCGCGAATCTGTGGGCGGAAAGGCCCAAATGGGAGCTTAGATGATGCCGCCGAGCTCTCTGGCATGGGCATAAAGCCCCCGGTAAGCCGTGTAGAGAAACGGCTCCGGATCGCCCGCCAGTTGCCCTTCAAAATCCTTCATGGCCTTGGCTTCGATCAGGTCCCGCGGACCCATTCCTTGCTTCACCAGCTTCACCAAATGCTCGCGGACTTTGGTCACCAGATCGAGACTCGCCTGCAATTCCGCCCTGCTCATCACCGGCCCGCTGCCGGGCACGATCTTGGTCGAGTCGTTAGCCAGCTTCAGCAGCGTGCGCTGGGCCTCCTGCATCCCGCCGATCCACCCGCCGGTCGGCCAGTCCAGCAGAGGCAGTCGGCCCGGCTGCACGGCATCGCCCGCCACCAGCACATTCGATTGCGTGAAGTACACATAAATATCGCCGTCGGTATGCGCCATCGGCAGCAGGCCGTATTCCACCGCTTCGCCCCCAAACATAGTCTTGCCCGTCGTATAAAACGTATCCGTCGGCAGCGCCTCTTTAGCTCGCGGCGGAAACACTTTCTTTTCCCAATCGTGAATGATCTCCTGCGTCATCCACAATTCCGTATTCACGTGCGACGCGAGCTTCGCACCCACCTTCGCCATCGCGTCATTCGCTCCGGTCGATTCCAGATGCCAGTGCGTGTTGATCACCTTCTTGACGCCGTCCGCGAGCCCCAGGACATCCTGCGCATACGCGCCTTCGCCGCAATCCACCAGCAGACTTTCCCCCTCGCCCGCCAACGCGACAATGTTGTTGCCGGCCCCCGTAATCAGCGTAATTTTATCGGTGAGCTTCGCCGCCCCCAGGCTCTTCTGCCCGCGGAGCGCACGCGGCAAACTCAATGCCGCCGTACCTGCGGCCAGGCTCTGCAGAAATTCACGGCGATGCGGTCTCATAGCGGTCCATTGTAACTCTGTACCCGTTTCCAGGGAATGCCCGTCCTAGCAAAAGACCGCTTCAGGGAGGAATCAATGACCAAGTTCGCCGCCTGCCTGTTGGCTATTTTCCTGGCTGCTCCGCTAGGGTTCGCGCAAATCGACACCTTCCATCTGCGATCGAAATACGGCGCGCCGCTCGATCGCGAAACCTTCACCGTCCGCCCCGGGATCGAAATGGTGGTCGATTACGGACCCGCGAAACAGGTATGCCGAATCCAGCTTCCCTCGGGTATGCAAATCGCCGGCGACGTACCTACTGGAGCGATCACCAAACAGCAGATCGATGACGTCCTGAATGAAGTGGTCCCGCCATCCCTGCGCGGCAAAGAATTAGGACGAATGGTGACCGCGGCCGGAGCGATCATGATGTTCTCTACTGACTACGAACACATAACCATCATTGAGATCAAAAACGCAGCCATCGGGACTGGGATCACAGTGGCCTTCAAAGATCCCGCCTGCCCTAAGAAGATGACCCCCAATAGCAACTAGCGCGCGCCGGTGACGATGTGAACGCTTGCATCCATCCCGACAGAGCCATCTTGTTCATGACGGGAAAGGCGTGCCGTTAAGGCCTGACGCGCGTGTTGAAGCGCCTTATCACCTGCGTCGGTAAGCAACTCTCCGAACGAGGAAAAGGACGCGAGTGCAAAACTTGCCGCCTCCGCGGCTGCCAGACCACCGCCAACCGGCAACACTCCCCGCCACTCACGAATTTCGAGATCACCATAACCGGTCTGCTCCAGCAGGTGGAGCAGCTTGTAGGGCTGACCATAGCGGAACGGCCCCGGCGCTTCCAGATCGGGCGCCGGCAAGTGGATGATCTCCGCCACCACTTCGCGTGCGCTCGTCATCCATGGATTCTCCGCCAGACGTCCCCACACTGCGAAGGCGAAGCGCCCGCCCGGCGCTAGCCAGCCGGCCAAGTTTGCAAAAGCGGCAAGCGGATCGTCAAAGAACATGATGCCGAAGCGCGAGACCAGCCGGTCATATAGTATGTCCGGCGCACTCGCCGTAGCCATGTTGGCAACTGCAAAGGCGGCAGCACGTTCTTCAGCCCGCTGGAGGCGGCGAGCCACTTCTATCAAGCCCGGCGAGAGATCGAAGCCGTGAACCGCACTTCCCACCGGAGCCCGCCGCAGAATCTCCCGCGTCGTCCCCCCGCCGCCGCACCCGATATCCGCAATCCGCCAAGCCGCGTCCAGGCGCAGCGCCTGGATCAGCGGTTCATCGACTGGAGCCAGCATCGCTTCCATCCCAGCGAGCTGCGCCAGCCATTTCTCACCACGCTCAGCGCTCCAGTCGGTAGCTGCAGGGTTTTCCTTCATTATCCTGAATCTACCAGTCGAGCCCTAACGAGGCGTTTGCGGGTGCTGCCAGCGATCCCAATCGGCGGGTTCGCCTGTTCAGGCTCTGTCCATCAAAATCCAATGCGGAGCAGAACGTTGAAGGCGAAGGCAAAGATTCCAGCACCGAGAATTACGCACACCGGAAGCGTCAGCACCCAGGCCAGCAGGAGATTGCGAAGCGTCTCCGTCTGCAGGCCGGAGCGGTTGGCGAACATCGTTCCGGCGATCCCGGAAGAAAGTACGTGAGTCGTACTCACCGGCAAGCCGTATTGATCGGCGGCCATGATCGTCGCCATGGCTACCAGCTCCGCGGATGCGCCCTGGGCGTAGGTGAGGTGCTCCTTGCCGATCTTCTCGCCGACCGTCACTACGATGCGCTTCCATCCGATCATCGTTCCCAAGCCCAGCGCGATCGCGACCGCGAATTTGACCCAGGTGGGGATGAACTTGGTCAGTTTGTCCATGTGCTTTTTCAGATCCCCGGCGGACTTTTTCTCTGCCGCGTCTGGCAGTTGCTTTTGTTTAATGAGCTTGCCGAGCCCTTCCGAGGTCAAGTACAGATCGCTGCGGAGGATTTTGCGCTGGTCCGGACTGAGCTCGGTCAGTGAGGTCTTGCCGCTCAGAATCTCGGAGATCTCGCGGCACTTGGTGCCGATGGCCGCGAACGTACGGTCTTTCACTTTTCCATTCGTTTTCAGATAAGCGGAAACCTCGTCGGCGGCCACTTGGTATCCACCCATGGCGATGCCCGGCGCATGCCGGTCCATTTGGAACGAGATCGTTTGTGTGGTTGCCGCCAGTTCCGTGATTGAACTCTGGTTCGTGTTGAGGTCCACCGCGAAGCTCAGTGGCAGGATTCCCACCAGGATCAACATGATCAGGCCCATGCCCTTCTGTCCGTCGTTCGAGCCATGCGCGAAACTCACGCCGGTGCAGGTGAGAACCAGCAATCCGCGGATCCACAGGGGCGGCGCCTTATCCTTGTCGGGTGCCGCATAAAGGTCGGGGCGCTTGATGAGCGCCTTACACAAGAGCAGCAGCAAGGCCGCGCAAGAGAAACCGACGATGGGAGAAACCAGCAGCGAAGTGCCCACTTCGGTCGCCTTGGCCCAGTTGATGCCTTCGCCGAACTCATGGTTGCCGGAAAGCCATGAATTGGCCAAGCCCACTCCCATGATGGCTCCGATCAACGTGTGGGAACTGGAGGCCGGCAGCCCTAGATACCACGTGCCGAGGTTCCATATGATGGCGGAAATCAGGAGGGCGAAAACCATCGCAAATCCGGCGCCGGAGCCCACGTTCAGCACCAGTTCCACCGGCAGTAGCGCCAGTACGCCAAAGGCGACCGCGCCGCTCGAGGTCAGTACGCCGATTAGATTCCAGCAGCCCGACCAGATGACGGCGACCCAGGGCTTCAAAGAGTGGGTGTAAATCACGGTCGCGACCGCATTGGCCGTGTCGTGAAACCCGTTCACAAATTCAAAGCTGAGAGCCATTCCCAGCGCTAACAAAAGAAACATCCCGCTTCCCACGGAGATGGTTTGCCCAAACAGTTGCATGCGTCCTCCCGGATAGACTACCGAGTTTACGCGCGCGATATTTCAAAATAGTTTCGAACTCGTTAATTTAGGGCTGTTTCTGGCATCACGTCAGGACACCGCCTGGCTGCGCGGCCAAACGCGCCTGACCAGCGACGTGATCGAAAGCATCACCAAGGCCAGCAGGAGGGCAAACAACGCAAGCAGGGCCAGCATCACGAAGCCTCGCCAGAACACATTCTTGATCGCGTTAAACGCAAGAAAAGAATAAGTGCCCCAGACTGCAAAGAGAATCGATCCCAGGAGAATTCGCAGGAGAGCGCCCCCCGCCGCAATCATAGCCTCGACCAGGCTCAAACGCGGTGTAAAGGAATAGGGGATGGCGAAGCGTTCGTACGTGGATCGCGCCGGGAAGGCGGTCGAATCGTCCGACTTTTTGAGCAGTGCGGCTTTCACCATGACTCATTTGATTATCGGCACTTCTGAGATTTTCCGCACTCTCATCGGTGGCCGGCCGCAACGTCGGCGAAGGAACAGAAATGACTGAGGCCCTTGGGCGCCAGGGCGCATCCCTACCAGATGATCAGATCGTAACGCCGGACGCCGAGGCCTTGCTCGGCATCCTGCACGTAGAGGATGGGATCGTTCTTCAGATATTCAACGCCGATGTGTCTTTCGGAAACGCCACAAGATAAAAGCGCGTCCGCCGCGGCCTCGACATGAGGAGGAATCGCATACAAACTACGGTAGGTGCTGTAGCCGGCGGTCTGCCAAAGCAACTCGGAAGCATTCACCAGCCAGGCAAAAAGCGTTGCCAGGAGAACGGCGGCGCCGCCGAGGGTTGCGACGCGGCCCCACTGGCGCCCGATACACATGAGCGCAACCAGTGCGGCCATGCCCAGGAGGTGCCAGCGGATCGCACGCCAGAGCATGCCGCGTTTCGCGAGCTTTTTGTATTTGCCGACGGCGGTGGCATCCAGGATCGGCATCCCGAGTTGCCAGAGGGCGCGCTGAACAGTGGTCAAGGAAACGACGGCAGCATCCAGTTTGAGGCGTTGCGATGGATTCACAAGGGTGGTCACGGCGGGGATTCTCCTCGCCTCAATTATAGATCCTCGCGAAATCTATTTTGATGACGAACTCGTGCGGCAAGACGTCTTTTTTCTGGAAAAGCATGCCGGGAAAATGCAAAGATGAAGAGTGAAGTTGGGAATCGATTTCGGCACTACGCGAATCATCGCGGCCGTTGCCGATCGCGGCAACTATCCCATCGTCGATTTTGAAACTCCCGACGGCCCGTGCGGCTGGATCCCTTCTCTGATCGCAGCACGTGGCGGCGAGGTCCGCTTCGGCTGGGACGCCTGGCGCTTACAGGCCGAGCCGGACTGGACCATTCAGCGATCTGTAAAGCGGCATCTCGAGCGCTGCGGGCCCGGAACGCACCTCGCCATCGGGGACCATGACTTCTTATTGGTTGATCTGATTGGCGGGTTGGCGCGTGCCTTGTATGGAGCCTTGCGCGCCCGCTTCGGGGCGGCCGAGCCGCTGCAAGTCATGCTCGGGGTGCCCGCCAACGCCAACGGCAACCAACGATTTCTGACGATGGACGCAATCCGTAATGCTGGATTTCAAGTCCTGGGCCTGCTGAATGAACCATCCGCGGCGGCGATCGAGTATGGGCACCGGAACAAGATCAAAGGCCGGCTCCTGGTCTACGACTTGGGGGGAGGAACCTTCGACGCTTCCCTAGTCGAGATGGGGGAAGGCGTTCATACGGTGCTCGACGCCGACGGTGTCGCGGATTTCGGCGGTGATGATTTCGATCTCGCGCTAGCGGAACTGGCGGCGGGTAAAGAGGGCCTGTATTCGCTCACATTGGCCGAAGTGTTCCGCTTGCTGGAGGAATGCCGCCGTCAGAAAGAGGCGCTGCATCCGAATTCGCGCCGCATCGTGGTGGATCTGGATGTGGCCCGCGAGGGAATGGGACAGGCCACCGTTGCCGTCGGCGATTTCTATGAACTCTGCCGCCCGATGCTGGAGGAATCGGTTCGCATCGCCGCGCGCCTGGCCGATGGACGCGATGTCGAGGCTCTCTATGTCACCGGCGGAGGAAGCGAACTGCCCCCCGTGACTCGCGTGTTGCGCGAGCAATTCGGCCGCAAAGTAAAGCGCAGCGAATACATGCGGTCGGCCACGGCTATCGGCTTGGCCATTCAGGCGGACGCGGAGTCTGGTTATAAGCTGCGCGAGATGTTCCACCGCAATTTCGCGGTGTGGCGTGAAAGCGAGGAGGGCGCCTGCCTGATGCTGGACCCCATCTTCACGCGCGGGACACGCCTGCCCGCGGAGGGCGAACCCGGCATCATGGCCAGCCGCCACTACCGGCCGGTTCACAACATTGGCGATTTCCGGTATCTGGAAGCCAGCCACATTAACGAAAAAAATCAGCCGACGGGCGACATCACGGTGTCGGACGAGATTCGCTTTCCATTCGATCCCGGGCTGGCGAATGTGGTGTCTTTAGATAATGTCTCTGTGCAAAAGTCACCCCAGGCCGAAACCCAGGAGATCGAGGAGCTGTACAAGTGCGACCCCGCCGGCGTAGTGACCGTTAAGATCCGCAATGTCACTTCAAACTATGAGCGCGAATACCGGCTAGGACGGTGGAATGCAAAAGCGCGGGCCGCGCAGCCCGAAACGCGTAAGCGCGCGCACAAATCGCTTTCCTAAAAACGGCCGCTCACCGCGAAGCCGTTCCGCGATAAAGTGCTGGGGTAATTCTCCAGAAAGGGGCTTCGCAACAGCGACAACCGTGACCTGCGGAACAACCCTAAGTCCCTGAAGCATAAAGTAGTTTCGTGGCGCGCGGGGTTTGACTTCCGTCATTAGTAGCTGTACCATAGGTGCGCTTTGAGTTGATGGGAATGAACTGCCCAACTCTATGTTTCGGCCTTTTGGCGATTGCCATGAGTCTGCACGCGCAGGCGGACGAGACGGAAAAACCTTCGGCCCAGGCGGTCATCAATAAATACTGCATAACCTGCCACAATACGAAACTAAAAACAGCGGGGCTGCAGCTCGATACTGTAGACGTTGAGCACATCGGCGAGCGCGCGGATTTATGGGAGAAGGTGGCCGGTAAGTTCCGTACGGGTGAGATGCCTCCGGCTGGACTGCCAAGGCCCAGCAAAACCACCTATGCGAGTGTCGTCGCGGAATTGGAGAACGCGCTTGACGCCGCCGCTCTCGCCAAGCCCAACGCGGGGCGGGTGGCCGTGCATCGTTTGAACCGCGCCGAGTACACCGCCGCTGTTCACGATTTGCTCGGGCTCGACATCGATGGGAAGGCGCTTCTCTCCGCCGATGACGCGGATCAAGAAGGATTCGACAACATTGCCAGCGTTTTATCGGTGTCACCCGTACTGCTTGAGAACTACCTGTCGGCCGCGCGTAAGATTAGCCGCCTCGCCGTAGGCGATCTCACGCTGCACCCGGCAGTCGATACCTACAAATATTCCAAGCTGCTTATCCAAGATGAACAGATGAGCGACGACCTGCCTTTTGGTTCGCAGGGCGGCGCCGCCATCCGTTACACCTTTCCGCTGGATGGGGACTACACGATAAAGGTGCAGTTGCGGAGACAACACTACGATTACTTAGTGGGCATGGGCGAGCCGCACCAGATCGACATCCGCTTGGACGGAGTCCGCGTCAAACGCTTTACCGTGGGCGGGGAAGCCAAGGGCATGACGATGCCCGAGAATTTCGCCGGCAATACCCAAGGATCTCCAGAATTTGAGGTCTATATGCATACCGCGGACGCGGGTCTTGAAGCGCGCCTTCCGGTGAAGGCCGGCGAGCATCAAGTGAGTGTGTCGTTTGTCCGGCGATTCTGGGAGCCGGAAGGCATCCTGCAACCGCCGCAGATCGGCTTTGGCCGGACAACCAACGAATACTATCACGGCAATCCGTCGGTGGAGTTTGTATACATTGGCGGTCCCTACGGCGCAGCGACGCACGGCGATTCGCTGAGCCGGCGCAAAATTTTCATCTGTAGTCCTAAAGACGCGGCCAGC
>CAVVZG010000100.1:0-3164 GCA_963752205.1 Bryobacterales bacterium | reverse complement strand
CCCGGCAGCGCCGTGTCAAAGCCGCGCGCGAACCACAGCGCGCGATAAACGAACACCCGCTCGGTATCGCTGACATGATTCAGCAACTGGCGAACGGACCACTTGTCCCCTGCGTAACGATGCAGCGATTTGTCTTCCGAGATCCCAGCCACGATGCCGAGCGTCGTGTCGAGCTGCGCCTCCAGCGCGCTAACAACATCGTCGCTCGTGACCAGATCGACGTAAGTGGAGTAATACGCGGCGAATTCGCTAGCTGCCGGACGCCCGCTCATGCGGTTACTCTAGCGCTGGATCGGGGGCGAGAGCAACCCTTACTATGGTTGAAGTGCCGCGCCTCTTCTTGATCGATTCGTTCGGCTTCATCTTCCGCGCCTACCATGCCCGTGCCCGCTCCGGCGTGCCGCCCATGCGCACCTCGGCGGGGATTCAAACCGAAGCCGTCTACATCTTCCACAACATGGTCAAGCGCCTGCAATCGGTCCACAAACCCGATTATCTGGCCGCGATTTTCGAGAGCCTCGGCCCCACCTTCCGCGACGAAGCCTTCGCCGAGTATAAAGCCAACCGCACCGAAACGCCGCAAGATTTGCTCGATCAGGTTCCCTTAATCCGCAAGACTCTCGAAGCCATGCGCATCCCCATCCTCGAATACGCCGGCTTCGAAGCCGACGATGTCATCGGTACGCTCTCCTGCCGCGCCGCGGAGCAGGGAATTGACGTGGCCATCGTCTCCAGTGACAAAGACATGCTGCAACTCGTCAACCCGCGGGTACGCATGATGAATCCCATGAAGGACGATCTCTGGTACGACGCCGAAGAAACCCAAAAATACATGGGCGTGCTGCCCGGCCAAGTAGCCGACCTGCTCGCGCTCAAAGGCGACAGCGTCGACAACATTCCCGGCGCCCCGGGCATTGGCGACAAAGGCGCGAAAGATTTGATCACCCGCTTCGGCTCCGTAGAAGGCGCGCTGGAACACGCGGCGGAAGTCGAAAAACGCACGTATCGTGAAAGCCTCCAGAACCATCGCGACCAGATCTTACTCAGTAAAAGACTAGCCACCATCCACACCAACGTCCCCATTCCCTTCGACCTCGAATCGTGGAAAGCGCAGGAGCCCGACAGTGTCCAGTTGCGCGACCTTTACCGGACGCTAGAATTCAACCGCCTCTTGCGCGAGATGGCGGACTCCGAGCCCGCCGCCGCGCCCGCGCGCGAATACCGCCAGTTGCAATCGCACGCGGAACTCGACACATGGCTCGCCGCCATCCCCGCCACCGCGCCCGTAGCAGTAGCCGTCGGCGAAATGATGTCCGAAACAGTAGTAGGCCTAGCCGCCCGCGACGAAGCCTGCTCCATAGCATTCGGCGATGCGCTCCCCGAGCGCGCCACAGTCGCCCACGACATCAAAACCTTCGTCCGCCGCTTCGGCGAATGCCCCAACCTCACCCACGACGTCATGCTCTACGGCTTTCTGCTGTCTGCCGATCCTTCCTCCTGCAGTCTGCCCGCTCTAGCCGACCGCCACCTCGGCCACTCTCTCGACGCCGGCCCCGCCGCCGAAGCCAGCGCCGTCCTCGCGCTATTCAATAAGCTCCGCCCCGCCGTCGAAGCGTCTGGCCTCGCCGATGTATATTCAAAAATCGACCTGCCCCTGATCCGTGTCCTCGCCGACCTCGAATCCACCGGCATCACCGTCGACCCCGCCCAGCTCAAAGTCCTCAGCGTGCGCATGGAAGAAGAAATAACCCGCCTCAGTGCCGAAATTTACGAACTGGCAGGAAAATCCTTCAACATCAGTTCTCCGCAACAATTGGGCAAAGTTTTGTTCGAAGACATGAATCTGCCCCCACCCGTGCGCTACGGCAAAGGCAAAGCAATCTCCACCGCCGCCGACGTCCTCGAAGACCTGGCCGCCGAACATCCCATCGCCGGAAAAGTTTTGGAATACCGCCAACTCTCCAAACTAAAAGGCACCTATGTAGACGCGCTCCCGGCCCTAATCGATCCCTTCTCCGGCCGCCTGCACACCACCTTCAACCAGACCGGAGCCGCCACCGGCCGCCTGTCCTCGTCCAACCCCAACCTGCAAAACATCCCCATCCGCACCGAGCTAGGCCGCGAAATCCGCGCCGCCTTCGTGCCCCGCCCCGATTGGAAACTCATCGTAGCCGACTACTCGCAAATCGAGTTACGCCTGCTAGCCCACATGTCGCGCGACCCCGTGCTCGTCGAAGCCTTCCGCAACGGCGAAGACATCCACACCCGCACCGCCGCCGAAGTTTTCGGCGTTCCCCCATTAATGATCACCTCCGAGCAGCGCCGCAACGCCAAAGCCGTGAACTTCGGCATCGTCTACGGCCAAACCGCATTCGGCCTGGCGTCATCGCTAGGCATCGATCGCAAGGAAGCCGACCTCTACATCCGCGCCTACTTCGAACGCTACGCCGGCGTGCGCCGCTTCATAGACGCGACCATCGCCGAAGTCCGCCGCACCGGCGTGGCGCTCAGCATGTTCGGCCGCAAGCGCCCCATCCCCGACATGCAAAGCAAGAATCCAAACGCGCGCAACTTCGCCGAGCGCACCGCCGTCAACACCCCCCTGCAAGGCACCGCCGCGGATCTCATCAAGCTAGCCATGATCCGCATCCACGAACATTTGCGCGGCCTGCAAACTAAAATGCTTTTGCAGGTGCACGACGAATTAGTGTTCGAAGCCCCCCCCGAAGAAGTGGACGCCGTGCGCACTATGGTGAAATCGGAGATGGAAAGCGTCGAGCGGCTGGATGTGCCGCTGGTAGTCGACGTAGGCGTGGGAGACAACTGGCGCGATGCGAAATAGAATTCTGACGGCCCTATTGGTAACGATGACACTAGCAGCTCAAAAACGCACAGTGACCGACGCCGAAGTAAAACGCGTCCACGCATCGGCGCTGTTAATCGACACCCACAACGATTTCCCCACCGAGCAAGCCGGCCAGGACCGTCCCTTCACCGGAGCCGTCGTCGACATCGGAGTCCCCTCGCCGATGGCCCACACCGATTTGGCGCGCCTCAAAGCCGGCGGCGTCGGCGCCGTATTCTTCGCCGCCTACGTCGGAGCGAATTTCGGACTCGGCCCCCGCGCCTATGCCCGCGCCCAGCAAGAAATCGACGTCATCCGC
>CAVVZG010000099.1:0-16916 GCA_963752205.1 Bryobacterales bacterium | reverse complement strand
GTGTGGTCACCTCGTTCAGTTACGTATGCTCACCAGTATCGCAACTGGGATCACCGTGACCGCCAACGAGCGCAGGGTAAAGCGTCGCAAATCGCTATTTTTTGTCATCGCCGGGTACCTTTTGATCTTCTGGACTGGGCTGCAAACCACCGGGAACGCCATCCTTGTCGACCGCGTTCATATTACCGCGCACGCCAACAACGTTTTCGCCCATTTCATTCTCAATCTTCATGACGATTCCGCTGAACCCGCCGACACGGGAGGTGCCGACGTAGAGCTTCACTCTGGTTCCGGGCTTCAGCGCCTCAATACTCCGGCTCTTGGTCCAACCAGCACGGGCGAGTTCCGAGGGATTGGTGAGGAGTTCGGAAACCCAGTGTTCGACTTTTCCGTTCTTGTCGGTGCGGTCAAAGGTCATGGACGGATGTGGATTTAGGTAGTTGAATTCAGTGACCGTGGCCCAGGTGGTCCAGAGATGCTGGGTGTCGTACGAGATGGCACTGCCATGATGCCCCCACGCAAGACAGGACGAAACAATCAGCCCACTCGCCAACGCTAAAGTCTTTCTCAACGTGTATTGCATAAAGAACAGTCTAAGACTTGAATCGCAGGGCGTAAACGGTAAGTTGTAAACATTCGTAAAAGGGAAGGCCGATCCAGCGTCGCCCTATCACCGGGCGTCCGGGCCGGACTTTGTGATTTGCACCGGCGATTGCGGCCGGAAACAGATCACACGCTTCGCGCTATAGCTCCAGACGTCTACTTAGTCGTCGTCGGGCGCCTATTTCGCCAATGCAGGCGGCATGCACGCGGCCGGTTGGTTTTCGCCTGCGTCAGCGCATGCTTCCGGGCGGCAAATCATTGAGCATAATTCGCTCGTCCCGATCGGGATCGTTTCTAGCTTCGCTGCGCGAAGGGTTCAAATCCCGGCGGCCCGACCAGCTATTTCTTTCAGATACACAAAAGGTGATCCGCAGAGTCGACCCGTTGTTACGCGGATTGACACCACCGCGGTCAGCATTTTTAAGGCACCTTGTTTTTAAGAACCGAAATCTTCGGCAGGCGGCGGAGAGACAAGCAGGCCAAGCCGACGCCCAATAACCACCCGGCCCCCGCCTCAGGGACGCTCGCGACGGGTGCATTGGTGAACGTGATCACTGTTTCCGTCGATACGTCGCCCGGCACAACCAGCACCACGGCGCTATCGGTGGCTGGGTCGAAGCTAATCAGCCGGTCGTTGGGAAACGTCGAAACGCTGAGTAGAAGCGTACCCGGCTGGGGGAGCTCTGTGATGTTAGCAAGTCCATCGGGCAACTGAATCGCGGGCGAGCAAGCGCCCACGGGGACCGCCACCGTCCCTACTTGCCCGGCAATGGTGAAGGTGGCCACTCCGTCCAGCGAGCCGGCTGGGCTATCGTCCTTGCAGATCTCGATCATGCCTGCCTGAGCGCACCCGGAAAGGCCGACCACCAGGGCTGCGCTCTGGATGACACTCCACAATGATCGATAGCTCATTTTTCTCACCTGCTCACGTTGGTAAAGTAAACTTCCGTGACACCCACGCCTACAGTGGCGGTCACTCTTTGGGCGGTGAGATCGACTGTCCCCTGTTGACTCGCCGGTAGAACGCTGATCGCTGAAACAACGCTCCCCGTGGAAAATAGCTCGGTGATGGTGACCGCTGTCCCCACCGGCAACAAGCCGTTCTCGAAGCAGTATCCGGCCGGAACTACAAAGGTGGCCCCGCCCATCGCAAAAGAAAAGCTGGTACCCGGCGTGATGCCGGATCCCGCGACCTTACATACCTTCAGCAGGCCTGATCCGCCTGCCGTGTTGGTGAAGTCCACCTCGGTGAGACCCGCGCCGACGGTCACGGCGACCGTGCCTGCGGCTAGACTGACCGCGCCTTGGCTCTCCGGTGGGAGCACGTTAATCGCCGATACCATCGTGCCTGCCGAAGGGTTCTCGGCCACTATGATCGATGTCCCAACTGGAAATGCCGCCGCCGCGACGCATGATCCCGCGAGAACGGTGACCGGCGTCCCGCCCACGTTAAACGAAAAACTCATACCCGGAGTGACGCCCGCGCCGCCCAATTTACAAACCTCAACGGTGCCCAAGGGAA
Source organism: Bryobacterales bacterium (assembly GCA_963752205.1). Taxonomy (GTDB): domain Bacteria; phylum Acidobacteriota; class Terriglobia; order Bryobacterales; family Bryobacteraceae; genus Palsa-187. The sequence goes on along the minus strand of CAVVZG010000099.1, from coordinate 14,791 downwards.
TCGCGGAAACGACGGTGTTCACGAAGGTCGCGATGGTCTGCCCTCCCAGCATTCACATTTACCGTCGCCGTGCCCGCGCTCAGACTGTTGCCGACCAGCACCCCGGCCGGCAAGGTAGTCACCGAAGTCATCACCGTACCCGGCGAAGCGGTTTCCGTAATAAACGCGGCGCCCACCGGCAGGACCAGCGGAGCGCTACAGGAGCCTCCCGGCGCGGGACCTGCCAAAACCGTTAGCGGGTTTCCCGCGGCGCTGAAAGTGAAGGGCGTCCCTACAGCGACGCCCGCCCCCGCGACATTACAGACTTGCAGAAAGCCGGTGTCTGGCAGGGCCGGAACGATGGTATCCAGGAACGTTACGATGGTCTGCCCCGCGCCAATGACCGTGACCGTCGCGCTGCCCGCAGGCAGATTGCTGCTGACCAGCGATCCGCCCGGCAAGGTAGTGACGGAGGCCAGCGTTGTGCCCGGCGGCAGTGTCTCGACAATGATCACGGGCCCCGCTGGCTCGGCCAACGCCGGACCGCAAGTGCCCCCCGGAGCCGGGCCAGCCGCAACCATTACGGGAGTTCCGGCAACGCTAAAAGCGAAGTTGGTTCCGACAGCGATGCCCGCCCCGGCAACTTTGCAAATCTGCAGAAAGCCCGTGGCCGAGTCGCCGGGAATCGTGTCGACAAAAGTGACGATGGTCTGCCCGCCGTTTTGCACGGTTACGGTAGCCGTGCCCGCGGCCAGATCGCTCGCGGCCAATAATCCGTTTGGCAACGTGGAGACGGCCGTTAACACGGTGCCGGAGAGCAGCGTTTCCGCGATGCTTACTGGACCGGCCGGCTCAACTAACGCCGCGCTGCAAGCGCCCCCCGGCGCGAGCCCGGCGGGAACCGTCACCGGAGTTCCTGACACCATGAACACAAAGTTGGTTCCGGTCACAACTCCGGCGCCGGCAACTTTGCAAATCTGTAGAAATCCCGTGGGTGGCAGCGGAATTCTCGCGTTCTCGAAAGTCACCACGGTGTGCCCGCCTCCAAAGATCGTCACCGTGGCTTGGCCCGTTGTCAGATTGCGGGTCACCAGCGCGCCGTCCGGGGTCGCGCTCACCTCCGTCAACTGCAGGCCGATGTGCGGAATCTCCCGTATATTCACCGGACCGTCCGGCAATTCCAGTAGCCCGCTGCAAGAGCCTGCCGGTGCAGGACCAGCCGGGACGATGACGGCAGTTCCCGCCACGCTGAACCCAAAGTTAGTTCCCGCGGCGACGCCCGTCCCCGCAACTTTACAAATTTGCAAAAATCCCGTGGTGGGCGCCTCAGCCTCGGTAAAGGTGGCGATCGTCTCCGACCCGGCAATCACCAACACCGTGGCCGTGCCCGCCGGTAGATTGTCTCCGACCAGCAATCCGGCGTTTGGCAAGGTGGCGACGTCCGTCAACACGGTACCGCTGGGCAGGGTCTCTCCAATCAGCACCTGTCCAGCGGGCAGCGTCAACACCGGGCCGCAGGATGCGGGACTGGGAGGACCCGCCGCCACCGTGACCGGTGTTCCCGCCAAATTAAACGCGAAGGTCGTCCCTGCCATGACGCCGGCCCCTGCGTCGTCGCAGATTTGCAGAAATCCCATGGTGGGAGGCGGCGGAACCGTGTCTACGAAAGTAGCGGTGGTCTGGCCTCCCGGATTGACGGTCACGGTGGCGGTCCCCGCGGCCAGATCGCTGCTCATCAATAATCCAGCAGCCGGAGTAGTGGTCACCGACGCCAAGTTGGTCCCTGCCGGCAGCGTTTCCGTGATCGTCGCCGGCAGGGCCGGCACCACCAGAGCAGCACTGCAAGATCCTAAGGGCGCGGGGCCTGCCGGAACCGTCACGGGAGTTCCCGCAATGTTGAACGAGAAGTTGGTTCCTGCGGCCACGCCGCTCCCCGCCACTTTGCAAACCTGCAGCGTACCCTGGCAGGCCGTGGCGGCGTTGGTATCCATCGTCACGGCTCCGTTAAGTGCGTAGCTGCCGCCGCTTACGCTCGCGCCGGTGGTTATTGTAATAGATGTCAGCGCGAAAATATTTCCCGCAAACTGCGTTCCCGTGCCGAGAGTCGCTGAACTGCCCACCTGGAAAAACACGCCGCAGGGCGAGCCGCCGCTGACGATGACCGCCGCATTGGTGGCCGTCGTAAGAGTGCTGCCGATCAGAAAGACGAAGACCGCATTGGGATCTCCCACGGCGTTCAGGTTGAGAGTCCCCGTCAACTGCGCCGAGCCGTCGAAGCAATAGACGCCCGGCGTCAGCGTCAAGGTACCCAGGTCCATGCCCGTCAAGTCAGTGCCACAAGTTTCGGCGGCCAGAAAATTGTAGGCCGTGGAGGCATCCGCCTGAGCCTGCGCCGCGATTGCATCGCCCGCGTGTATGGTTCCACTGACCGTTCCCGGCGGAAAGCCGGTCATGGAAGTCCCCGGGCTAACCCCCGCGTCTCCGGTGATGGACGTCAATCCGGTATTGGTTACGGCCGAGGCCCCCAGCACGGCAAAACTCCGCGCGGTTCCCATCGGGGGAGCGGTTTGCGCGGAGGCACTGTTGCGGCAGCACGCCGCCAGCAACAGGCCGGCCGCCATCGTATACGAAAAAGAACGTTTGCCGTCAATCATCGGGCTTCAGTTCCCTCCCATTCACAAGTTCTGCGAAACAGACGGAAGCTTGACGATGCTCGGCGCTGGATGATCACTGAGACTGGTATCGGCTAAGTCGGAGGGTATTGGTGGCGCATTTTGAACTGACACAAATAGGATTATTCCGAAGACAATCCGGTACGGTAATAAGACTGTCACCGCAGGGGTGGGAGGGGGGCTCAGGCTGACGGGGCAGGCGCGGACGCCAGCCTACGCCGTAGCGCAACAGTTTCCCGGCGGTGGCAAAGAAGGCACAGAGTGCGCAAATTCTCCAGGTCGCACTCGCCGCCGCCTTCCGCCACGGCTAGAATATGATCGGCATCCCACAGACTCTTGCGGCTGAGCCGCTTGAGTCCCCATTTGGCGAGAAGGCGAAGCCGGTGGGTCCCGCGAGCGCGCCGCAATGCAAAGTAGGCAGCGCGAGTGTCGATCCGGCAGATCGCGCAAATGCCCCGGTCCCGTTGTAGCACCTGCTCGCGAAGATAACCGGGGTCGGAGCGAAGCCGCCACTCATGCACGCACCACTCCGAACAGAACGTAAAGCGCCGCGCCGGGACTTCAAGACTGCACCAGCGGCACAGGGTCCGGCCGTTGGTCCCCTTAGCCAGTGCCGCGCGATCGGCGAAGCCGCCACGCATCGTTCGAGAAGTGCTGAGACGCGTCACAACATATTCAGCATAAATTGTTTCGGCAGATCTTTGGGGCCTCCACAAATTGCGATATATACTGGCGGAGATGAAAGCCTTGCCTACGATCTTTGCTTGCCTGCTCGCGCTGGGCGCGGGCCTCACCGCCCAACAAAAACGCGGCGGCGAGCGCGGCTTCGCGCAGCCCGAGGGAGTGCGCGACGTCACCGTAACCGCCATCCCCGGCGTCGTAGCGGGAGGTGCTCAATGGACTCTGGCTTGGCAAGGGACCGATAACGCCGACGGGATCATCGGCTCCAGCGACGGCGGCTTGCTGTTCGCGCAAGAGCAGCCCAACCGCATCAGCAAGCTCGACCGCAACGACAAGGTCTCCGCGTTCCTCGAAGACACGCACGGCACCGGCGCCCTGTCGATAGACGCGAAGGGCCAGCTATTGGCGGTGGAACGAACTTGCACCGACCCCGGCTGGCAAGGACCTCCGTGCACCGAAGCCACTGCCGTCGCGGTGTTGGCTCCCGCGCGCAAACTGCTAGCCGACAATTTTGACGGCAAAAGTCTCGGTCGTCTCAATGACCTCATTGCCGACAAAAAAGGTGGTGTGTACTTCAACGGCGCCGGCACCTATTATGTGAATCGCGACCGCAAAGTCAGCAGCATCGGCGAGAATATCCGCACCAACGGAATCACTTTGAGCCGCGATGAGAAAACGCTCTACGTAACCAACGGCGGGAATCTGGTAGCGTTCGATGTCGAGGCTGATGGCTCCGTGAAAAACCAGCGCGAATTCGCCAAGTTGGAAGCCGGTGGCAACGGCGACGGAATGGCCATCGATAGCGAAGGGCGCCTGTACGTCACCTCCGGCCCGGGCGTCCAAGTATTTAGCCCGGACGGAAAATACTTAGGCGTGATCCCAACCCCGCGCAGCGTAATCAGCGCGGCTTTTTCCGGCAAAGATAAGAAGACCTTGTACGTGGTGGGTGCCGGCGTCCTGGGTCCGGATGGGAAAGAGTTCCACACACCCGAGGGAGTCCGCAACAACGCCAAGACGATTTATCGCATCCAAATGCTGGCGCAGGGATACCAAGGCAGAGTCAAGTAGGAGGATAATCCGTGATCAGACGACGTGATTTCATGAGAGCCGCTGCTGGTGCAGCCGTGGTCACTGCGCTAAATGCGGCGCAAGCTCCTTCATCGCAGAAGATTCCCTGGTGGGCGGCGCGCCCCGGAAAAGGCGGCGTGGGGAAGCCGTCAGCGATCGATATGCACGCTCACTGGTCTCCGGCGCCCTATAACAAGGTCTTGGCCGACTTGGGACAGCCCCTCGCCAATCCCTATCCGCTGGATTACGATCTCGACAAACGGCGTCAATGGATGGATGACCACGGCGATCTCATGCATTGCCTCACCCTCTCCGGCGCCATGCCCTGGCAACGTGTTTCCGCGCAGGAAGGTGCGCATCTCGCGCAAGTCATCAATGACACCGGCATTCAAGTCCACCAAAAATATCCGGATCGCTTTGTCATCGCCGCTGAACTGCCGATCCGCGACCCCGAACTCGCCTTGAAGGAGCTAAACCGCGTCGCAGGACAACCCGGCGTGCGCGCCGTGCACTTGCCAGACTCGATCGAAAAGCAAGACTACATATTCGATGCCGGCTTCGCACCCCTTCTAGCGCGTATTCAGGAACTGAACTACCCCATCATCTTTCATCAGATGGATGGCGTGGTCAATACTTTCGGAGGCAGTAGAACAGTCGGACCTCCACCGCTCGCGGCCGGGATCGACGCCCCTATCGAACACACGTTTCTTGCGAGCAAATTCATCTACACCGGCACACTCGACAAGTATCCCAACCTGCAAATTGTCCTGCCGCACGCCGGTGGCGCCTTCCCCTACCTGGCCGGACGCGTCGAACACTTCTTGTTCCATATGACCGACAGCGGAACCTCGATCCAACGCCCGTTCCGCGACTACCTGCGCCGCTTCCATTACGACTATTTGATCTATTATCCGGAGGCGCTCCGCTTCCTGATAGGCTTGGTGGGGTTCGATCGCATCGTCGTCGGCACCGACAACTTCGCCGCCAAAGACATCGAATACCCTTCGGCAGTGCTCGATCAATTCAACTTCGCGGCCGCCGATCGCGACCGCATTTTGAAGGGCAACGCCATGCGGTTGCTACGTCTATAAGCTGGCGCTGGTTTTGAGAAACGTGCCGTCCTGAAGTTCGCGGAACGCCTGCCGGAGTTGCTCCTGGGTGTTCATTACGATCGGCCCTTGCCATGCCACCGGTTCCTGCAAAGGCTTGCCGGAGACCAGCAGGAAGCGGATGCCGTCAGCGCCGGCCTCCACCTCGACCTCATCGCCGCGGTCGAACAGAATCAGCGAACGGTTGTCCGCCAGCGTCGGCGCTTTTACTTCCAGCGCACCCGCTCGCTCCGTCGGAACCGCTTGCGGTCCGGAAGCATTGGAAAACTTCCCGCTCCCCTCGAAAACGTAGGCGAAGGCGTGGCGCGTCGTCTCTACGGGCAGCGTTTTGCGCTTCCCCGCTGGTACTGTAACATCCAGATAAATAGGATCGGCCGCGACTCCATCCACCGGCCCCTTCATTCCCCAAAAACTTCCGCAGACGACGCGAACGTGCGTCCCATCGTCATCGGTCAGTCGCGGGCACGTCCGGCCCCTTCACTTCTTGATAGCGCGGCTCCGTCATTTTAAGCGATGCCGGGAGATTTCCCCATAACTGGAATCCATGCATGCGGCCCAGTTGGTCGCCCTTGGGCATTTCCTGATGAATAATGCCGCGCCCCGCCGTCATCCATTGCACGTCGCCGGGACCAATCGCGCCGCGATTACCGATGCTATCCCCGTGCTCGACAGTTCCTGCGAGCACGTAGGTGATCGTCTCGATCCCGCGGTGCGGATGCCAGGGAAATCCCGCCAGGTAATCCGCCGGAACGTCGTTGCGGAAATCGTCGAGTAGCAGGAACGGGTCGAAGTCGGAAGTGTTGCCGAAACCGAACGCGCGCCGCAGATGCACCCCCGCGCCTTCGAGTGTTGGCTTGGATTTTACAAGCCGGTGTACGGGTCTAATGGACATGAAGCAGCCTCACCGAAAGTGTACCGCGGACCTTAGAGTGTGAGCTCTCGCACGCCGTCCGCCCCAGCCGCGAAAACCTGTGATGTCATCCCCAGGAACAAGCCGTGTTCCACCACGCCAACCACCCCGTCGAGCGCCACTCCCAGCGCCGTTGGAGAAAGTTCGCCGCTAAGCATGCAATCGAGAATATAGTGGCCGCCCTCGGTTATAAAAGCCTCGCCGCCGCTTTTCCTGAGCGTCGGAACCGCGCCTAGTCCCCGCAGTTTGTGCGCCGTTGCCTCCCAGCCGAAACGAACCACTTCGACCGGCAAAAAACTACGTCCCAGCCGCTCCACCAACTTCGATTCGTCCACCACAATGACAAAGCGATCGCTCACGCTCGCCACAATTTTCTCGCGGAGCAATGCCCCGCCCCGGCCCTTAATCAAGTCCAGATTGTGAATGTCGACTTCATCTGCGCCATCGATCGTCAGGTCGACTCGCCTACCCGCAGTCAACTCCCCCAAAGGTATGCCAAAAGAGCGGGCCTGTGCCGCAGTCTGTTCCGATGTCGGAATGCCCAGAATCTTTAGACCCGCCTGCACGCGCGTCCCGATCGCTTCGACCGCGAACTTCGCGGTGGAACCCGTTCCTAGCCCCACCACCATGCCCTCTTCGATTAAGGTTGCCGCAGCTTCCCCCGCCGCCCGTTTTAACGAATCGACATCCATCAAATGCGCGCCGTGGCAGCCGCTTCCCGGTGCGACTCAGTCAAGAACTCGAGCGCCACCGCTACGCCGCCTTTACGATGAGGAACACCGGAGATTTCCAGACCCATCTCCACGCCGCTCAGCGCCCCGGCGAGCATCAGGTCGTTAAAGTCACCTAGGTGCCCGATGCGGAAGACTTTATTGTTCAACTTGCCCAAACCCGTGCCCAGCGGCATATTGAAGCGCTCCAGACAAACTTTGCGCAGCTCATCCGCCGAATGCCCCGCCGGAGTAAAAACCGCCGTCACCGAATTGCTGAATTCCTTGGGATCGAGCGCCACATTCTCCAGCCCCCACGCGCTCACCGCGCGCCGCGTCGCCTCTCCCAAACGCTCGTGCCGTGCAAACACGTTCTGTAAGCCCTCTTCGCGCAGCATCAGCAAAGATTCCTTCAACCCGTAAATCAAATTCGTGGCCGGCGTGTAAGGGAAGAAACCGTTGACGTTCTGCGAGAGCATCGGCTCCCATTCCCAGTACGACCGCGGAAGCTTGGCCGACTTCGACGCCGCCAGCGCCTTCTCGCTGATCGCGTTGAACCCTAGACCTGGCGGCAGCATCAGCCCTTTCTGCGAACCGCCAACCGTAACGTCCACGCCCCATTCGTCGTGCCGCAAATCAATCGACGCAAGCGAGGAAATCGCATCCACCAGCAGCAGCGCCGGATGCTTGGCACGGTCGATCGCAGCGCGGACACCGGAGATCGAACTGGTGACACCCGATGAAGTCTCGTTTTGCACCACGCACACGGCTTTAATCTGGTGATTGCGATCGTCGCGCAGTTTCGCTTCGACCACCTGCGGATCAGCGCCGTGGCGCCAGTCCGTTTCGCACCACGTCCACATCCAGCCCCAGCTTCTGCGCCACTTGAATCCATAGCGCCGCGAACTGGCCGACCTCGAACATCAGAATCTTGTCACCCGGCGAGAGCGTGTTCGTCAGCGCGCCTTCCCAAGCCCCCGACCCCGAAGACGGAAAGATGACCACCTTCCCCGAAGTTTGGAAGATCTCTTTCAGGCCCTCCAGGACTTCGAGTCCCAGGCGTCCAAACTCCGGCCCTCGATGATCGATGGTAGGCCGTGAAATGGCACGCAAGACCCGCTCCGGCACGTTGGTAGGACCAGGAAGTTGAACGAATTGGCGACCGCTTAAATATGACATTTGGTTACCCGAACCTCATTGTACATCTTGTCATAATAAGATCTGCTCAGGAGGCAGTATGAACCCAGCGCTCGCCGGAACTTTGTTCGCAGTGTGTGGCCTAGCCTTGTCCGCGCAGGAACCGGCCCACCTCGACCCGCCCGTTCCCACCGGCCCGCCGACCAATTCCGCGCCCAACCCCTATCGGACTGTCAGCGGCTGGTTCAAGGTTCCCGAGGGACGAACCTTCGGTTCCACCGGCGGAGTCGCCATCGATAAACGTGGACACATTTGGGTGGCCGAACGCTGCGGCACCAAAGGTTTCATCGCCGGTGCCTGCGGCGATTCAAAACTCGATCCCATTTTCGAATTCGATCCGTCCGGCAAATTGCTGCGCAACTTCGGCGGAGGCTTGATGGTAATGCCGCACGGCATCTCCATCGATGCCGATGGAAACGTATGGGTCACCGACATCCAGGGCAAAGAAGGCAAGGGCCACCAGGTCTTCAAATTCTCTCCCGAAGGTAAAATCCTCATGACGCTGGGCACCGCCGGCGTCGCCGGATCCGGACCCAACAATCTCAACCAGCCCACCGCCATCGCATTCGCTCCGAACGGCGACATGTTCATCGCACAAGGGCACGGAGGAGAAGGCGGCAACCAGATCGCGAAATTCTCCAAAGACGGAAAATACGTCAAGAGCTTGGGGCAAGAAAGGCATCGCCCGCGGCGAATTCGATTTGCCACACTGCTTAGCGTTCGATTCTAAAGGCCGCCTGCTGGTAGGCGACCGCAACAACAATCGCATCCAGGTCTTCGATCAGGACGGCAACTTCATCGAACAATTCACGCAGTTCAGCCGTCCGAGCGGCATCGCCGTCGGCAAGGACGATGTCATCTACGTGGCGGATTCCGAATCTGAAGCCGTCTCGCGCAACCACTGGGGCTGGAAGCGCGGTATCCGCGTCGGCAGCCTACGCGACGGCAAGGTCACCGCCTTTATCCCGGACCCTGCGGAGGCGCCGAAAACCACAAGCGCAGCCGAAGGCGTCGCCGTCGATTCCAAGGGCGTGATCTACGGAGCCGAAGTAGTACCGAACGATCTCAAACGCTACGTGAAGAAGTAGCTCCCGTCAGCGATGCCGTCCATGCAAGTTAGAACGGTAATAAGGCTGCGGAGCATTGCGTCCCCGGTGCTTCCAGTCAGTCAATAAGCGCCAATAGTGAGCCAGCCATTTCCACATTGCCGCCTCCTTTGGACAGCAACCTATCACAAATAACCGTGGGCGTCATGCGGCGGCAGCCTTGGCCACGTCCGCCGCGCTGGCAAGCTTTTCGACGCCCCAACAAAGGTCCATCACCCTACGCGCCTGCGCCGCCGGAATCACACCCTGCGCCAGGTCCGCGAACTTGCCTTCGAGCGCCGCATCCGACATCGGGTTCTTCACGCTCCCAATCACGTTATCGATGTACTTCTCCAGCTTGCGCCCGTCCTTCAACATGACGATGACCCGAACTTGCTCCGGCCCAATCGCCGGATCGATCGTCGTCACCACCCGCTCGCGCAGCGCCACCACTGCCGGGTCCTTAGCCAGCGTGTCACTGAACTGCCGTTCCCCCGCGGCCCCTTGCATCAACGCCACCGCAGCCGCGTAGTACACGCTGAACTTTCCTTCCAGCCCCGTCTGCGGCGTCTTCTTGCCCGTCAACTCCAACACCAGCGGATGCACTTTCAACTCCACACGCTCGATCTGATCGGCAGTCAACTTGTATTGGTTGCGAAGCTGAATACAAGCATCGAGCGTGGGATGAATCACCACCCCGCAGGCAAACGGCTTATAAGTGTTAATCGAAATCTCGTAGGTCTGACCCAACTTCTCGGTGATCTCGGAATAGTTATGCGCCGTGCTCAACACGTTGGCCCAGCCGCGCGACGCCTCGATCCCTTGATCGGAGCAGGTGTAATTCTTCGACGCCAGGAGCGCCGCCGTAAACCCATTCTGCGCCGCCCTCCCCGGAGAAAAACTCTTCGTCATCGTCCCGAACATCTCGCGAAGACCTACCGGCTGGCTCGCCGCGAGCCCCAAAGCCCACACCATCTGCTGTTCATTAAGCTTGAGAAGCTTCCCCACCGCCGCCGCCGACCCAAAAACGCCCGCCGTGCCCGTAATGTGCCAGCCGATGTCGTAATGATTCGGCCACACCGCGTTGCCAATGCGGCACTCGACTTCAGCGCCCAACACCAGAGCGTTCAAAAAATCGCGCCCTGACACTGGCTGGTATTCCGCCAGCGCCAATATCGCGGAAGCCACCGGACCCGCCGGATGAATAATGGTCCGCAAATGCGTATCGTCGTAATCGAAAATATGCGAACTGATCCCATTCATCAAGGACGCATGCAGCACGTCCAGTTTCTCTTTGCGCCCCAGCACCGTAGCCTGCCCCGGCCCCGCGAACGGAGCCAGCGCCGAAATCGCAATATCCACCGTCTCATGCCGCGAGCCGCCAATCGCGCACCCCGCCCAATTCAGCAGCGTCCGTTGCGCCTCTTTGCGAACCGGAGCCGGCAGGTCTTCGTACTTCGCGGCGACGACATAACGCGCCAACTTCCGCGTGACGTCTTTCGACGCCGCCTTGGTCTCTTCCGCCTTCACCTGCGGCGCAATGCCCGCTACCGCCACCGTCCCCATGAAGGTTCTACGTTTCATGGGTTCAATGTATCATGGTCAAGCGTATGCGATATGCAGTTTTCCTAGTATTAGCGGCTGCTCTGAGCGCCCCCGCGCAAACCGTGCTCCTGCACGCGACCGTGATCGATGGCACCGGCAGCGCTCCCGTTCCCGACGCCGCCATCGTAGTCTCCGACGGACGCATCGCAGCCATAGGTCCCGCCGCGAAAATTAAAACTCCCGCCGGTGCCCAAGTAATCGACCTCACCGGAAAAACCATCATCCCCGGCATCATCAACGCCCACTCGCACATCAGCGACGACCCAGCCCTCAAGCTCCGCCACTTCGCCCAGTACGGCATCACCTCCACCATCGGCATGGGCGGCGACGGCGAAGACGTCTTCAAAATTCGCGACGACCAGCGCCATGGCGACATCAAAGGCGCCCGCGCCTACACCGTAGGCCACCGCTTCGAATTCGAGAAGGACGCCCCCACCCCCGACATCGCCCGCCTAAAAGTGGAGGAGCTTTACAAGCAAGGCGTCGACGCCGTCAAAGTAGTGGTCGACAACCGCCGCAACACGCAAATGAAGCTGCGCCCCGAGATCACCGCCGCCGTGATCAATGAGGCCCACAAGCGCCACATGAAAGCCTTCGCGCATATCCACGATTACGACGACGCCAAACTTCTCATGGACCAAGGCATCGACATGCTGGCCCATCAAGTGCGCGATCGCGAAGTAGACGACGCCTTCATCAACGAAATGAAAGCCAAAAAGGTCGCGATCACCTCGACGCTGGTGCGCGAACTCTCCTCCTTCGTGTACGCCGATTCCCCGGCTTGGCTAAACGATCCCTTCCTGATCCGCTTCTCCGATCCAGCCCGCGTCGAATTGGCCAAGACTCAGCTCAAGGATCAGCAATCCAAACTCAAGGATCTAGCGCTCAACCGCCGCGACCTGGAAATCGCCTCCAAGAATTTCACCAAGATGGTCAACGCCGGCGGCGTTCGCATAGGGCTCGGCACCGACAGCGGCCCCGCCCCCACCCGCTTCGAAGGCTTCTTCGAGCACCTTGAAATGGAGCTCATGGTGAAATATGGCATGACGCCCATGCAAGTGATCCAGGCGTTTTCCAAAACCAATTCCGAGATTCTCGGAATCGACAAAGACTACGGCACTCTAGCCAAAGGCAAGGTGGCCGACTTGGTGGTTTTAGACAAGAACCCACTGGACGACATCCTGAATACGCGCACCGTCAACGCCGTCTACATTGGCGGAAAGAAATTCGAGTAGGAGGCATCATGCTGAAGAAGGTTTTTGTAACCACGTTATTCGCCGTCGCCCTGGCCCCAGCCGCAGTCGTGCGCCTGGAGGTAAAGGAACGCTCCGACGTCCTTGATGGCAAAGCTTTCGGCACCGTCGGCGCCTACGAACGCATCGTTGGCAAAGCCTACTTCGCCATTAATCCCAAGCTCCCCGCGAACCAAGCCATCGCCGACATCGACAAAGCTCCGCGCAACCAGGATGGCCTGGTGGAATTTTCCTCCGACGTCTTCCTCCTGCGACCCAAAGATCCTAAGAAGGGCAACGGCACCGTCCTTTACGAAGTCTCCAATCGCGGTTCGAAAAGCATGCTGACTTACTTCAACCGCGCCGCCGGTTCGCTCGACCCGCGCAGCCAAGATGAGTTCGGCGATGGTCTACTGATGAATCAAGGCTATACGCTGCTGTGGCTCGGCTGGCAGTTCGACATGCCGGATACGCCGAATCTGGTGTATCTCTATCCGCCGGTCGTCCAAGGAGTCCAAGGCATCGTGCGCTCCGAATTCACGCCCGATCGCAAGGAAGCCCGCTACAGCGTGGCCGACCGTAATCACAAGCCCTACACCGTCCTGAATCCAGACGACCCCAATCTCCGCCTCACCGTGCGCGACCAAGTCGAAGGCCCGCGCACCACCATCCCGCGCGCCGACTGGCACATTGAAAACGGCGCCACCATTGTGCCCAAGAACGGTGTCGAGCCCGGACGCATTTACGAATTGGTTTACACATCCGAGAACCCGCCCGTCTCCGGCACCGGCTTCGCCGCCGTGCGCGACATGATTTCCTGGCTGCGTTACGGCGGCTTCGTTGCGGGTGCACCCGCTCCCAACGTCACTTTGAAACGCGCCTATGGATTCGGCGTTTCGCAAAGCGGCCGCTTCCTCCGCACCATGCTGTATTTCGGATTCAATCGCGACGATCGCGGCCGCAAAGTCTTCGATGGCTTGCTCGCTGACGTAGCCGGCGGCGGTCGCGGCGGCTTCAACATGCGCTTCGCCCAGCCCTCGCGCGATAGCAATCCGTTTCAAAACACCCTCACGCCCGTCGACATCTTCCCCTTCACCGATCTCGAACAAACCGATCCGCAGACCGGCGCGAAGGACGGCCTGCTTACGCACTCGCTCCCGCCCGAGTTCTGGCCCAAGATTTTCTACATGAACTCCGAGTACGAATATTACGGCCGCGCCGCGTCTCTCGTCCACATCACGCTAGACGGAACCGGCGACGCGAAGCTAGCGCCCTCGACGCGCATCTATATGTTCAGCGGCGGCCAGCACGGTCCCGCGCAGTTCCCGCCCGCCCGACGCGCCACGCAGAACCTACCGAACCCCAACCCCTACACCTGGACGTTCCGCGCCCTGCTAGCCGCCATGGACGCCTGGGTGAAAGACGGTGTCGAACCGCCGCCCTCAAAATATCCCCACGTAGCAGCGCATGAGTTAGTGCCGCTCGCCAGCGTGCAGTTCCCGAAAATCCCTGGCGTAGCCTTTCCCAAGACCATGCACCTTGCCTACCCGTCAAACTACGGTCCGGACTTCCGCACTAAGGGAATCGCTACCCAGGAGCCTCCCGAATTAGGCCAACCCTATCCGCTAATGGTCCCGCAAGTAGACCAAGACGGCCTCGATATCGCCGGAATCCGCATGCCCGAACTCGCAGTTCCGCTCGCGACCTACACTGGCTGGAACCTGCGCGCCCCGGAGGTCGGCGCACCCGAAATGCTGGCGACGCAGATCGGCTCGTTCATCCCCTTCGCGCGCACCAAAGCCGAGCGCATGAAGTCCGGCGATCCGCGCCTCTCCATCGAAGAGCGCTACGCGAGTAAGGAAGACTATCTCGGCAAATTCGAGGCCGCCGCGAGATCGCTCGCCAACCAGCGCTATCTGTTGCCTTCCGACGTCCCGGCGCTAGCTCAAAGAGGCGCAGCAGAGTGGGATTTCGTAAACCGCTAGCGTCGAGCTAGGCGATCAACATTCCCAAGCGAGCCAGCATCCGCAGCTCTGAATCCAGGCGCTCCCGCGTGCAATCCATCGCCTCGCGCAATGCTTCGCGGTCCCGCGATCCATCCAGAAGCGAAAGCATACGACGCGCGTCCTCGCCCTCGATTTCAATCGCCCGGTGCGACAACGTCGTCACCGGCGATTGCCCATGCGCCGCCTGATACCGCACCAGCGGACTCGCGCAAGGCTTTTCCCCAGCCACCGCAGCGATTCCTGCGAGTCGCATTTAACTCGATGATCCCCACCTTGAACAATTCCAGCGCCACGTGCGCCTGCTCCGGCCCCACCCGTAAAGCCACCGGCCGCGCTTCAATCAACCGCCGCATATACTCGATCGGAATCGGATGCGTAGTCGTCAACCGGATGTGATCCGCGCTACTGAAGGCACCGTCCGGATCTTCGTTGGCGGCAGTGCTCGCATAACAACCCACAACCCGCGCAACGTCCCACTCAGCCTCCAGCTGTCTTTCTTGACGGCACAACAGCGACTTCCGAAAACCACGCATCCGC
>CAVVZG010000098.1:0-5730 GCA_963752205.1 Bryobacterales bacterium | reverse complement strand
CGGGGAATGAGGGCAGCGCGTCTGTAAATACCAGTGAAGTTTGGGAAGGCGACTTCGCGAGTCTCAGTAGCCATTTGCCGGCCTTTCCTACCACGATGGATGTTAATGATTTTGGAGATGGCTCGGGCCTCGACCAAATTCTTATGCCGAGCGAGATTGGAGAATATACGTTGAAGTGGTCCGACCCAGCCGGTAAGTCCACCAATGACTACGATCTTTTCGTATTGGATTCCACTCGCAGTCAAGTGTTAGCCTCTTCCACTAACGTGCAGAGCGGAACGCAGGATCCCTATGAACAAGTTGACGACACGGAATGGCAGGTGGAGCCCGGGGACTGGATCGTGATTGTGCGCAACTCCGGAGCGGCGGTGCGCGCCCTGCATGTGGATGCGTTGGTCGGGCAGCTTATGCGAACTACGCCGGGATCGATCAGCGGGCATAGCGGGGCGGCGAGCGTATTTACGGTGGGTGCGGTGGACGTGCACAGTGCCGCCGGTGGTGCGTTTACGGGCGGGCAGACGGCTACTCTGGCGATCGCCGATCCCGCGGAGACGTTTAGCGCGGATGGTCCGCGACGGATGTTTCTTAATCCCGATGGGACCGACATCGTCCCAGGAAGCGTTGTATTCGGTCCGCTAAGGGATGGCGGCGTGACCTTGCAGAAGCCTGACTTCCTGGCCGCCGACGGAGTGCCGACGGGCCTGGATGATTTTAATCCCTTCTATGGCACCTCCGCGGCTGCGCCACATGCCGCCGCCATTGCGGCACTGGTGATACAAATAAAGCCTTCCATCACGGTCTCTGAAATGCGGTCGGCTCTGGCGGCGTCGGCTCTCGGCCCGCAACCCAGCACTCAGTACGGGGCCGGAATTGTGATGGCGGAGGCGGCGATTGTCGCGGGTTCCGGTTGTAGCTACGCGATCAGTCCGGGCGGGCAGGCCTTTTCCTCCGCTGGAGGCGCGGGAACGGTTAGCGTCACTACGCCGTCCGGGTGCCCTTGGACTGTATCGACAAACGCATCCTGGATTAGTGGGATCGTACTTGGAAGTGGTACGGCGAGTTACATCGTCGGCGCTAATTCAGGCGCGGCGCGGTCTGCCACTTTCACTATTGGCGATAAAACGTTCACGGTGGAGCAGCAAGCGAACTCGATTGCGGGATTTAACATGATCAGTCTAATACCGCAGGTGGCGGCCGAAGAAAACTGGACCACAACTTTCACGCTGGTCAATAAGAGTTCGGTTGTAGCGCAGACACGCTTCAGTTTATTCGCCGAGAACGGGCTGCCGCTGCAACTTCCTTTGATTTTCCCGCAGCAGGCTTCCATGGCTGGACCGTTGCTAGGCTCTTCGCTCGACAACACGCTGGCGCCCAATGCTTCTTTAGTGATCGCGACGGGCGGTCCGCCGACTCCTCCTGTGCAAATAGGCTCGGCAGAACTGGCTACGGCCGGGGCGGTTGACGGATTCGCTATTTTCCATCAGATTGTATCGGCACAGGAGGCGGTGGTACCGCTCGAAACGCGCAACGCGAGTTCCTATGTGCTGGCTTACGACAATACCGCAGGAGTGGTGTTGGGAGTCGCGCTGGCAAATCTGACCTCGCATGCGGTGACCATTGCGGTAGTGATTCGCGATGAAAATGGGTCGCCCACCGCGAATGTATCCACTTCGCTCCCAGCTTCGGGCCACACTGCGTTCGTTCTCTCCAGTGAGTATCCGGGTACGGCGAACGGGCGCGGAACCATTGCATTCACGACACCGGTGGGCGGCCAGATCGGGGTCATTGGGATTCGCACTACGCCCTTGGATTCCGGCAACACTTTCACTTTCACGACGATTCCGGCGTTGGCGAATATCGGGACCAATGGAGGCTCCATCGCGCAGATTGCGAGCGGAAATGGCTGGCAAACTACCTTTGTGCTGGTGAATGCGGGTGCGGTTAGCGCCCAAGCGCATCTCAAATTTTTCGCGGATAACGGCAGTCCGCTCTCGCTGCCCATTGGATTTCCGCAATCCGGCGGTGGCGCGACGACGGTAGCTTCCGCAGTGGATCAAACGCTGGCGGCGGGCGCAACCCTGCTGGTGGAAAGCGTAGGCCTCGACTCGGATCCAGCGCCCACTATTGGCTCGGCGCAACTCAGCACGAATGGCAACATCGGCGGTTTCGTAATCTTCCGCTACAATCCCAATGGACAGGAAGCGGTGGTGCCGCTGGAAAGCCGGGGCGCTAGCGCTTACTTGCTGGCTTTCGACAATACCGGAGGGACGTCGACGGGTATCGCGGTGAATAACGCGTCGGGCCAGGCGGTGAATATTCCGGTGGTGATTCGCGACGATACCGGGCTGCAAATCGGATCCTCTAGCATTAGCCTGGCGGCGAATGGACACAGCGCGTTTACACTTGGGAGCGATAGATATCCAGGCACGGCGAACATTCGCGGCACGCTCGAGTTCGACGCTCCGGCGGGTTCGCAGATTGGCGCGCTGGGGATTCGTATACCGCCGGCGCACACTTTTACCACGCTGCCGGCGTTGGCGAAGTAGCTCGTGTTAAAGCAGGCGGAAGTTTACTTCGATGGTGGCCATGACGGGGACGGGTTTGCCGTCTTTCATGCCGGGTTTGAAGCGCCATTTTTCGACGGCTTCGATGGCTTTTTGATCCAGGCCTAGACCTAGGGAGCGGAGGACTTTTAAGTTTTGGGGACGGCCTTGGTCGTCTACTACTAGGGAGAGCACTACGGTGCCTTGCCACTTGGCTTTACGGGCTTCTTCGGAATATTCGGGCTCGACTTTGCTGAGCACGCTGGGGGCGGACACGCCGCCGCCGATGCGATAGGCGCCGCCGCCGAAGCCGCCGCCGGAGCCGGGGCCTACGCCGGGGCCTTTACCGGAGCCGACGCCGCCACCGGAGCCGCTGCCGATTCCTCCGCCGGAGCCGATGCCGTTGGAGGGAATGCCTAGTTTGCTCAGCGGGTCGCCAAAGTTATTCGCGGTGATGTTGGGGATGTCTTCGGGGGCGACGATGGTCGCGGGCATGGGCAGCTTGGGATCGGGAAGCGGGTCGACTCTGGGAGGCGTAAATTGTTTGGGCGCGGGCTTGGGCAGTTTGCCTTTGCTGGCGTTGAGGAGTTCGCGGGCTCCGCCACCACCGCCGCCGCCGGAGGCTTGTTTTTTGTTCTGGGCGATGTAGGGGCGCAGATCGATTTCAACTCCGGTGACTTGCTGCACCATTTTTTGTACGGGCTTCAGGGAACCGATGAAGACAAGCAGGGCGATGACGCCTACGTGAATCAGCAGGGATAGGATTCCCGACTTAGTCTCGTTGCCGGCGTAAATCGTGATCTCGTGCATCGGAACCGGCTTGGAGGTAATTTCCAAGGGCGGAAGCTTGGGAGGGTTGATGAGTTCCTTGATGTTCTTGAAGATTTCGAGGAACCAGGGCTTCTCAATAGAGGCGGGTGGCAGCAAGTGTGCCAGGTGGTCGTCGGGGTTATTCCCAGGCACCATATCGGGGCCATTTAGATTCTGGTCAGGCACTTACACACCCAAGCCCTACGCCGCTACGAATTAAGGACGTCAGAGGGCGGCAAAACGTTGCAGCCGCCACAGCCTTCCTCCTCTATCATACGACTCCTGGGGCGGTGATTTCCAGGAAGACCGCGGTCTCGCGCCAGAGATCTTCCAGAACTTCGGTCAATTCGTGGCCTGCATTGAAGGGCACGAGGCGAGTGCGGGCGTGTTCCAGGGCGAAATCGTAGGAGCCTTGATAAGGGACGATGGGATCTTCGGTGCCGTGGAGGATGAGCGCGCGCTGATGGAAGTCGGGGGTGGCGTCAAATTTCTCCGCGTCTTCGAGAAACCGATAGCCCAGGCGCTGATCGGACTTGGCGCCGTAGTGATAGATGGGCGCCCAGCCTTGCTGCTTCCACTGCTCGAGTTCCCGGGGGCTCAGGCGCGCGCGCCAGCGTTCTAAAAAGCGGAAGGCGGGGGCGAGGAGGATGAGGCGGTCAACCGAGCGGGGGTGCGTGGCAGCGTAGAGCGCCGCGAGATAGCCACCGAGGCTCGAACCCATTAAGACAGGCCGGTCTGAGGTCGAGGCAACGGCATCGACGATTTGCATTTGCGCGCTGACCGTGAGGTTTTGAAAATCGCCGCCATCGAGGGCCGGGGCTGCGAAGGGGATGCCGGCTTGGGCGAATTTTCCGGCGAAGAAGCGGGCCTTGGTGGATTGTGGGCTGGAGGCGAAGCCGTGCAGGTACACAATGCGCATCAGGGCTTGGCTCCAAAGCGGTGGAACTCGGAGTAGGTGAATTTGTTCTCCTCGACTTCGACGCCGGAGCGGAGTTCGCGGTGGGTGGTTTCGACGGGGAGCAGCGCGCCGAATTCGCTGAGAGCGTAATCGACCGTTGCCTCCTCGCGCAGGGCTTTGTCGCTACTCGAATCGGTGGCTGCCATGGAAACGCGCATGGGCAAGCCGTCGGCTTCGCGCACCCAGATTTCGCCTTCGACGCTGAGGCGCTGGGTTTTGGCAGCCGCATCGCCGCGGAAGACGGTTAGGGCGTGCGGGCCATCGAGTTGTTGATAGTGGAACACCTGCGTGGGAACGATGCCGAGGAGGCGCGGGCCGGCGGCGGTGATTTCGTAGCGTTCGAGGTTGCCGCGCGTGAAGAGCAAAAGGATTTGGCCAAAGTCGGTGGCGGCGCCTTGCAGTCCGTATTTTTGGAGTTGCTCCAGGGCGCGTTTTTTGCGTTCGTCGTCGTGGGCGGTGATGAGTTTGGCGAGCGCGTCTTGCGCTTGCGCCTCACCGGCGACTTGTTTGCCGTCGACGGAAATCACCTGGCGGAGTTCGTGGATCTCGCCGCTTAGCAGGGCGAAGGCGTATTCGGAAACGACCTCATGCTCCTTCCACGCGGCGACGGGGGCATGTGTGGCGGCGTCGCCCACGCGCAGCTTGAAGCGCGGGGGCGGGACCCTGACACGCTGCTGCAGGGTTTCGCGGCCGACGAGTTCGGGGGCGATTTTTTCAAAGGCTTGGGCTTCGCCGGCCAGGCGTTCGGCGAGCTTCTGGGTGCGCTCGTCGGCGTGGAGCACGAGGGCGAAACCGAGCAGCAGCAGAGCTCGCATGTATCGAGCTTCGCATATGGCGGGTTTAGCGGCTTAAGCGGAGGATTTGCGAGGACAGGGTGAGAAACGCCGGAATCAGATCGGCGGTGGTGGCGGCGTAGGGGAAACGGGTCCGGCCAGCGGCCGGACCGTGAAGCTTACTGCAGGTTGCCGGCGACCGCGATGGTTTGGCCTGTGATGTAGTTCGACTCGGGCGAGCAGAACAGGTACACGCCGCCTGCCGCTTCTTCGGGCGTGCCGCCACGACCCAGCGGGTTGCGTTGCGAGTGCGCCTTGAGTGCGTCAGCGTTGACGCCCACGCGAATATCGCGACCTTCGATCTTGACGGTTGCGCCCGCATCGGCATCGGCCATCGTCATGCGCGTATGGATCAGCCCGAACGCCACGCAATTGACGTTGACGTTGAAGCGGCCCCACTCGCGGCTCAGCGCGCGCGTCATGCCGATCACACCGGCCTTCGCCGACGAGTAGTTCATCTGCCCGGCGTTGCCGTTGAGCGCCGACACCGACGAGATGTTGACGATCTTGCGATACACCTCGCGACCGGCTTCCTTGTCGGCCGCGTGCAGCGCCTTCACGTGCGGATACGCGGCGCGCAGGATGC
>CAVVZG010000097.1:0-9218 GCA_963752205.1 Bryobacterales bacterium | reverse complement strand
CCACATCCGGCAATGGAGCCGGCAATACCTGGGTGTACAACCCGTATTACGACATGTATACCTACCTGCCGATGTCCGGTTCGATGTGCAATCCCTATTACGGACTTTGCTTCTACAGTCCGATGTCGGCCTACCAGAATTTCTACCTGATGCCGATGATGCCGAATGTGGCTCGGGTATCACGGCGTCACTTCGAACCCCGCGACAACCACTGCGGCGCCATCATGGTCGCGCGCCACGGGAACGGCTGTTGCACCTAGCTCGGGATCCGCCGCCTCGCCGGTTCGGGCCTCTTCGGGCACATCGAGTGCGCCGTCGGTCAGTTCCGGTGGATTTGGGGGAGGAGCGTCTAGCGGAGCTGCGGCGGGTGCGGGACGTGTGGGTGGTGCGGGGCTGGCGGTACCGGCGGTCGCGGCAAGTAATCGGAGGGCGGACTGTTCTGGACCGCTACTGGCGCTATACCGCGTGACGCAAAGGGCGGTATCGTCGGCTGGCGCGAACTCCAATCAATTCAGCGACATCGGCCAATAAATCAGATAAGTTTTCGGTGTAGACGGAAACCTGGTGACCCCGGCTAAAGGTGCGTTTGTCGCTTTCCGAAGAAATAACCAGGGCGGTAGCCGGACGGTATTCCTTCACGCGAGCGTAAGCCAGGACGTTCCGTCCAGAAGGGCCTGATCCCAGGTCCGAATCGCTCAACACCAACTCATATTGGCCCTCATCCATCTTATTAATGGCTTCGGCCGGAGTAGCCGCCACATCCACGGCGTAACCACCTGCCTGAAGAATGGTTTGCACTGTCGCGAGGCATTGTTTTGTTCGCCGCCACGCCCCACCGTTAGTGTGAATGATTAGGTCAGGACCTTGAAGACCATTCTGCTGGGAGCCATTGTTGAGCTGGCCGATAACGTGATTTCCGCCCAATTGCAGGTGATTGTAGTAACCGTGGGGCTGCCCGTAGTGATGCTCGTTATCACCTCCACGCGAAATTTGATGCCCACGGGCCTCCATGGTCTGACCTGGCGGCGAATGCATCGAAGACCCCGTACAAGCGGCTTGTTTGGAGTGTTGCCACTGAGAGCGCTGAACTCTTGCTTTGGTGGGTGAATGGGAGTAATGGAGGCCATCTTTCCGGGACTTGCGTTGACAGGCGGAGTACCGATTCAAACCGCGTTGGGAGAAACGAGTAGGTTTGTACTCGTGCACTTTTGGTCGTTGGGATGAAGGAGGCCTTGCTGCGGCTGATTATTGTAGTGCCTGCTGCATGGGCAGCGAGGACACCTGGCCATCATGTTGCTGGGCTTGAGGGGCATTGATGGGGGACAGAGATAGTTGACCGGCAGTCACCATTTGATTAGCCATCAGAAAGGGCATCATAGCAGGGTCAGCTGCGTAATAAGGCATCGGAAAGGGTGATGGAAGGCCATAAGGCGACATGCCAGCTATCATGTGATTGCCATAACCAACGACGCCTTGCTGATAGCATTGTTGGCAGTCGGTGATGTGGATAACCTTGAATGGCCAAGGCGCCATCATAAACGGGTCCATTCAATGGCATTCCATATGGAAAGGCCAGGGGCTGACCTCCGTTTATGTAGCTCGAGTTTGTCGGCGGAGCGATTCCTGGAAAGCCGACGCCGGCGTTTCACGCCTATTTTGCCAAGATCGATTAGGAACATTAGCACCATTCTGCTGGCGATAACCGCCACGGCCGCCTGCGCCTCGATTTCCGCCTCGATACCCGCGACCACGATGACTATAACTATTGCTGTTACTAAACTGTCGGTTGTTGTAACCGCCACCGTAGCGCATCTGAACGTTCTGGCCCTTGTAAGCAAAGATCGGCATTCACGGGCAGGTCGACGGCGGCTACGATGGCGGCTAGGTTTGAGAGCATGGCGTCGCGTGAGACGGCGGCGTCGGGCAAGCCGAGTGAAAACGCATAGCCAGCGCTGGTGGTGGCTAGCGCTTTGAATCCTAAATGGCGCAAGTAGAGGGCGGAGCCGGCGTCCCAAGGGTTGGGAATTACGAAGCAGCCGCTCTCGTGGAGCTTGCGATAGGCGGCGCGGCGGGCAGTAAAACCATCTTCTGACATAGTGCCCCGATTATTGCAGGTTGATGTTGTGCTGGCGCAGGATGGAGGCGGTGGCGAGCTCGAAGGCGGAGATGGCTTCGCCGAGATCGGATTGGGCGCGGCGTTCCTGGCTGCGGGCGCTGATCATGGTGGTCTGGCGCTGCTGGACTAAAAAGAGCGTCGAGGTACCGGCGCGGAACTGGCGCTGCTCGCTGTTGTATTGTTCTTCGGCGGATTCGCGTTGGACGCGGGCGGCATCCAGGCGCAGTTCGGCGGATTGCATCAACTGCATGCTGTTGCGCACGTCGGCTTCGATCGCTTGCTCGACCTGCTCGCGCTGGTTCTGGATGCGGCGGGTTTGCGCGACGGCGGTACTGAGGTTGGCTTCGGCGGCGCGGTTGCGGATGGGCAGCGAGACTTTGAGTTGGATTTGCGTAGTGGGGAAATTGCCGTTCCACAGATTGCTGAGGGACTGGCCGTAGTCACCGATGAGCAGCGCAGGCGTGGGGCTGCCGGCGCTGAGGACGATGGGGTCGAGGCCGGCGGAGGCGGAGAGCACGTTGAGGCGATCGATGAGCGGACCGAAGCTGGCGGTGAGAGGATTCGGTCCGGCCTGCACGATCTGCGGACCGGCAAGGCCGTTGCGGGTGTAGCTGGCGACCAGATCGACTTGCGGCTTGATCTGTTCGCGGTAATAGCGCGTATCGCGCTGGTTGATTTCACTGTTGATTTGCACTTGAGCGAGTTCGGGGCGCTCGGCTAGCGCTTGATTGACGGCGTCGGCGAGCGGGGTGACGGGAGCGGTGGAATCGGGCGGCGTGACCGGGATCAAGGCGCTGGCCCATAGCGCGGAGCTGCGGCCTTCGAGCATCAGCGTCTTGAGATTGTTCTCGGCCTGGGTGAGCGAGGTTTGGGCGCTGTAGGCGTTCAATTCGAAATTGGCGAGCTGAGTTTGCGCGGCGACCACGTCGATGGGGGCGAGCAGGCCTTGCTCCTGCTGGCGGCGGTTACTTTCGTCCTGCATGCGCGCGATGTCGACGGAGTCGAGCTGCACTTGCAGATTGTTGTAGGCGTAGAACAGCTCCCAGTAGGCTTGTTCGGTTTGCTCGACCACTTGCATGACGCGCTGGCGGAATTGTTCGTTGGAAAGCGACGTGTTCTTCTTGGCGACATCTATCGTGTGGCGATTCTGATCGTAGAACAGATTGCGCAAGAGCGGCTGGGTGTATTGAAAAACCAGGGCCGTGGGATATTGCGGATTCAAGGTCGCGAAGCTGTTGTTGGTGTAGGCGCGCTGCGAACTGAAGTCCACGTGATAAGTGCCGCCCAGCCAGGGCGTGGAGCCGGAGACGGTGGGATCGGTCTGCCAGGTGCGGTTCAGAACGGCGCCGGTGGCGGAACCGCCGAGCGAGCTGGCGACGGGGTTCTCTTGTTTTAAGAATTGCGAGACGGCTCCGACGGTGGGGTCGTAGAGTCCGCGGGCGCCGGTGAGGTTGTAGCCGGCGATTTCGCGATCGATGCGGGAGGCGGTGATGTCCTTATTATTGGCGAGCGCCATGGCGAGCGCTTGTTGCAGGGTGATTTGCGCTTCGCCGAAGACGCCGATGCGCGCGGGCAGGCGGAAGGGGCGCACGGGCGGGACCAGCGTGGTGGCGTCCGGCGCGGACGGATCTTGCTTGGCCGTATCTTGAGCCGGCAGGCGAGGGATCAGTAGGGCCGCGAGCGCCAAGGCTGCGGTCTGGCGTAGAAATTTAGAATGCATCAGGCGTGGTCTCCGCTTTGGAAATGCACCGGCTGCGGGATGGGTGGCATCGAACGCGCGCCGGCGGAGCGTTTCCGTCCGAAGATTTTGTTGACGATGGGGAGATTCTTCATGTCGTCAAAGAGCGAGTAAAAGACCGGCACGGCCAGCAGCGTCAACAGGAGGCAGAAGGTCTGTCCACCGGCGACTAATACGCCGATGGAGCGGTTGGTGGCGGCGCCATCGCCGCTCGATACGATGAGCGGGAGCATGCCGACGACCAGCGCCGCGGTAGTCATGAGAATGGGGCGCAGGCGGTCGCGGTTGGCCTGGATGATGGCTTCGTAACGATCCAAACCTTTTTCGCGCAGTCCGTTCATGTGATCGATTTGCAGGATGGCATTTTTCTTGACGATGCCGAAGAGCAGTAGCATGCCGAGCGCGGAGAACACGTTGATAGTTTGTCCGGCCAGCGCCAGCGAGAGAATGCCGAAGGGGATGGCGAGCGGCAGGGTCAGCAGAATCGTGAAGGGATGCAGGAAGGATTCGAACTGCGCCGCGAGCACGATATACATGAAGATGAGCGTGAGCGCGATGGCGATGACAAAGTAATAGGCGGACTGCGCCAGATTCTTGCTGAAGCCGCCGAGGCCCGTGGTATAGCCGGGGTCGAGATGAATTTCCTTGATTACTTTGTCGACGGTGTCGATCACGCCTTGTTGCGAGCCACCGGGTAGCACGTTGGCGCTGATGGTGACCTGGCGCTCGCGGTCGAGACGGCTGATGCTCGAGGGAGCGCTGCCGCCCTTGATGCGCACCACTTGATCCAGCGGGACCCAGCCTTGCTTATTGGACGAGAAGACGATTAGTTGCGAGAGTCCGTCGACGCTGGTGCGGTATTTCATGTCGGCGCGCAGGCGGACGTCATATTCTTCGCCGCCAGAGGGGAAGGAGGAGACTACTTGTCCGGCAACGAGCGTGTTGAGCGCGGTGGCGATGTCGGTGACTTTGACGCCCAGATCGTTGGCGCGCTGGCGGTCGATTTCAACGCGCAGCTCGGGCTTGCCGAAGACCATGGACTGATCGGGATCGCCGACTCCGGGAGTCTGCTGGAGCTTGGCGACGATGCGCTTCGAGTAGTCGTTGAGCTTGTCGAGATCCGGGCCTTTGATAACGTACTGGACGTCGGCTTGTCCGCCGCCGCCGCCGCCCGCCTGAATCACAGCGGTGCGCAGGTCGGACGGATATTTCCTCATCAATTCGCGCGCGCGGGACATCATTTGTTCCTGCGACATGTCGCGCTCATTCACGGGGACCAGCTTGACGTAGATGGTGGCGCGGTTGGAGGCGGAGGCCAAGGTGACGAAGCCGCCGGAGGAAGAGCCGATGGACGTGAGGGTCGCGGTGACGCCCTTCATCTCGCGGAAATCGCGGGCCATGCGCTCGGCGATGGTGAGCGTGGCGGCGAGCGAGGTGCCTTCGGGAGCTTTAAGTGTTACTTGAAATTCACTGCGGTCATCGTTGGGGATAAAGCTCTTGCCCACCAGCATAAACAGCGGAATGGTGGTCAGAGAAACCACGACGCACAGCGCGACCATGGATTTGCGGTGAGCCATGGCCCACTCCAGCATGACCGTGTAGTAATGGTCGAGGAAGTGGAAGAATTTGGAATCTTTGGAGGCGTGGTGCGAGCCGCCCGGCTCGACTTTCGGCATCTTGATGAAGCGCGAGCTCAGCATGGGGGTGAGCGTGAAGGAAACGAGCAGCGATACGGCGATGGCGAAAGAGGCCGTGAATCCGAAGGAGGACATGAAGCGGCCGGTGATGCCTCCCATGAAGCCGATGGGGAGGAACACGGCCAGCAAGGAGAGCGTAGTGGCCATCACGGCGAGTCCGATTTCCTTGGTGCCTTCGATGGCGGCGAGCATGGGCGGCATGCCCTTTTCTTCCATATAGCGGTAGATGTTTTCGAGAACGATGATGGCGTCGTCGATGACGATGCCGACCATGAGCGTCAGCGCCAGCATGGTGATCTGGTTCAAGTCGAGCTTCATCGCTGCCATCAAGCCGAACGCGGAGATGATGGAAGTGGGGATGGCGATGGCCGAGATCAGAGTGGTGCGGATGTTGGCCAGGAATATAAAGATGATGACCGCGGCCAGGATGCTGCCTTCGACTAAGTGCGATTCGAGCGAACGGACGGCGCTCTTGATGAATATCGACTGGTCATTGATGACCTGGATGGTGATGTCCTTGGGAAGCAGGGCCTTAATTTCTTTCAAGCGGGCTTTGACATCGTCGGCGGTAGCGACGGTATTTTCACCGGATTGTTTCGCGACCACCAGCGTGACGGCGGGGTTGCCGTTGAGGCGCGCGGCGGTGGTGGGTTCTTCTTCGGAGTCCTCGGCATGGCCGATATCGCGGATCTTGACGACGTAAGACCCGCGGCGGATGACGGCGATTTCGTCGAACTGGGCGGGATCGACCAAGCGCCCTAGCGTGCGCACGGAAAGTTCCGTGGCGCCGGCGTTGACGCTGCCGCCGGGGAGTTCGACGTTTTGTTCTTTCAGGGCTTTTACGACGTCGGCGACGGCGACGTCATAGGCGCGCATTTTTTCCGGGTCCACCCACACGCGGATTTCGCGCTTCTGGCCGCCGACGATGGTGATCTGGCCGACGCCGGAAATGTTTTCGAGGCGCGGCTTGAT
This sequence comes from Bryobacterales bacterium, assembly GCA_963752205.1. GTDB lineage: Bacteria > Acidobacteriota > Terriglobia > Bryobacterales > Bryobacteraceae > Palsa-187. The sequence continues at coordinate 2,695 of CAVVZG010000097.1, read as the reverse complement.
TTGCTTGTCGGCAATTTCGGTGACTTCGCGCAAAGGGCGCGGCGAGGACACCACCATTTGCAGGATGGGCTGGGCGTCGGGGTCTAGCTTCTGGACCACGGGAGCCTTGGCGGTTTCGGGCAGGTCGGGAACCACCTGGTTCACTTTGTCGCGCACTTCCTGGGCGGCTACGTCGCCGCTTTTGTCGAGGATGAAGCTGATGACGACGGTCGAGTTGCCTTCGAGCGATGTCGAGGTAATGTTGTCGATGCCGCTGGTGGTGTTGACGGCGTCCTCGATACGCTTGGTGATTTCGGACTCGATTTCTTCGGCGGAGGCGCCGGGGTTGGACACGGTCACGATGATGGTGGGCAAGTCGATTTTCGGGAAGAGGTCGACGCCGAGAGTGAAGAAGGAGAACACACCGACTACCATCAGCGCGACGATCAGCATGGTCGCGAAGACGGGGCGCTTTACGCAGAGGGCGGCTAGTTTATGCATGGCTATTGGCCCTTCTGCACGGTCTTCACGACCATGCCATCGAATAAGTCGGACAGATGGTCAGTGGCGATCACGGCGTTGGCGGAAATGCCGGAGAGGATTTGCACACTGTCATCACGAGTGGCTCCCAACTGGACGACGGCGACGCGCGCGCGGCCGTCGCGAATGAAGTAGAGCTGCGAGGAATTAGTGGTGGGGTCGGTGATGACGGCGGACTTGGGCACGAACATTCCCATGCTGCTGCCGGGCAGCAAGATGCGCGCGGTGCCGAACATGCCGGGCTTGAGCGCGATGTCGGTGTTGGGAAATTCGGCGATTACAGTGAAGGTGCGCGAACTGGAGTCGACCGCGGGGTTGATGGCGGTGACGCGGCCTTGGAAAATGCGTCCAGGGTAGCCGGGCACCATGGCTTCGACCGGCACCGAGAGTTTCATCTGCGGCGCGTTGGCTTCGGGAACTTGCAGTTCGAGACGGATGGGCGTGATTAAAAGCAGAGTCGCGATCTTGGAGGTTACCGCCACGTATTGGCCGACGGCGATGGGACGCGCGCTGATGTAGCCGGCGAAGGGCGCTTTGATGACGGTGTCCTCGATGGCTTTGCGCGAGATCTCGCTGGCGGCTTTGGAACCGCTGAGCGTGGCTTGCGCTGAGAGCGTGCCTTGATAATTCTGACGGGCGTTGTTGAGCGTGGCTTCGTAGGTCTGGCGCGCAGCGGCGGCTTGGGCTTGCGCGGTGTCGGCTTGCGTACGGAATTTTTCGTAGGCGCTTTGCGATACGTCGCCGGTTTTTAGCAAGTTCGCGTAGCGCTGGGCGTCGGCTTCGGCCAGGCGGGCTTGAGCAACGGCGGAATCGGCATTGGCTTTGGCGGAGAGCACTTCGGGCACGGCGTCAGGATTGAACTGCTGGTTCTGGCCGAGGCCGATGCGCGACTGCGCTTGGCGCAGCGAAGCTTCCGATTGCTGCTCAGCGGCGGCGGCTTGATCCAGGCGGAGCTTGGCGTCGCGGTCTTCGAGGCGCGCGATGACTTGGCCCATCTTCACGAAATCGCCGACGTCGACGGGGGTTTGGATGACGCGGCCGCCGGTTTCAGGCGCCACATCCGAGGTTTCTTTGGCGACGAAACTGCCGGTAACCTGCACGGAAGCCTCGACGGACCGGTTCTCGGCAGGCACGACGGCCACGGTGAATCCGGCGCCTGCGACGGGCGCGTCGGGAACCGGATTTTTTGCTTCGGTGGTGTGCGGTCCGCCGCAACCGATAGAAAATATTACGGGCACTGCTAAGAATGCGCCGACGAGCGCGCGACGCAGAGAGCTCCCCCAAATGCTGTTACGACGTCGCATGGCTTCCCTTCTCCTTCTTATCAGTACGTAGACGCGGGGCGGCGGGTTCAGTGAGAGCGGCCAAAATATAACCAACCAGTTCCTTAATCACCGCTTCGTCCGCTATAACCGGCTTCTTCATTCCAAAAATGTGTTTTGCCATCGCAAAGTGCACCAGCGATCCCACGGCGAAGTTGAGAGCGAGATCCGGGTCGCCCTGCCGGAAGGCGCCTTCCGTCTGGCGCTGGACAACGTAACGGCGCATAAAATCGCGGCGGCGCGAGCCCAGGCGCTTGTGAAACAGGTTGGCCATCAGATGGCCTTCGAGCAAAGCGTAGAGGATAAGACGGTGGAAAGCGGGATCTTCTTCGAAAGATTCGAAGATTTCGCGGGCCACGGCGCTGAAGACGCCGGCATCGTCACGCCGCGCGGCGCATTCTTCGATGACGCGCTTCAAACTGTTGGCGGCTTCCTGGTCTTCCTTCATATCGAGGATGGCGTGATACAGATCCTCTTTGGTGGCGAAGTGGCGGAACAGGATGGCTTCGCTGACACCGGCGGCGGCGGCGATGTCTTTGGTCTTGGTGCCGCCGAAGCCATTGCGCGCGAAGCAATCGATGGCGCTGCGCAGCAGTTGGCGGTGGCGGTCGTCGGCGGGCATCCGGCTCTTGCGGATGGGGGCGGGAACAATCATAAGTAAGTGCTCACTCACTAGTCTAACCGACGGCCCGGGCCGCCGCAAGACTGCCAAATGGGGGGATAGGAGCATTACCCCCTTTGGTGAGCAAGATCTCGAATCCGATCAGATTTTCCGCTATCTCGAAGCCGGCGAACTTGCTGTGGGAAGCCAGCTCCGCGAACTCTGCTTTGGTGTAGGCGCGCTGGAGCAGCAT
>CAVVZG010000096.1:0-6507 GCA_963752205.1 Bryobacterales bacterium | reverse complement strand
GTAGGGCTACCTTGGCGCTTCCAGGCAGCAACACTCCGGGTGGTTCACACGAGTTTATCTATAACTTGATACCAGTGAAGCCAGCCTTGCGCCGGCATCTCGCGATTTCCGCTGTGAAAGCTTTCTTATACTTGGGGTGGAGTGCCGCTCTGAACTTCCGCCACACGGTGCGAAATTCTTTTTTCAGCTTCGGTACCCAGGGGCGGTGATCCCATGATTTGTTGCGGATGTAGGAAATATGCGCTAGCTGCTTATCCATTGCCTTCTGCCATTCGTCTTTCCAGATAGGCACGTCCCAGTTGGGTTTCCCCGCTATGTAGTCACGCGCCAGAATATCTGGCAGCTCATCCCCGTTTCTGAGCTTTGAGCGAGTCGGGCGGAGAAAAAAATCTGCCATTTTCCGACATCCCAGAAGGAAAGCGTCGTCAGCGTGGGTCCGCCATGGTGCGCAACCATGCATGTCCCAATACGCAGCTGACATCAGGTTTGCGTACTCGTAGCAAATATGAACTACGCCCTCGTCGAGATGCTGTTGCGTGGGCGTAAACGTTTTGGACTTCGACATAGTCTGTTTCTATACGGGGCCAAAGGTGCTCATTGGACCGACTCTCTTAATGGATTGACCCACCTCACCTCCGGGAACCGCGCGAAGTCTCCGTCTGTCGAGCACACCGTCAGACCGTGCTCAACTGCCAGTGCCGCGAGATGAGTGTCCGGGATATGATTCGCTCCACCCGGCGCGTGCGCCAGTAACCGCCCGAAAATCTCTTGGTGTCCATCCGAAGGTTGCGGTATCCAGACGTTCGGGGAATCGAGCCACTTCTCCACCTGCGCCCACGCCGCTCGAACCGAATCTGGCCTTTCGAAAATTCGTGAGTTGGTCGCGATTCGCATGAATCCCAACAGGCTCTGCCAAGGCATCCCCACTCGCGGCCGATCGTTCAAGCGCCCATCGAGCCACTCCCGCGCCGCAGCATTCTGCGGAAGAGTGGTTATGCGAGCATACACGAGCAGATTCGTGTCGACCAGGATCACTTGAACTGTTCGCCTTCCGCGAACGCCAGCACTTCGGCCGTGTTGTCGAGGTTCGGCAGATAACAGCGACCGGCGGAATGCCCCGCGGTGCGGAATTTCTTTCGCGGAGCCGGCGCTTTCACCATTCGCACCAACCCCTCGCGTAGCGCGGCGTTCACCACTTCTTTCAGGCTCGCGTCCTTAGCTTTGCGGACCTTCTCGATCAGGGCCGCTACATCGTCATCAAGACTCAGAGTCGTCCTCATGCATCAAAGCATAAGAGCTTTGATGTCTTGATGTCAAACTAGCGGGGCGCTTTGCCCGGCTGGTGCGCGGCGTCTTTCTCGTGCTCCAGACAGTAATGTTCCAACAAATCCGTATCCGGCAAAAGCTCTTCAACAAAGTTGAACGCCACCGGCTTTGTGAAAACTTTCGGATCGGTAATCGTGACGCCAACGTCCATGTGCCCAAAATCGCGGCGGTGAAAGCGCTCCTGGATGCGCATGTCCTCGCTGTGCCCGTGCCCGCGTGCGTCGAGCCAACTCAAATCGTTGAAACCCGCCGTGTCCACCACCAGCGTGTCGCCATCCCATTGGCCCACCGAATACCCGTTCCACGACGGGCTCGGATCGGCGGGCAGCTTGCGCCCGTCCGTGAAAACCTGCCGGAACGTGGTCTCCACTTCGTACAGCATCACCATCACGCCCGGAGTCTGAATGATCTTGAACGGCTCCGGCAGCAAATCGCCGTGCGGCACGCCATCGGGCAAACAGTTCAGGCTGGGACTCACGATGGCGCCCGCCTGTGCATGCTGCTTCAGAATTTCCACCGCGGCCGGCGTCAGCGGCTCCTCGCCAGGCTTGAAATCCGCCAGCACGTCGCGAAAATATCTCGAATTAGGAGACTCACCCAAGCCATAGAGTCCCGGCCCGCGTGGTTCCGCCGCCGCCTGCCAGATTCCGGAGAGGTCGGGCTTGCCGTTGACGCGCGGCGCCGGCCCGGTCATATTGACCTTGCCGTCTGGCGTGCGCGGAGCCCCCGCCATCGGTTGATTCAGCCACTGAGCTGGCGCGCACAGGCAAGCTCCCAGGAAAGCGATTCCGATCCAATGGTGGTCACGCATACACGTGATTAGATCACAAGCGTGCGCGGAAATCTGTGGGTTAGGCGCGCCGCCGCTGCGCTTCGCTGCGCACCGGAAGTTCCACCACCGAGATCGGCTCGGCCTTGGGCTGCCGCAATTTCCGCACCGCCGTCCACGCCATGCTCAATCCCAACATGCACGCGATCATCAGCGCCGCGGTCCCCAGCACTTCAGGCACATTCAAATGTTGCCGGTATTTCGCGAACCAAGGACCGTATTCCAGGTCCACGTGCACCCAGTAAACCAGCAGGGAAGTGGTGCCCAGTTGCCGCACCCAACTCCAGTTGCCCGCCGCCAGATACTCGCACCACAGATAAGCGAACGCGCCCAGTAACAGCGCGATCCCCAATTTGCAAGCCACTAATGCCGGGCTGTTCAGCCAGAATTCCGATTGCGCGTAAACACTAAAAGGAAGGTCCGCAAAGTAGCGCCCGCCGAACACCAGCCCGAATCCCAGCAGCGCCGACCACTGCATCACGCGGTTCCATGACCCGTGCTTGACCAGCGGAATCAAACTGCCCACGCCGATGCCGAACGCCAGAAACGCGCCCCAGGGAAAAATGCTGAACATCGCCGCGCTAGGAACAAAGTAATCGCGCAGCGGCCCCGGAATCGCGTCCAGATGCAGCGCCGAAATCACTGGCGAAAGTACCGCGATCACCGTGCCCGCCATCACCGCCCAACGCACCCGGTCGACACCGCTAAAGAGCGCCAGAAACGCCAGCAGCGCCGCCGTCGCGCCCATCACGTTCAGAATGTCTACCTTTAACAGGTCGGTCCACGGACTCGTGCCCCAGGCAAAGATCCAACCCTGCAGCCGGAACAAAATCGCCAGGATAAACAAGAACCGCGCCCGCTTCAGCGCCTGCAACACGCGCGCTCCCGGAGGCATGTGCTCCCTCCGGTTCATTCCCATCCCATAGGTGGCCCCGGTCAGAAACAGGAAAATGGCCGCCGCTTCGCCGCCGAAGAATTGCGAAAAAGTGAACCACGCCCCGCTGCGGTCCGCCGGCCGCAGAAAGGCATCGAAGGTGTGCCCCTGCAGCATGATCACGGCCGCGACCCCGCGCATCCAGTCTATGAATGTGACCCGGGCTTTGGGTGCGGACAGCATTTTTGGGGGGTGTAACCTCAGTCTACCAAACCAAACGCTATCCCAAAGGCGCTGGCCCCACCCCCGCCGGTTACATCCCCTTAGCGGGGAGTGGCCGGCCGCGTAATATCGATGCCGCCCTTAAAGTAAGCGCCGTCTTCGATGACAATGCCGGCGGTCTTCACATCGCCCACCAGATTCGCTCCGGCGCGCAACGTGATTCGCTCGGCGGCGTCGACGTTGCCTTTAACGGACCCCGCGATGATTACTTCCTTGGCCTTCACGCCCGCTTCCACTTTGCCCTTCGGTCCGATCGTCAGCCGGTGATTCAGCTCCAAGTCGCCGCTGAGTTCGCCATTGACGATAATCTCCTCGCCGCTGGTGAGCTTTCCTTGAATGCGCAGCGTCTCCCCGACGACGGTGACCGACCCGGAACCCATTGCTGAACTTCCTCCGCCCGTCATCATGGGACTCGCAGCAGGCTGAGAAGTTGGTTGAGAAGAAGGAGAAGATGGCTGATCTTTATTCCACATTTGGGTCTACCTTAGCACGCTTGTGGCCGAGTTGTATCGATTGGTTGAAATCCACCGCGCCCGGTGGTTTTAGAGCAAGCGCCACATCCTCGCACATCGATTTTTGTTGTACTTACATGGGGTTCTTTTTGGCACTCCAGATGCCTTAGTAAAAGCGGAAGAGGTTTTCATGATGAGAACAAATCGTGCGGTAAAAACTGGATTACTGGTAACTTTTATGGCGGCCTCCGGACTGGTCCTTGCGCAGGACCCGCAGGACGCCCCCACTCCGCCGCCCACAGTTACGGCGCAGGATCAGGCAGGCCCCCAAGGCGCAGGCCCTGGACCTGCTCCCGCCGATCCCCAATTTCAAGGACAGCAAGGCGCGCCGCAAAATCAAGCGCCACAGAATAACGGTGGCTGGCGCCGCTTAGGCCCCGCACCCGCAGGTCCCGGCCAGCCTGCCCAAGGCGGTTTCGATCCGCGTTATGCGCAAGCTCCGCCCCCGCCGCCTCCGGTGCCGGCGCAGCTCACCATCGCGCCCGGAACCTTCTTTACAGTGCGCGTCAACCAAGTGCTTTCCTCGGATCGCAACCATGAGGGCGATGCATTTTCCGCCACGCTGGTGAAACCCATCGTGGTGAACGGCGTCATCGTAGCCGATCGCGGCCAAGTCATTCAGGGCCGTATCTCTGAAGCCAAGAAAGCCGGACGTGTCGCCGGCACTTCGCGTCTGGGCCTTGAACTCACCGATATGACGCTGGTCGACGGCAGTCAAGTCCCGGTCAAAACCGGACTGATCGACCGCAACGGAACCACTTCGGTAGGCCGTGACGCGGCCGCGATCGGCACCACCACGGCGGTGGGCGCAGCGGCCGGAGCAGTGGCCGATCTTGGCAGAGGCGCCGCCATCGGCGCTGGCGCCGGCGCCGCAGTAGGCGTAATCGGAGTCTTATTGACCCGCGGTAACCCCACCATCGTCCGACCGGAACAAGTGCTCACGTTCCGCATCGACAACCCGGTAGTGGTAAATACCGACCGCGCCCCGCAAGCTTTCCGCTACGTGGGCCCCTACGACTATCAACAGCCCCAAGACCAGCCGCGTTCCACGCCGCCTCCGGGACGCTACTACGGCGGCTATTATGGACCGGGCTACTATCCCTACTATGGATACGGATACGGCTACCCGTATTACTACGGCCCCACCATCGGCTTCTACGGCCGCTTCGGTGGACGCTGGCGCTAACTGAATTCGGCCGGACTGCCGCTCCCCGAAGAACGGCAGTCCGGATTTTAATCAGTGAGCACCATGTTGTAGCTGCCGCGTTTTTCTTCCACTCCCACCGGCGTTTCAAACAACTCCTCCATCTTTTCCGCCGTCAGCAGTTCTTCCTTCTTCCCATCGAAAAATATCTGGCCTTCTTTGAGCGCGACGATTCGTCCGATCTCAGGAATGATATCGGGCAGATGATGCGTCACCACGATCACCGTCACTCCGTTGTGCGCCAGCTTGCGCATGGCGTCGCGGACTTCGCGCTGCGCCCGCACGTCCAGGCTATTAGTAGGCTCGTCCAGCACCAGTGCCTTGGGATCGTGCGCCAACGCCCGCGCGAACACGACGCGACGCGCCTCGCCGCTCGATAGTTCCGTCATCAGCCTGTCCGCCAGGTGCGCGACTTCAAAAAATTCCAGAACCTCTTGCGCCTTGTGCTCCATGGCCGGCGTCACGTGATGATTGGGCCAGATCCCAATCGATCCAAAGAACGCGCTGAGCACCGTCTCCATCGCCGAATACGGTTTGGTGCAAAGAGCCACCAGATCGTTGGTAACAATTCCCAAAGTCGCCCGCAGTTCGAACAGCGTCCAAATCTCTTCCCCCCAGATCCGCATCCTGCTGTCCAGCGGAAAGCGCGGATAGCACTCGCGAGTCACTGTTTTCAGCAGTGTCGATTTCCCGCTCCCATTCGGACCCAGTATGGCCACATGCTCGCCGGCCTCAATCGAGAAAGTAACGTTGCGCAGCGCCCTCGTCCCCTCGCGCTCGACGGTAACGTTGTCAAATTCCAAAAGCTTAGGCATCAGCCCATGCTAGCCAACTTTGCCGGTCCGCTGCGCCATTCGCCGATCCCCAGCGGGCGTTCGCCGAGTGAGACTTTAACGGATTCCTAAGCCTGGTTACGATCGCCTTCAGAAAGGAAAACAACTCATGTCCGCAAAGCCTTACAAAGGTCTGGGAATGGAAGGCGCCGTCGCCAAATGGTATGCCGGCCTCACCAAAAAATCGCTAAAAGACTTCCAAGCACTCGCGCAACGCATCGCGCAACAGCTCCCGCGTGGCAGCCGTGTGCTCGAAGTCGCTCCCGGACCGGGATATTTCGCCATCGAATTGGCCAAGCTCGGCGGCTATCGCATCGCCGGCCTCGACATCAGCGAAACTTTCGTTGACATCGCCCGCGCCAATGCCGCCGCCGCCAACGTGCGCGTCGATTTTCGTCAAGGCAACGCTTCCGCCATGCGCTTCCCTGAATCGCGCTTCGATTTCATCCTGTGCCGCGCCGCCTTCAAAAATTTCAGCCAACCGGGGGAGGCGCTCGCGGAAATGTACCGCGTACTCAAGCCCGGCGGACGCGCCCTCATCATCGACCTGCGGCGCGATGCCTCGAAGCAATCGGTGGGGCAAGCCGTCGATGCGATGGGCCTGGGATCCGTGAATAGCCTGATCACCAAGCTGACCTTTCGTTTCA
>CAVVZG010000095.1:0-14696 GCA_963752205.1 Bryobacterales bacterium | reverse complement strand
TGAACCCCGCGAACAACCGCGATTGCAAACTCGATTCCTTCTTCGGCCGCAAAATCATCGCGCACAACGCGGGACTCAAAGACAAAGCGCTGAACGCCGAAATCAACACCGACGCCGCGATCGTGAGCGCAAACTGCCGGTAGATCAACCCCGCAATCCCGCCCAGAAACGCCACCGGAATAAACACCGCGCCCAAAATGCAAGCAATCGCCACCACGGGCCCGGAGACCTCCGCCATCGCGTGCATCGTAGCCTCGCGCGGCAGCATCCCGCGATCGATATTGAGCTGCACCGCTTCCACCACCACGATGGCGTCGTCCACCACGATGCCAATCGCCAGCACCAGCCCGAACATGCTGGTCATGTTGATGGTGAATCCCAGGGCAGGGAACAGCGCCATCGCACCCAAAATCGACACCGGCACGGTCACCAGCGGAATCAGCGTCGCGCGCCAGTCCTGCAGGAACACGAACACCACCAGGATCACCAGCCCGACCGCTTCAAACAGCGTCTGCGACCACATCCTTGATCGATGCCCGCACGAACTGCGTCGCGTCGTAAGCGATCTTGTATTCGAATCCCCGCCGGGAAGTTCTTCTTCGCTTCCTCGAGAAACGCCTTCACGCGATTCTCCGTCTCGACCGCGTTCGCGCCCGGGCGCAAGTTCACGATCAGCACCGCCGCCGGCTCGCCGTTCTCGCGCGCTGAAAGTGGTGTAATCCTCCGCGCCCAACTCCACGCGCCCGATATCGCGCAGCCGCAGCAGCGACCCATCCGGCTGCGCCCGCACCACGATGTCGGCGAACTGCTGCGGATCGAGCAGCCGTCCGGTCGCATTCACCGGATATTGGAAATCCGTGCCCGTTGTCCACCGGCGGCTGCCCGATAGACCCCGCCGGATTCTGCCGGTTCTGCTCCTGAATCGCGTTATTGACGTCGGTGGCCGTCAGCCTCAGCTTGGCCATCTTGTCCGGATTCACCCACACCCGCATCCCGTAAGTCTGCTGCGCCGCCAGCCGCGCATCGCCCACGCCCGTGATGCTGCCGATCTTATCCACCAGATTGATCGCCGCGTAATTATTCAGAAATAGCGAATCGTAGCGCCCGTCCGGCGACGTCAGCGAAATCGCCGCGATCAACGCCGTCGAAACCTTCTTCACCGTGACCCCGACCCGCTGCACTTCCGGAGGCAGTTGCGGCAGCGCCAGACTCACCTTGTTCTGCGTCTTCACCGTAGCCAAGTCCGGATCTGTACCTAATTCGTATGTCACGTCGATGGTCAGCGTGCCGTTATTGGAGCTGCGCGACAGGAAGTACAACATCCCGTCCAGTCCGATAAGCTGCTGCTCGATCGGCTGCGCGACCGTCTTCTCCAGATCCAGCGCATTGCCCCCGCGGTAATTCGCCACGATCTGCACCACCGGCGGCACCACTTGCGGATAAGAAGCCACCGGCAAGTTCGGAATGCTGACAGCCCCCAGCAGCACGATCACAATCGCAATCACGATCGCAAATACCGGACGGTCGATGAAGAACTTGGCCATCTTCTATTTCCTCACCGCCGCAGGCTGGTAAACATCGGCACTCACCGTGACCCCAGGCCGCACCTTCTGCACGCCCTCCACAATCACGCGATCCCCCGGTTTCAGCCCCTGCAACACAATCACCCGCTCGCCGATGTGCTCCCCCACCACCACGTTATGCACCAGAACCTTATTGTTCGCATCGATCGCGTATACCGACTGCGACCCTTGCAAATCCAGCAGCGCCCTCTGCGGCACCAGCAGCACCGCTTTGCGGTCATTCGTCTTGAGCCGCACCCGCCCAAACTGCCCCGGCAAAATGTTGTGCTGCGGATTCGGAAACGTAGCCTGCAATTCCAGCGTCCCCGTCTTCGGGTCCACTTGATTCACCGCGTTCTGGAAGTGCCCTGGATAAGGATGCACGCTGCCATCCGCCAGCACCAGCTCAATCGGCCTCTGTAGCACGCGCGCCTCGTTAGCGGTCTTCTGCATCCCCAGATATTCCGATTCGCTCACCTTGAACCGCAGCCAGATCGGATCCAGCGGCACAATGGTGGTCAACGGCGTTGCCGAGGTTTTGTTTACCAGGCCGCCCACCTGAATCAAGCTATCGCCGATCCGCCCGCTGATCGGAGCCTTGATAGTCGCGTACTCCAAATTCAATTGCGCCGCCGCCAACTGCGCCTTGGTCGAGTCCACTTGCGCAGCGGTTGTGTCGATCTGCGCCTGCGTCGACAGCCGCATCTGCTGGACGTTGGCTTTGCGCGAATTCACGTTCGCTTCGTTCGCCTGGAAAGCGGCGATGGCGTTGTCCAGATCCTGTTGCGCCGCCGCCTCTTCCTTCACCAGCGGTTGCAGCCGGTCCACATCCTGCTTCGCCTTGAGCAGATTCGCCTCGGCCTGCTTCAGGTCCGCCTCGGCCTGCAGCAGCGCCACTTGGTGCTGCGCAAACTCGTGGCTCGCCTGATTCTGCCCCAGATCCCCCTGCGCCTTCGCCACGTCCGCCTGGTAAGGACGCCGGTCGAGCGTGTACAAAACCTGCCCGGCCTTCACATCTGCGCCCGTCTGGAACAACCTCTGTTCGATATAGCCGTCCACGCGCCCGCGCACTTCCACCATATCGCGCGCGTAGGTTTCAGCCGTGTATTCGCTATAAATCGCCACGTCTTCCGGCTTCACTTCGACGACAGATACCAATGGCGCAGGCGGCGGCCCCGCGGCGCTGGCAGTCCCACTCGTTCTCTGGCAGCCAACAGCCGCCAGGCAAAGAATCACAGCTATGCCCAGACGAGTTCTACGTGGGTCTGCGCACGCAGTCAAAAAGGTACGCATTTACTCTATGATATCGTGCCCCGGTAAGCCCTTTGTCCCGTATCCGCGCTATGCCAAATGGCGGGGCCTAGCGCGCCTTCGCCACCACATCGAAGTTGTCTTTTAACTCCACCGTCAGCTTCGAGGCCTCCGGGTTCTCTACCCGGTACATATCCCCATGCAACCGGTCTTTCTCGACGGTGAGCTTTACGTAGTGATAGTTCGGAAACAGAATGCTCTGGTACAGATCCTCAGGAGCGCGCTCAACGAAATAAGGCGGCGCCCCGCCTCCGCCCGACACCAGGTACGTTACGCCTTCCACCACATTGCGCTCGTAATTGTGAATATGCCCCGCACTCACCAGAAACGCCGCGTGCGAAGTCCGCGCCGCCTTAGACAAATAATCCCGCAGCGCCATCTCGTTCGGACGCGGATTGTGATCCACCTCGATATGCGTCTGCACATCCGCCACCGGGGGATGATGCAGTGACACAATCACGAAATCGACCGACGCCGGCAGCCCCTCGATCTGTTTCTCCAGCCACCCTGCCTGCTCGCTCCCCGGCAGCAGCGAAGTATCGCTGTCCAGCGCTAGCAAATAAACCCGTGAGCCCAATTGCGCCGAATACCAGCGCCGCCCGCGCAGCTCCGGGAACGCGCTCCACCAATTCTCCAGATCCTGCCGCGGCTCGCCGACGAACTCATGATTTCCCAGCGCCGGATAAACCCGCAGATGCAAATCGCGCCAGACCTTGGTCTCTACCTGAAACACCTCGTAGTCGTTAGCCACTCTGCCCGCCAGCGGCACATCGCCGTTCATAATGACGGCGGCAGGATGCTCTTTGGCAATCTGCTCCACAAGCCACTGCCGAACTCGTGGATTCGTGCGCCGGGTGTCCGCCGGATCCGTGAACCGCTGATCCCCGTACGCGATCAGCGTCAGCGGACTGCGCAGTTCCTTATCCTCTACCCGGAACGTCGGCTGCGCCCACACTGCCGCTGTAGCCACCATAAACACCAACGCGAGGCGCATGGTCCAACATCGCACAAAAGCCGGCCTCCATAGCGGCCGGCTTCTCGCGCTTACAACTCACCCCTTAGCTCTGTTAGCGGCCGCGGAAGCCGTTGCCGTTCTCGCGATCGTGCCCGTTGAAATCCCGGCCCCGGTCAACCCCGCGGTTCCGCTCGAAATCGCCGCCCCGGAAATGTTCGTCGAAGCGCGGCGCAATTCCGAACCCCGCTCTAACTACCGGAGCGCTCCAGTACCCCGCGATCCACACCGGCTGGCCGAAGTTTTGTGACCAATACCCGTCCACCCACGTAAACCCCGGCCCCGGACAAGGCGGAATGTTAGACGCGTAGACCGGCGGCGCTGCATTGAAGCCAATCCCCACCGAGAATCGCGGTTGAGCAAACACCGCTCCACCCGCCAACAACATCATCGCCAGCAATTTCGTTTTCATAATCTGTCCTGCCTTTCTGTCCTGGGTAAATGCAGGGCAAGGGCCAAACGCTAACTGCAATGAAGCCCTGGTAATAGCGTTTTTGTCAGGCTTTTCCCTGCGGTGACGCCGCACCATCGTGGTGTTTTTAAGCCGCCGCGCGATTACCGAATATTAACGCCGAACCCTGCACACCACGTTGCTATAATGGTTCGTAATTTTCATGCGAGTCGTCGGATTCTTCTTGCAGTTCGCCGGTTGGATCATCGTCCTAGCGGCGATCGCCCTGCTCGAAGCCGCGCCGCAGACCGCCTTCGCTCTAGCCGGCTTTTGCGTGCAGCTCCTGGGCGTGGGGTTAGCTGTTCGTTCCCACCGCATTCCCCACGGTGAACCAGAGTGACGCCAGCCGTCTCCGTGCTGTGCCTTCTGTTCATCGTCTTGGTGCCGCTAGCCGCAGGAGGCCTGGCAGTCATCAACTCCGGACTCGGCCGCTCCCGCAACGCTGCCCACATGATGCTGAGTTCCCTCTGCGTATTCGCCCTGGCAGCAGTAGTGTTCTTCGTCATCGGATTCGCCTTTGCAGGCTACCCCGGCGGCCCCGCCTACGAATTCTTCATCCGCGCGAAACCCTGGAACTGGATCGCCGCCGAACACTTCTTCCTGCGCGGCCTCCCGCTCGACGGCTCGCCCGCTTCCCTAGTCGCCCTTCTAGGAATGATGAGCGCCGGCCTGGCCGCCATCATCCCTCTAGGCAGTGGAGCCGATCGCTGGCGCTTAGGAGCCGCCTGCCTCTCCACCACCGTCTTCGCCGCCTGGACCTATCCACTCTTAGCCCACTGGGTCTGGAGCGGATGGCTAGCCCAAATCGGTTTCATCGACGCCGGCGGCGCCGCCCCCATTCAAGCCGCAGGCGGCATCACCGCGCTGGTAGTGACTTGGATCCTAGGCCCCCGCCGTGGCAAATATACCTCGGACCGCATGCCCATGGCCATCCCCGGCCACAACGCCGTGCTAGTGATCTTAGGATGTTTTCTAGTCTGGCTAGGCTGGATCGGCCTCGATTGCGCCGGCGCCATCCTCTACGCCCACGCCGAACCCACCCGCTCCGTCTTAGTAGTAGTGAACGCCACCCTGGCCGCCGCGTCGTCCCTCTTAGCAGTAGCCGCCATCACCAGAATCCGCTTCGGAAAACCTGACGCCTCGCTCTGCGCCAACGGTTGGGTCAGTGGACTGGTAGCCAGCAGCGCCGGCTGCGCCGTAATGCCCCCCGCCGCCGCCATGATCGTAGGATTGGTGGCCGGAGTCCTGGTAACCTACACCGTCGAACTACTCGAACTCCACCTAACGATAGACGACCCCGGCGGCTCCATCTCCGTCCACCTAATCGGCGGCATTTGGGGCATCCTAGCCGTGGCCTTCCTAGCCAAATCCCCCGCGCCCACTCAATGGCTAGCGCAGCTAGCCGGAGTAGCAACCCTACTAGGCCTAGTCCTCCCCCTGACCTACCTGATAACGTTTTTGCTAAATCGCATCTCCCCCATGCGAACCGCCCCCGAAGCCGAACGCCAAGGCCTGGACCTCCACGAACTAGGCGCCGGCGCCTACCCCGACTTCATGACCCACAACGACTAACGTGGGGCGGACCTCCCAGTCCGGCACTCCCCGCCTCTCAAGTGTGCCGAGCCACCAACAACAACAACCCAAAAATCACAATCGGAATCAACGCCATCGCCGCGTAAAACAAAACATTCCCCATCAGCGACGTCTTCCGCTTCTTCCACTCCCGCATCTCCGGCCGCTCCGCCGGTTCCACTTGATCCAAATGCTCCAGATCCCAAGCAAACTCATTCGCCGTCGAGTATCTGTTACTAGGCTCCCGCTCCAACGCCCGATATAAAACCTCCTGCAGCGCCGGTGAAATCTCCGGATTCACCTCCCGCGGAGGCACCGGATTATTCAACACCCGGTCGTTCATAATCGCAAACGGATTCGGCCCGGAAAACGGCGTCTCCCCCGTCAGCATCTCGTAAAGAATCACGCCCATCGCATACAGATCCGCGCGCCCATCCCCGCGCTTCCCCTTCACCTGTTCCGGAGAAATGTAATCCGGAGACCCCATCACCTGCGACAGCTTCGCGAAGGTCAACCGCCGCGCCCCCGTCTTGCCCGCAATCCCGAAATCGATCAGCTTAATATGGTCCTCGGTGTTGACCATAATGTTTTCCGGCTTCAGATCGCGATGCACCACCCCGTTGCGATGAATGTAATCCAGCGCATCCAGAATCTCGACCATTAGCTTGATCGCCCGCTCCGGCGGCAGCTTCTTCTCTTCATGGATGATGTAGCGCAGCAGCCTGCCTTCCACCCACTCCAGCACCATGTAGACCTGCCCGCGCGTGTTGTAAGCCAGCACCTTCATCACGCCCGGATGGTCCAGCATCTGCCCGATCTCGGCTTCGCGTTGGAAGCGCTCGAACAGCACCGGGTCGCCCTCAATCTCCGGATGCGGAATCTTGATCGCCACCGGCTGGTTCGTCTGCATGTCCGTCGCTTTATAAATCGACGCCATGCCGCTGCGCGCCACCAGGTTTTCAATCCGGTATTGGTTGAGGAGATCGCCGGGATGGATGGATTTCATGATCAGGGGCCGTGGCCGCCGTCAGCGCAGCTTATAAGGCCGCCCGCGGTACATGCCAACCCGCTCCACGTCCCGAATGCGAATGAGCGAAACACTTATATTATCGTTACCGTCCCGATCGTTGGCAAGCTCGATCAGCCTGCGTGCCGCGCTCCCCAGATCGGCTCCGCGGCCCGTCAGAGCCGCTATCTCTGACCCCTCCACTGAATTATGCAGCCCATCCGAACACATCGCCAGCACGTCCCCCGCCAGCACCTGCGGCTCCGCCAAATCCACGTTGACGAACATATCATTGCCCAGTGACCTCACGAGAACATGACGATTCGGAGAATTCGCAAATTCCTTCGCCGAAAGAATCCCCAATTTTAGCTGCTCATTGGCCACGGTGTGATCCCGCGTCAGCAGCGACGCGCAGCCCTCGCGGATCAAATAGCACCGCGAGTCTCCCGCATGCGCCACCGCCGCGCGATCGTAGCGCAGCGCGCACGCCACCATCGTCGTGGCCATGTTCGTGCCGCCCACACTGGCCTTCTTGCCCTTTTCATACACGCACAAGTTGGCGGCCTTCACCAGCCGCGTCAACAGCGCGCCCAGCGCCTCGTCCTTGGGGGCGTCCCGGAAGCCGTTGACCAGATGCTCCACCGCAGCTTGCGAAGCCACCTCGCCGTCGTCGTGCCCGCCCACCCCGTCCGCCAGCGCGAACAGCCAGCCGTGCGTGCGCGCCTTCTCCGCCGTCTCCGGCGCCCAGTAGCCCTGGTAGTCCTCGTTGTGGTCCCGGGATTTTCCGAAATCCGAAAGTTGCGCAAACTCTACGTCAAGCATGGTCTACATCAAGTAACGACGCCCCTATGAAAAAAACGGGCGGGCATGAGCGCCCGCCCGAACCTCCGTGACTTTGCTGACGTAAGTTACGAGACAGCTCCCATCCCGCGTTCTCCCACCAGCGTCGTCCGGCCTTTCTGTTTGCTGGCGCGCATGAAGTAAATGCCGCCATAGAGAGCCCATACGAGCGCAATCCCCAGCGCCAGCAGCGGCTCCTTCGCCGTGCCGTATCCCATGAAGGGACCGATGATGTAAAACGCCATGCAAGCCAAATTGGCGAGCAGCCCGAAGATCGGAATCGCCATATGCCGTATGAAGCTGTAGTTCGGATGGTTGTGATACGCCACGATGCAGATGAAGCAGCTCAGCATATACAACAGGAACGTGCCGAAGTTGGAGGCCAGCGTGATCGTCAGCAGCGTGTTCGGCAGCGCCGCCATCGCATCGTGTGACATATAGCCCACGCTCGAGAACAGCCCCTGCGGCAAGGCTTTGATAGCCGAGTCCTGCAGAGCGCCGGAATCGCCGAAAGGCACCAGCACCGCAACCACGCCCACCACGGCCGAGATCGCCGCCAGCGTCCAGATCGCGCGATGTGGCGTCAGGGTCTCGGAGTGCAGCAGCCCGAAATGCTCCGGAACTTCCTCGTCCTTGCCCATCGCGTAGGTGACGCGCGCCGCCGTGTTCATGCAGGATAGCGTCGTGCCGATAATCGCCAGGAACACCGTGAACGCCTCGATCAGCATGAAGGTGCGGCCGTTGCCCGGTCCCAGGATCGCGTTGCCGACGACGATCATCATGTCGCCGATCGGCGCCGCCGACCCCTGCGCGCTGGTCATCGGATACCCGCTGTTCAAGAAGTAGTTGGCCGCGAAATACTCGAACAGGTAACAGAACGCTCCTTGCACCAGCAGCGAAGTGATCACCGCAATCGGCACGTTGCGTTTGGGATTCTTAGCCTCGCCTCCCATTGCCGTTACCGATTCGAAGCCCACTAGAATCAGAATGGCGACCGTCGCCTGCACGAATACCCAGCCAAAGTTGTGAATGCCGATCACCGAGCCGGGGCTCGGATGGCTCAAGAATACGCCCTTGTCATCCTTCTCCGGATAAGCGATGTGAAACGGGACCGGCTTGCCGGCCGCGTCCAGCTTCGGCTTGGGGTTGCCCTTGTCGTCGCGCACAATGACATCCGTCGCCGTGCCGTTTACGGTCTGCGACATGGTCAGGAATTCGTAATCGTAAGCATCGCCCGAGGACGAGTCAAACTGATAAGCCACGCTTCCCGGCGGATGATTCGCGCGAAAACCGAGGGCCATCACCGAGAACACGATCAGCGCGCTGATCTGAATGACGTTGATGGCGATGTTCACCGCCGTCGAGCCGTTCACACCGCGGCTGGCGATCCAAGCCACCGCGAAGGAGAACACCACCGCGATCACCGCCATAAACACTGGCCCCGGATTTCCGGCGCTCATGAAGTTCGGCCAGATCGTCCCCACCAGGTAGCCCACCAGGACGCCCATCACCGCCACCATCACTCCCGGATAGATCCAGTAGTACAGGTGCGAGCCCCAGCCGACAATAAACTTCGAAAGACGCGCGTAGCGCCACATCTTATCGTGATTGAGAAAAGCTTGTTCCGCGAAGAAGTACGAACTGCCCGTGCCGGGATACAGCTTCGCCATTTCCGCGTAGCACACCGCCGTCGCCAGACACAGCAGCAGCGCCAGTAAAATTCCTGCCCACATAGCAGGACCTGTCGCTCCGGTGTTCGCCTGGATCGCAAAAGTCAGCCACAGAAAGGCGCCCGGAGCAATCAGCGCCATCGCATTCATGGTCAGGCCGGTTAGGCCCAACGTCGCTTGCATTTGAGGTTCTTTTTCCGCCATTGGTTCTCCTTTTTTAATTGAAGAAGTTCGATCGACTTCTTTAGTAGTGCTAGAGCCGCGCGTCTTGCGTGGCCGGTAGCAAGCAAGCGACGGAGCTTGAATGCGACTGTAACATCATGCGTAATTCTATACCTGGAAAAGGCAAACGACCAATCAATAATTTCGATGAGCACACCTAGCCCGTCTCAATGAAAACCTTGCATTGAAAGGCTTTCATAAAATCTTTATGGTTTCTTTATGCGGCGGGGACGGTCGCGTCGCTCGGTATAGCTACCTTGAACGCTGCGTGATCTTTTGCAGGATATTATCGATGGCTTGGTCAAGTTGCTCTGTGCTCAGAGGCCGCTCCAGTAATACGGATTCGGCCATGTCGTGGGCCGCCCGGACAAGTTCGCATATTTCTCGGATGCAGGGGACTTCATTCATGTACGGCTCCGATAGACTCTTGAGCGCCATTCGAAGGTCGTGTTCGACCTGCTCATAGACGCCCATTTGCTCTGGATTCATCGTTACAGTTCGCCCGCAAAATACCCCGCTACCCACCGCCGATCTGGCTGATGAGCCACAACAGCTCGGCCACCGATCTAGCGCCTGCGGCCGCTGAGGCGCAGCAAGCTCAGGAACAGGTTGATGAAGTCGAGATATAACGTCAAAGCCCCGAAAATGGCCGTTTTGCGCCCGGCATCGGTTCCCTCGTTCCCGGGAACATTCATCGCCTTGATGCGCTGCGTGTCATAAGCCGTGAGCCCCGCGAATACGATGATGCCAACGATCGAAAACACGAAGCTCCCGCCCGCCCCCATCAGTGATGGCAAGAACAGGGAAAGCACCGCGTAGCCAATCAGACCGAACAACCCCATCATGCAGAACGAGCCCACCGGCCCCAGATCCCGCTTGGTCACCAGCCCGAAACCGCTAAGCCCCGCAAACCCGAACGCCGTGACGCCAAACACTTCCGCGATGCTCGACCCCGTGTAAAGCAAGAAAATGCTGGATAGCGTAAGACCCGTCAACGCCGCATACAAAATGTAGATGACCGTAGCCATGGCGCCGCTGATCTTATTGATTAGGAACGATAGCGCCGCGACAGCTCCCAGTTGTGCGATGATCAAAGCCCAGAACAGCAGCCGGTTGCCGAAGATCGTTTGCACCAGCGCCGGATCGCCCGCCACGTTCCAAGCCACCAGCCCCGTGACGCAAAGCCCGCCCGTCATCCAGCCATACACCCGGCTCATGAAGCGCGCGTTCTCAACCGCAATCGCACTCTGCCCGAATGATACTTGTTCCATGCCCCAACTCTAGCCCTCCCGGAAAGCGGGTGTCAATCCGTACTTGGTTAGGAGAAATGCGGGCTACTTGACGAGCGCCGGTAGCGTGGTAAACGTGTGCGCGACGGGAATACGGATGCCAAGAGCTCCGATTTGCGCGCCGGGAGGCGTATCGAACTCGATGGTGCCGCGGATGTTCGCCGTCGCCGGGTATTTGTCGGTTCCCAAAGTGAAGGCCAGATGCCCGTTGGCAGCCAAGTTCAGTGTATCGGTCGCAAGTTGGTTACCCGCATCGTCGCGAATCACCACCGGCACGTTCACGGACTGCGATGAAACGCTGTTGATCGCCACGCCCGTGGCCGTCCCTGCCGTGTTGTCAAACGCAACAATATAAGCGTTCGCGTTGACGCTCTGGAGCGGCACTACCGCCTCTTGGCCGTTCGGATTGTAGCGGAAAATCACGAATCCGCTCACGTTTCCGGTTGTGGTCAGTTGTGCCGATCCAATCGTTGGGGTCGGATTCGATAACGGCGCGGCACTCTGAACCAGCAAACTCGCTCCGGCCGCCAAAGTTTGGCTGACCGAATTGACCGTGGTGACGGCGCTGCCCAATTGAGGGAACGAAACTGGCAGCGCCAAGGGTGTGCCGGTGACATCCGCGAAGAAGTTCAGGTTAGCCAGCGCCGCGCTGGTACCGGCGTTGACCAGAACAAATGTGGTCTGCCAGCCATTGCCGGTCGCAATGTGCGCAATACTCCCGCCACTCGTCCCGACGTTCGCGAGTGCCGGGATGGTAGTGAGCGTATTGCTATTCCCCAGCGGAGTGGTCCGGATCCCCAGCACGCTGATCTGGCCTCCCGCTGGTGTATCGAATTCAATGGTGCCGCGTCTGTTCGCAGTGACCGGATATTGCGCGGAGAGCACGAATGAGGTGTGCCCGTTGGCCGCGATCGCCATCGAACCGCTATTGATCACTGTGCCAGTATCGTCGCGAATCACGATTCCAACATTTCCAGCTTGCGCTGAAACATTTGCCACCGCCACACCCAAGACCACGCCACCAGTATTGTCAAAAGCCAGCAAATAGGAACTCGCATTGCGCTTCTCCATCGGCACCACCGCTTCCTGCGCGCCGGGGATCAGGTGAAAAATGGCGAACCCGTCCACGTCGCCGGTCGAGGCCAGTTGCGCCGAGCCCACTTCGACCGGAGGCGTCTGCGGACCCGCCGTTTGGACGATCAGCGACGCGTTGGCGGAAATCGCTTGGCTGAAAGACGAGGTCGCCGAGGGCTGCGCGGCAGACGACTGCTGGGGAAGGGTAAGTGGCAAAATGAGTGGGCCGTTGCCGCTGGGGTCGGCGGCATCGCCAAAAAAATTCAACTGTGCTTGCGCGGACCCCGCCTGCTTATTCACCAGCGTAAACGCCGTGATCCAGTTCTCCTCCGCCGCGATATGCGGCATCGACCCGACGAAGCTTGCGCCAGTAGCGGCACTCACCGCGATCAGGAACGTCTGCGTAGCAAAGGCGGAAGCCGTATCGGTCACGCGTACCACGAAGAAGTTGGAGGTTCCCGTGGCCGTCGGAATGCCAGTGATCGCTCCGCTGCTTGATAAGGACAATCCCAATGGAAGCGTTCCCGAGAACAAAGACCAAGTGTACGGTGGGCTTCCTCCGCTGGCCGCGAGGGATTGCGAGTAGAGAGCCCCCAATGTTCCACCTGGAAGCGCGGGATTTGTCGTGATGGCTAAAGATGATAGCGGCGGCGCGATCGTGAGGCTGAATGACTGGGTAGCAGACGACAATGCGGAATCGGTCACCGACACCGTAAAGCTTGAGCTTCCTGGTGATGTGGGAGTGCCTGTGATCACTCCGCCACTCGATAAAGACAGTCCCAACGGCAGCGCTCCTGAGATTAACCCCCATGAGTAGGGTGTCACTCCGCCGCTGGCGACCAGAGGCTGCGAGTAGAGAGTGCCCACTGTTCCCTGCGGAAGTATAGAGCCAGTCGTTATCGTGATGCCGTCAGAGGTTCCAATTACCGAAACAAATGCGTCCCCGCTACCGCCGCTCGCCTGCAGAGCGTTGGCGGTCGGGAAATTGGTCGAGGTTGTGTAACCCGTAACATAGGCCCTGCCCGAGCCGTCCACGGCAATGCCTGGGCCATACTCGCTTCCCCCGCCACCCAGGTAGGTGGAGAATAAAAGAGTCGAGCCTCCCGCATTGATCTTGGTTACGAATGCATCTTGACCGCCGCCGCTACTTGCCTGCAGAGGATTGATGGTCGGGAAGTTAGTCGATCTCGTAACGCCCGACAGATATGCATTGCCCAAGGCGTCGACTGCGATGCTACCTCCTCCATCCAGATCACCGCCTCCTAAGTACGTGGAGAACACTAGCACATTGCCAAGATTGTTGATTTTCGCTACGAACGCGTCCCCATTACCGCCATAGGTGGGCTGTAGAGCGTTGACCGTCGGGAAATTGGTCGAGGTTGTGTACCCCGTTACGTAGGCGTTGCCCGAGCTGTCCACCGCGATACCATCGCCGGAGTCGTCGCCACTGCCGCCTAGGTAGGTGGAGTACAAAACCGCGGAACCCGCTGCATTGATTTTAGTGACGAACGCGTCGAAATTGCCGCCGCCTAAGCTACCCTGCAAGGGGTTGGTGTTGGGGAAATTGATCGAGACTGTGTAGCCCGTCACATAGGCATTGCCCGCACCGTCCACTGCGATGCCATAGCCTACATCAACTGCGCTGCCACCCAGGTAGGTGGAATAGACAAAGGCCGAGCCCGCCGCGTTGATTTTGGTCACAAACGCATCATAGAAGCCACCTCCGTAATTGACCTGTATTGGGTTGGTCGTAGGGAAATTGGTGGATTCTGTGATGCCCGTAATATAGGCGCTGCCCGAGGCGTCGACTGCAATGCTCTTTCCGAGATCTGCCGCGCTGCCTCCTAGGTAGGTGGAGTACACCAAGGCGGACCCGTCCGAGCTGATTTTGGTTACGAAAGCGTCATCTACGCCGGGGCTAGCGCTGCCGGCCTGTAACGGCTTGGTTGTAGGGAAATCACGCGAGGTTGTATCGCCGGTCACATAGGCATTGCCCGAGCTGTCCACTGCGATGCCTGCGCCGCCCTCATCCGCAGTACCACCCAAGTAGGTGGAGTAAACAAGGGCCGACCCGGCCGAGTTGATCTTAGTCACGAACACATCGTTGCTGCCATCGTTGCGGGCCTGTAGAGGGTCAGCCGTTGGGAAATTGGTCGATCCCGTAGAGCCCGTAACGTAGGCATTGCCCGCGTTGTCTACCGCGATGGCGTTGCCAAGATCGCCTAAGCTCCCGCCGAGGTACGTGGAGTACAACAGGACCGGGTCAATTATGAGAACCTTGTTCGCGTCGTACTTCGCGCCTCTAAACTCGACTTCCTTCCCGCGCACGACGTACCCACCCTCAATTTGCTTTCCTTGCTGCAGAATCACGGGCTTCTTTTGTCGCAGCGAGGCCGTTAACACAAGATCCCCGGTAGCGTTCTTACTGATTGGATCCGCGCCCTCCCACTTCACCCGAATCTGCTTGGGATCCGCGCCCGGGGCCACTACCCAGTCATATTCAAGTTGCCTCTCCTTGCCGTAGAAAATCAGATCAATTCCCGGATAGACATTCCGCAGCGCCACGCGCCCGTAATTGGGAATGTTGGTTCGCCACTTCGACGGATCATTTCCGATGAAGCAATTGCTAATGCCCGCTTGCTTATCGAGCGCCTCAAATCGCAACTTGGCACTCGCGCCGATCAGCT
>CAVVZG010000094.1:0-4030 GCA_963752205.1 Bryobacterales bacterium | reverse complement strand
CGCGCCGATCACGGACGAGTGCCGCCACTCGCTGCCGTCTGTGAATTTCGCGGCTCCGGGGGGTGCGTTGCGCTGCACGGGCGGCGCGGATGTCAGGTCGTAGAACACGGGGCCTTGCTTACTTTCACTCAGCACGAGCGCGGGCATGGATTCGCCATCCAGGGCGGCGGTCTTCACGTTCGCTGTCGCTAGCGCTTTGATTGCGGCGACGGAAGCCGGCACTTTGGTGATGGACACGGCGACGGGAATTCCGAAACCGCCCACTTCATGGCACGTCGAGCAGCGTCCGAATCCGCGTACGGCTTCCTTAAACAGTTCCGCGCCACGGGCAGCTTCTCCGGTGAGAGCGCGTGCGGTTGGCTCCGCTTCGGCTGCGCCGAGGGTGGGATTGGTGATGCCATTCAGGGCCGCTACGTACGCCACCACCGCGATTAATTCCGGGCGCGAGAGGCGCGTGGCGAAGGACGCCATGCCGGTGTCTGGAACGCCGTTCCTGACTACGTTCGCGATGTAGGCCTGGTCGAACCCACGGCCCGCCAGGCGCGGTGCGCCGCTCGATGTGCCTTTGACTCCGTGGCAATATCCGGTGGCGCAGGTCTTCGCGAACACTTGCTCGCCTTGCTTCACGACGTCGGCCACGTTCTGTGCGGAGCACAACGCGGCGAGCGCCAACAACGTCAGTAGGGGTTTCATCGCGAGGCCTCGGGCAGGGCGAAGAGTACGAGCGTGGACCCGAGGCGCCAGTCTTGATCCGGAAACAAGGAGGCAGCGGCGGCTCCTACGACGGAGTTGTGCCAGCCGGTCGCGGTGGCGATAAACTGGCGGCCGCTTACTGCATACGAGACGGACGCGCCGCGATGGCCGGCGCCGGTTTGATAACTCCACAGGCGATCCCCGGTTTTGGCGTCCAACGCGAAGAACTCGCCTTCGGGATTTCCGGTGAAAACCAGATCGCCGGCGGTGGCCAGCATCGAGGCGAGCAGGACGTACTTATAAGGAAGGGTCCAGGCGCGCTTGCCGGTAACGGGATCCCAGGCGTCGACGTGGCTGAAGGTGGCGCGGCTCGCCGGCAGCTTCACGGGGAATTCGCCGTTCATGTAATTCTTGCCTTCCTCGGCGGCATGATTGTTGGGGGTGATGTCGTTGCAGAGTTCGTTGACGGGCACGTACAGAAAACCTGTACGTGGGGAATACGCCATGGAGTTCCAGCTTTTTGCTCCGGCGGCGCTGGGGCAAATGGTGGTGGTTTTTCCTAGCTGCGGCTCGTTGCGGCCGACGAGTTTGCCGTCTTCGGTGATGCCGGCGATCCAGGTGCGGACTTCGGGGACGGAGAAGGCTCCCAGGAATTCGCCGGTGGCGCGGTCGAGAACCGAGGTCAAGCCGCTCTTATTCATATGGACCAGAACTTGGCGCAGGCGGCCGCGGATTTCGCGATCCATGAGCAGGACTTCGTAGGCGGAATCGTAATCCCACTGGTCGTCGGGGATTTCTTGATGATGCCAGCGCAGCTTGCCGGTATCGGGGTCGAGCGCGACTACGCTGGCGGTGTAGAGATTCACGTCCTTGGTTTTGTCAGCCCCGGTCGGCACTCGCTCTACGTCGTAGAAATCGGCGGCGGCGTTGCCGGTGCCCCAATAGAGCAGGTTCAGGGCGGGGTCGTAGGAACCGGTGAGCCAAGGCGCGCCGCCGCCGAATTTCCAACTGTCGCCTTTCCAGGTTTCGTGGCCTTTTTCGCCGGGGCCGGGGATCACGTACCAGCGCCACGCCAGGCGGCCATTTTTCGTGTAAAAGGCGGTGATGTAGCCGCGATGCGCGCCGTCGCCGCCGGTGCCGCCGACGATGACTTTATCTTTCACGACCAGCGGGGCGGCGGTGATGTTGCAGCCGCACTGGCGCGCGTCATCGATGTTGACTTTCCATAGCTGGCGGCCGGATTTTTGATCCAGGGCAACCATATTGTTGTCCTTGGTTCCGAAGAAGACTTTGCCGTCGCTGACGGCGAGGCCGCGGCTGCCGACGAAGCCGGGGATGTTGCGCGGCACTTCGGGGTAGTTGTAACGCCAGAGCTCGCGGCCGGTGGCGGCATCGAGCGCGAAGACGCGGGCGCGGGCGGTGATCAAGTACATCACGCCGTCGACCACGATGGGCGTGGCTTGTAAGTTTTCAGCGTAGTCACCGGTTTGGAACATCCAGGCGGGCGTTAGGGATTTGACGTTGCTCGCGTTGATCTGATCGAGCGCGCTGTAGCGCCAGGAAAACTGCGTGCCGCCGTAATGCGGCCAATCGGCGTGGGTGGCTCCGGCGTCCTGGGCTAGCGCTGACGAAATGGTGAACAGAATCAGGGAGAATCGCATATTGGTTACTTGAGGTGACGCTTCAGGGCTTCGTCGCGGAACTGCTTCCAGGTTATGGGGTCTTCGTTGCAGATGTCTTCGGGCATCTCGGCGGCTTCCGGCTGCCTTTTGTAATAGCGGTTGTAGCTGTAGGGGGACGAGAGCGCGTGGCGGTCTTCGACAGTGATGTTGATTTCGAGGAATGCTCCGTTGGCGACGGGACGCATGCGTTCGATCAGGTGGGCTTCTTCGGTGTGCGGCTGCATGCCGCCGAAGAGCCAGGATTTGTCGTTGAAGCCGATGGTGTCGACTTGCAGCGTATCGCCGCGCCAACTGGCGATGGAGTGGCCGTTCCAAGTGGGGGACAGGTTTTTGGGATGGGGACGGTCCAGATAAATGCGGCGGACGCCGGCGGTGTTGATGTTCTGGAAGACCATTACGATGCGGCCGGGCTCTTCGAGCCAGATAAAGTGGCCGGCCATGCTGGGGTAGCGGAAGATGCCGTCGGGAAGGCACACTTGGCCGGTGTCATCGGCGACGCCGTCGGTTGCTTCCATGCGGGCCTTGGCCCAGGGCTGTAAATGCGGAGTGACCAGATCGTTTAATTTTTCGCCGGGGAAGTCTTGTTTGAAACCGGTCGCGGCTAATTCGCGGTTCGTGGCTAGAGTGTAGAAGCCGGTCCAATTCTGATGTTCTTGGGCATGGAGCTGGGATGCGGAGAGTAGCAGGACAAATGCGTGGAGAAGCTTGTTCTTCACTCCGCACAGTATACACACTTCGGCTGAGCGAGATGGGGTCGTTCTAGGATCGTTTCGCGGCGGGCTGCCTTCGAAAGCAGCCCACCGGGGTGTGTCAGAAACAGGCGGCTAGCGGTCTTTTGAAAAGTGTTGAGTCAACCGTTTTCTCTCTCTCCTATTTCCTCATGTTGGAACCTGGCGCCGTTCTCACGACGTTTGTATCTCCAAAAGAATCGCGATTCTTCTCCTGTCCCGCCCTTTTCAACAATGTCCCCTGGGCGGCTAGCCTCCTCTTGCGACGAGGCGCGGATTCCACCTAACTTCTAACGATCAGCCTGCGCAGGCTTGAACTACGGGTTCAGTATGCACGGGGGTGGTGTTGATGGTGGAAACGGCAAAACGGGAAGTGGCTGAATCGGGGGAGGATCGAGGTGGGGGCGGACTGGTGAACGACTTCCAGATGCGCGCCGATCAATCAAATGCAAAGGCGTGAGCCTATTAAACTGAATTGCAGAGATTTTGTCGTGGCTGATACCGACAATTACTATATAATTTGCAACGGAACCGCGTTCCAGTGGGGCTGAACGAACGGAGGCGATACGTGCGCTTTAGTGGAAAGCTGTTCCCGATACTAGTAGTCTGCGCCTGCCAATGTCTCAATTTGGAAGCGCAGTCTGCGGGTTACAAGAGTACGGTGGGTTCCGGCATTGGCGGCGTCACGGCTGCGGATGGTGCTCTCTCCTCGGCGGATTTGGGAGCGAGTAAATTCCAACCGGTCAAAGTTAATTTCCCCACTTTGCAAGCTCGCGGTTATGGGAAACTACCCCTCAGCTTTGAACCAAACCTGGGGCAGGCCGACCCACAAGTGAAGTTTGTTACCCGCGTGTCTGGGTACACGCTGTTCCTTACGCCGGAGGAGGCGGTATTCGCTGGCCGGGATGGAGCGGTGGAGCGGATGAA
>CAVVZG010000093.1:0-6182 GCA_963752205.1 Bryobacterales bacterium | reverse complement strand
CTCAAAATAAATGTTGCAGACCTCGGTCGAAATCGTGAACCCCGGAGGCACCGGCACCCCCGCGCGGCACATCTCCGCCAGCCCCGCGCCCTTGCCGCCAAGGACTTCCTTCATCTTGCCGTCGCCGTCGGCCGTGCCGCCGCCAAAGCTGTAAACGTAATTCTTCATGATTTCTCTCCTGAGGTGACGATCTCCGAAAAATCAGCGATCGTCGAAAATTCGGTTAATAAATTGTTCAGCAACGTAAGCCGGTTGTTGCGGACGCGCTCCACTTTCGCATTCACCAGCACTTTGTCGAAAAATGTGTCCACCCGCGGACGCAGCGAAGCGACTTGCTCCAGAGCCCGCCGGTAACTCTCACCTCGCGCGGCATCGCGCACACGAACAAATTCGCCGTAAAGATCGCGTTCCGGACCGTCCTCCAGCAATTCCTCATCGAGCACATCCTTGGGCTCGAATCCCGCTTGCTTGAGAATGTTCTGGATGCGCTTGAAGCTAGCCGCCAGCGGCTCGAAATCTTCCGTGGGCCGGACCGCCGCCAGCGCCGTGAGCCGCGCTTCCACATCCAGTCAGCGTCCCGCACCCCGAGGCCAGCACGGCGTTGACCTCGTCATATTTGAAGCCGCGAATCTCGCGGAAATAATATTTGATGCGGTCGAGCAAAAACTCGCGCAGCTCGCCGCGACGCCAAATCGTCGAGCTTATATTCGAGCTTCGCCTCCACCAGAATCTTCACCACGCCCTGCGCCGCGCGCCGCAGCGCAAACGGATCTTTCGACCCCGTCGGCACGAGTCCGACGGCAAAGCATCCCCGCAGCGTGTCCAGCTTGTCCGCCAGCGCCACAATGCAGCCCTCGTGAGTGGAAGGAATTTCACCCTCCATACTGAGCGGCAAGTAGTGATCGTAAATCGCCTTCGCAACAGCCTCGTGCTCGCCCTGATACCGCGCGTAGAGCCCGCCGACGACGCCTTGCAGATCCGTGAACTCCTTCACCATTTCAGTAGTCAGATCGCACTTGGCAAGCAGCGCCGCCCGCTGCGCGTGAGTGTTCCCGCCCAGCTCATCGACAAGCACAACCACACGATTGGTCTTCTCCAGATACGACCCCAGCTTCGCCTGAAACGTGACTTTGGCCAGATCCTCAACCCGGTCAGCCAACTTCTTCTGCTGATCGACATCCCAAAAGAAGCGCGCATCATTGAAGCGAGCCTTCAAGACCCGCTCATTCCCGCGCTTCACCAGCCCTTCGGGATCGCCGCTCGTATTCATCACCGCGACAAAATGCGGCGCGAGCTTGCCCGGCGCGGACTCCACCGAAAAATACTTCTGGTGATGCCGCATCACGGTAGTGAGCACCTCAGCCGGCAGCTCCAAATACGCCGGATCGAAATCCCCGCGAATCGCCGTCGGATATTCCGTGATGAAGGTCAGCGTCTCGATCAGATCGGCATCCAGTTTCGCACCCAGCTGCCGTGATCTCCGTCACGATCTTCTGCCGCCGCTCATCCGCCGACAGAATCACGAAGTTCTTCCGCAGCTCGCGCTCGTAATTGGCGAACGTCACCGGAATCGAAGACGATCCCAACTTGCGATGCCCTCGCGTAACGCTGCCGCTCTTGACGCCGGCCAATTCGAACGGAATCACTTCATCGCCCAGCAGCGCCACGATCCAGCGGATCGGCCGAATGAAGCGCGGCCCGGTCTTGCCGCCCGTCCAGTACATGGTCTTGGGCCACTGGATGCCGAGGATCGCAGCCGGCAGCGTCTCGGCCAAGAATGTCGCGCACCGCGCGCCCCGGGACCAGCTTGCGCAGCTCGTAGTAGTCGCCGGCCTTGGTCATCGCCGACAACTCCACGCCCTGCTTCTTGGCGAACCCGCGCCGCGGCCTTGTCGCCCGGCCGAGATCGGCGGCCCTTTGACGATCTGTTCCTCGTCCGGCGTCCGCTCCGGCAACCCGCTCGCGCGCACCACCAGCCGCCGCGG
Source organism: Bryobacterales bacterium (assembly GCA_963752205.1). GTDB lineage: Bacteria > Acidobacteriota > Terriglobia > Bryobacterales > Bryobacteraceae > Palsa-187. The sequence continues at coordinate 4,197 of CAVVZG010000093.1, read as the reverse complement.
AGTCGCATCCACCTGCGACCGCCGCGCCGAACAAATTCATCGCCGCAAGCTGCTCCAGCGCGCCCGGGATCATCCAGTGCGGAATCTCTTCGGTGCCGATCTCGAGAAGGAAGTTCATGCTCTGTCGTAGCCTCCTGCTGATCCGCCCACATCTTCGCCGTCCCCACCGCCAGATCGCGCACGCGCTTGATCACGCCCACGCGCTCCGTCACCGAAATCGCGCCGCGCGCGTCGAGCAAGATTAAAAAGATGCGAGCACTTCAGCACCTGATCGTAAGTCGCCAGCACCGGAAACCGCTGCTTCTCCGGATATTCTCGGATACTTCGCGAGCAGTTCCTTGCACTCCGCCTCGTGCTCGCCCAGCAGCCGCCACAGGCGCTCGACGTTCGCCATCTCAAAGTTGTAAACCGAAAATTGCAGCTCGTCCGCCAGCCGCACGTCAGCGTACTTCACGCCCGTGGTCCAACTCGATGTCGTAAACGCTCTCGACGCCCTGCAGAAACGCCACCAGCCGCTCCAGCCCATAAGTGATCTCAGCCGGCACCAGATCCAGATCGATCCCGCCGCATTGCTGGAAATAAGTGAACTGCGTGATCTCCAGCCCGTCCAGCATCACCTGCCAGCCGATGCCCCAAGCGCCCAGCGTCGGCGATTCCCAGTTGTCCTCTTCGAACTTAATATCGTGCTTAGAAAGATCGATGCCGATCGCTTCCAGGCTCCCCAAATACTGATCGAGCACGTCATCCGGCGTCGGCTTCAGAATCACCTGCAACTGCTGGTGCTTATACAAGCGATTGGGATTTTCACCATAGCGCCCGTCCGCCGGCCGGCGGCTAGGCTGCACATACGCGACCCGATAAGGCTTCGGCCCCAGCACGCGCAGAAAAGTCTCCGGACACATCGTCCCCGCGCCCACTTCCACGTCGTAAGGCTCTTGAATAATGGCCCCGCGCTCATCCCAATAGCGCTTCAACTTGAACAAGGTTTGCTGAAAAGTATCCATGCCAGGCAGCTACAGCGCCTCCAACAACGGCACCGTCAGAAAGCGGCGCTCAGCATGTTGCTCCATCGTGCGAATCAGCACCTTCCGCAAATCGCCAGCAGTATTCTTCGACCACGCTCGCGGACGTCAAATCCGTAATCGGCCTCTCAAACATTTCGTGAACGATCTCCACCGTCTCCTGTGACACCCGCGCCTCCGGCCAAATCCCCAGCAGCCGCACCGTCCACACCGTGAAGTAGGTAACCGCCGCCCAAGCATCCCCGCCCGACCGCAGATGCGCCAGCATCGCCACCATCAAGCGGAAAAACTTCTCGTTCGGTTCATGCGCAGGCAACAATTGTTCGGCGACCTCTGTGAAATAATCCAGCACCACACTTAACGCGTACTCAGACTGCAACCCGAACTGCGACTCAATCAGTTCGCAGCCGGAAAGACTGACCAGCTCCGCATTCTCCCGCTGGAAATAAGCCATCCGGACCTGCGACAGCCGCTCCAGCCCCGAGCCGAAAGGACTCTTCGGCCGCCGCGCCCGCCGCGCCACGCCGCGCAATTTCCCCAGATCGCGGGTCAGAAAACTGACGATCAGGTCCGCTTCCCGAAAAGGGTAAGTGCGCAGGACGAAGGTCTCGCTCACCCGCGCAGGCATAGGCTAAACGCAATACTCAAGTTAACATGCGCGGCGCGAAACGAGGAGGTTCGTTTCCGCGGAGAAGGCCAACGCACTCACGGAACCATGATTCTCATGATTGCTTGCGGGGGCGCGTGACTCGATTTACGATTCCGGAGCCGCCCAAGGGGGCGCGTTGGGTGTTTCAACGCCCAACTGCACCGCGTATTCGGCGTTCAGCCGCTGCCATCCGCCGAATTTCATCACCTCGGGGCCCACCATGCGTCCCATGGACTCGCCGGCGAGAAAGCGATCCAGTACATCGAAGCAAATGTGCCACCCGGCAGCGCCCATGGAGATGAATCGGCGGCCAATGTTGGCCCATAGCGTCAGCCGTGTCCCGCCGCTCAGTGCTTCGAGCTCCCACCGCATATCGAAGTCGCCCCACTTGTACTCCAGCGCCTTGGGGGCGTCGGCTCGCGTCACTGTCGTTTCGGTCACACGCGGCGTGGGTGCTCCCACCGTCGTGAGCTTCACCGTGTTCCCAACCGCGCCCAGGCTCCCGTCGGCGTCAAAGGGAGCCCACTCGCGCAGATGCGCCGGGTCGGTGAGCGCCTGCCAGACTTTTTCCGGCGAATGGCGTAGTTCGCGGATGAAAACGAGCGTCCAGTTCTCTCCTATCCGCGCCCCGCCGGCCGGGCCCGGCGTGTACTGCCCGCGATCGGCCATTTATATTCTCCTGCTAAACATCAGCCCTGCCAGCGGATCAACTGCGTCAGTTGGATGAGGTTGCCGCAGGTATCGTTCAGCATGGCGATGATAGACCCAGGCGAGTTTGTGGGTGGCATCGTGAACTCAGCGCCGCGGTCCTGGATACGCTCGTGATCGCCCATGATGTCGTCAGTGAAGAAATTGGCCGCGCGCTGGCCTTGTTCAAACATCGCCTGCTGATACGCTTTGGCCGCGGGGTTGTCGTTCAGCGCCAGCTGCAGCTCAGTGCCGTCCGGCTCCTCGGGCGAGGCCACGGTCAGCCAGCGAAATGGCCCCTGACTGAAATCGGCCTTCTTGACGAAGCCCAGTATTTCCGTGTAGTAGCGCAGGGCCCTCTCCTGGTCGTCTACGTATATGCTGGTCACTTTGATTTTCATCTCGTTTCTCCCTTATCACACTCGCGGTTTGGGCCGCGTCATCTTTCTCGTTGTCTTCTTTTTCGTCCGTGTCGCTTCGTCCATGCGGTCGAGGTGGCGTTCGAGAGCATCTAAGTGAACGGACCAGAACTGGCGGAACGGAGCCAGCCATGCATCCATCTCCTGAAAAGGTGCAGGCCTCAGCTGGTAAAGACGGCGCTGTGCGTCCACCCTGGCTTCGACGAAACCGGCGTCGCGCAGCACTCGCAGGTGCTTTGACACCGTCGTCTGCGGCATATGAAGTTGGCGCTCGATCTCCCCTACCGACTTTTGTGACGAGACCAGCAGACTCAATATCGCGCGGCGGTTCGGCTCCGCGATGATTTCGAACACAGATTCCACACTCTTGATATACGCCACGGAGAATATACTTGTCAAGGCATATATAAAATCGGCGATAGAACTGGATGTGCCGGAATGGATTGGATCGAGCTCTTACCGCCGCTCCGCCTCAATCGCCGCCGTCGGGTCGTCCATAATCCCCATCTCGATATACACCGGCCGAATCACCCTCCGAATCTCCGGCAGCCGTCCGAAATACCATGCCGATGCCAGCAAACACAACGCCCCACCCAGGATCAAAGTATTCGGCGCCCCCATCCACGACGCCAACATCCCCGCGAACAAACTCCCAATCGGCAAAAATCCGAACACCGACATCGAGTAGAACGACATCACGCGCCCGCGCTTGTCGTCGGCCACGATCGTTTGCAGAATCGTATTGCTAGTCACGATCTGCTGCATCATGCCGTACCCCGCGCCGAACATCAACACCATCGACCACCAGAAGGACCGCGACAGCCCAAACAAAATCAGCGAGCACGCCCAAAATTGCCGCCGCGATTCCCAGCCACTTGCCCAATCCCCGCACGCTGCCGCGCATCGCCAGCGCCACTGCGCACGCCAGCGCTCCCAACCCCGTAGCCGCCGTCAAAAATCCCAACGTGTGCGCGCCGCCGCCCAGAACTTTATCGGCGATGATCGGCATCAAAACCGTGAACGGCATGCCGATCAAACTCACCAGCCCCAGCATCAGCAGAATCCAGCGAATCGCCGGCGACGCCACAATGTAGCGCCATCCCTCCACCAGTTCATGCCCAATGTGCCGCGGCGGATTGCGCAGCCCGGGCAGCAGATTCTTCATCGCCAGCAGCGAGTACAAAACCGCAATGTAGCTGACGCCGTCGATCAGGAAACAATACCCTTCGCCCACCCACGCGATCACGATGCCGGCGATCGCGGGCCCCACCAGCCGCCCCGCATTGACGATCGACGAATTCAGCGCGATGGCATTGCTGAGCGCCGAGCGGTCATCAATCATCTGGATCACGAAGGACTGCCGCGCCGGAGTCTCAAACGTATTGATGACGCCCTGCAGAAACGTCAGGAAAAAAATCCA
>CAVVZG010000092.1:0-12683 GCA_963752205.1 Bryobacterales bacterium | reverse complement strand
CGTCGCGGGGGCGATTGTGAGCTTGGTGTTGTTGCTGCAGCAGATTCCTGGGGGATGGGCACATGTCGCGGCGGTGGCGGGCCCGCTGGGGAAATTACAGGTATTCGATTTTCGACTGGCGGGGCCGGCGGTGTTTTTCACGCGGACTTATAGTTTTTGGGCAGGAATATTGGGTGGGTGCTTCCTGACTACGGCTAGTCACGGGACGGATCAGTTGATGGTGCAGCGGCTGTTGGCGGCTCGCAATCTGCGGCAGAGTCAGGCGGCGCTGCTGGCGAGCTGGGTGGTGATCTTTGTACAGTTCACATTGTTTCTGGTGATCGGCACTTGCTTGTTTGTGTTGTATCGCGAGCAGGGGCAGGCGGCTCCGGCGGTGCTCGACCGGCTGTATCCGCTGTATATTTGGCAAAGGCTGCCGGCGGGGGTGGCGGGGCTGGTGATGGCGGCGATTCTGGCGGCGGCGATGTCGAACTTGAGTGCGGCGCTGAATTCGCTGGCGTCGACTACGGTTTTGGATCTGTGGAAGCCGCTGTTCGGCGGCGCGGCGGATGACGCTACCTGGCTGCGGCGTTCGCGCTTGACGACGGTCTTCTGGGGCGTGGTGCTGATGGGCGTGGCGCTGATCGCGCGGCAGTGGGGGAGCGTGTTGCAGGCGGGGCTGTCGATCGCATCCATCGTCTACGGAGCGCTGCTGGGGGTGTTCCTGCTGGGGCTATTCACGCGGCGGGTGGGTGAAGTGGCGGCGATGTGTGGGATGTCGGTGGGACTGGCGCTGCTGCTTTACGTGCGCTTCGCCACGCCCATCGCTTTCACTTGGTACGTGGCGATAGGGGCGAGCGCGACTTTTATCACCGCAGTCATTGTCTCATTTTGTATCAAGTTTTGTATCAAGGAGCCTGCCCATGGAGCATGAGCCGCGGCGCACGCTGGGATTGGCGGCGGCGGTGTCGATGGTGATCGGCACGGTGATCGGCAGCGGCATTTTTCTGGTGACGGCGCAGATGATGCGTGCGGTGGGCTCGCCGGCGATGGTGCTGGCGGTGTGGGTTTTCGGGGGCGTGCTGACGCTGTTCGGGGCGTTGAGCTACGCGGAATTGTCGGCTGCCATGCCGCAATCGGGCGCCGATTATGTGTATTTGAAGGCCGCGTACGGGCCGTTGTGGGGGTTTATTTACGGCTGGACGACTACTTGGGTGGCGAAACCGGGGTCGATTGCAGCGCTGGCGAGTGCCGCTTATCGCTATCTGGCGGAGTTTTTTCCGGGATTAAACGGGGTGGTGTTTTCGATTGCGCTGCCCATTGGACCGGGCGGCGGGCCTCTGGAGATTCACTGGGGGCAGTTTCTGGGCGCGGGGCTGATTATTCTGTTCAGCGCGGTAAATATTCTGGGGACGCGGCTGGGCGGGGGCTTGCAGGTGGTTGGATCGGGGCTGAAAGTGGCGCTGATTGCGGGGATCGTGCTGGGCGGGCTGGCTTCGAGCCACGGGCGAGCGGCGAATTTTGCATCGATATTGCCCGCTCATACGGGCGGCATCGCGGGTTTTTTTGTGGCGCTGGTGGCGGCGTTGTGGGCTTACGACGGATGGACGAATGCGAGCATGATCGGCTCGGATATTCGAAATCCGGAAAAAAATTTGCCGCGCGCGCTGATTTGGGGAACAGCGGCGGTGATTGCGATTTATGTGCTGACCAATGTGGCCTATCTTTACGTTTTGAGTGCGCCGGAAGTGGCGGGCAGCCAGCGGGTGGCGGCAGATATGATGCGGCGCGTGGCGGGGTCCGCGGGCGCCGGTATTGTCAGCATCGCGGCGATTGTTTCCATTCTGGCAGGTTTGAACGGGGTGATTCTTTCGGGCTCGCGGGTGCCGTTTGCGATGGCGCGGGACAAATACTTTTTTGCTTGGGTGGGCGGGATTTCGCGTTTTGAAACGCCGGCGGCGAGTCTGCTATTGCAGGGCGCGTGGGCGGTGCTGCTGCTGGCGAGCGGGCGGTTTGAAGACTTAATAAATATGGTGATTTTCACGGAATGGATTTTGTACGGGATGAGTACGGCAGGCGTTTTGGTGCTGCGGCGGACGCGGCCGGAGATGCTCCGGCCCTACCGGGTGTGGGGTTATCCGGCGGTACCGGTCGCCTTTGTGGCGGTGGCGATGGCCTTGTTGTATGCCACTTTGCGCGAGTCGCCGCGGGAATCGGGAATGGGATTGGGATTGATTGTAATCGGATTACCCTTTTATTATTATTGGAACGGACGCCAGAGAAGGCTGGGCAAGAGCGTCTAAGCGGCGGCGGGCGCGCGGGTACGCTTGAGTCTTGAAAAAAGGGGCGTTCCAAGCCTAGATTGTTCCGTAAACGGAACAAATTTCTTGAATTGCCCTTAAATACGCGCTAGACTCATGGAGGAAGTTAGGGAGCGATCTGGGCGCTCTGTTCTGATTTCAGAACGACTCTGTAGCGTTGGCTCCTGACTCAATAGGAGAGAATCAATGGATGTCATGAAAATGCTGGCGGATTTACGCCAGGAACGTGAGCAAATAGAGGAAGCCATTATCACCCTGGAGCGGTTGGCGCGCGGGCGCAGCAAGCGCCGCGGCCGTCCACCCGCCTGGATGGCGGCCATCAAGCGGCGGGGCCGTCCGCCGGGCAGCAAGAACAAAGCCAGAGAATCCGCGGCAGCATAAATCTCACCTCTAAAAACGGGCGTCTACCTCCCCATTGGGTGGGGCGATGCCCTGATGGTCATTGGGCCGCCTAAACGCGTCTTCTATAACTTACGGGGTGAAGATAAAGACGTAGGCATCGGCGTTGCCGGGAGCGGACGTGTGGGCCTGCTGGCCTTGGTTTACCGGGAAAATGTCGCTGGTGGCATAGCCCGTCAAGTAAATCGCGCCGGAGGCGTCTATATCGACGCCGTTCACGATTTGTGAGCCGGGGCCGGTGATATAGCTGCTGTAGACCAAGGAGTTCAGCGGCGGTGCGGTGGTGTCGATGACGGCGACGAAGCCGTTCAATCCGCCGGTTCCGGGGGTTGGATTCAAAGTGTTTTGCGTCACTGGCATGTCGGGCGAGTAAGAATAGCCGCCTAAGACATACTTACCTTTGGAATCCGTCGCCATAACTTGGGCCACTTCGGCGACGGTGCCGCCGAAATAGGTGCCGTAAACCAAAGCTTGCGCCGGTGGCTGCGTTAAATCCAGAATAGCGAGGAACGCGTTAGTGGTGAATTTCCCGGCGCCGATGAGCGGTTGTTCCGCATTTTGGGTGACGGGGAAATTGGGGGATAAAGTGTAGCCCGCAAGCGCGACTTTACCGGTTGGATCGACTACAAGGCTGCGGGCGTCGTCGATTTTGGAGCCGCCTACGTAAGAGGAGTACAGGATAAGCGGCAAAGACGTGTTCAATTGCAGAAGGAACGCATCGCCGCCGCCTTGCGCCGTGGATTGATAGGCGTTAGGAGTGATAGTAATGTCCGCCGAGTAGGTGAAGCCTGCCACGTATACTTGACCCAGAGCGTCGACGGCGATGGAGCGGCCATAATCGGTACTGGTTCCTCCGAAATAGGTGCTGAAGATCAGCGAGGCCGTGCCGGTTTGCGTAGGATCGATTTCGCTCACAAAGATGTCGCGGCCGCCGGCGCGTCCCGGGAAAATATCGTTGGCGACCGGGAAATTATCCGATGTTGTGGAGCCGGTGACGTAGATTTTGCCGTTTAAGGTGGCGATGCCGGCGGGTTCGTCATCGAGCAGTCCGCCCAAGTAAGAGCCGTAATATAGGCTGGAGACGCCCGTCTGCTGGATGTTGAAGGCGGCCACAAAACCATCGGTGGCGCCGGCGTTGGAGGTTTGCAGCGCGGTGGCGGTGGTGGCTAAGTCCGTCGATGTGGTGGCTCCCGTGACGCAGATCAGTCCGTTGGCCGGGTCGACGGCAATGCCTCTGACGCTATCGACGGAGGTGCCTCCATAAAAGGTGGAGTAGACGATGACGGAATCGGGGGGCGCGGTGGGATTCAACACCATTACAAAGATATTTTGGATGGCGGTATTGCTTTGTGAGAAGGCGCTGCTGGTGGTGTTGAAATCCGGGGAAGAAGTGTTGCCAGCCACGTAAACCAAGCCTTGGGCGTCGTGGGTGATGGAGATGCCGGCGTCGCTATTTGCGCCGTTCAGGTAGGCGGCGAAGGAAATCACGGGATCGATCACCAGCGGGGCGGAGCGGTTGTAGCGATCCAGTTGAATGCTGACGTCGCGATTGGCTTCGAGGCGATATTCGGCGTGGACGGCCTGGCGGTCTCCGGCGGCGGTGGTTTGATAGACCACGGGGAGGCGCTGGGTAAGAGTTTGTCCGGCGAGCTCGACTTCTAGATTGCCGTCGAGTGTGACGCGGAGACGATCGGCGCCACCGAAGCGCAGGCGGATGCGGGAGGGATCGGCGTCGGCTGCGATTTCAAAATCGTATTCGAGGTTGCGTCCGCTGCCGTAGAAGACCACATCCACACCGGGGTAGACTTGATGACGCCGCAAACGGCGATAGGCCTGCACGGAGCCGCGATAGGCGGGGATGAAGTATTCGGTGGGCACGGAATAGGGCACCGCGGCTTCGAAGCTGGCATGGGGATCGGAACCCAGGAGGCGCATCGACAGAGTTTTGTCGCCGAGCTGGAACAAGGTCGCGTCGGCGGTGAAGGCTAACGAATAGCCCAAGCCGCGCGCTGACCATTGGGGAGCACCTTTGTGGCCGGGACGCTGTTCGAAGCGTACGGGCGGCTGGGGCAGGACCTGCATGGCCGGGGCTGCGAAGGCACAGACAGCCGCAAAGTAAAGACTCGCGAAGCGCATAATCGGTTTAGACGTCCTTGGGGCGGGCGTTGGTTTCATGGCCGCCGTTGTTAGTTTAGACAATGTTAGTTTAGATAATACGTACGGTAAAGCGTATCGCGCTGCTTGGGGATGAAGCCGGCATCGCGGATCAGACGCCGCAGCTCTTCTTCGGAAGCGCGGTGGTGGGCACCGGCGGCGCTGACTACGTTCTCTTCGATCATAATGCTGCCGACGTCGTTGCCGCCGAAGCGGAGCCCGATCTGACAGGTCTTGAGGCCGGGGGTGACCCAGGAGGACTGGATGTTGAGGATGTTCTCCAGGTAGAGGCGCGAGAGGGCTAGCATCTTCAGGTATTCGACCGCTGTGGCGTCCTCCTTGACGAAGTTGCCGAGCGAGGTGTTTTCGCGCTGGTAGGCCCAGGGAATGAACGCTGTGAAGCCTCCGGTGTCTTCCTGAATCTGGCGGACCAGATCGAAGTGGTTCATGCGCTGCTCGATGGTCTCGCCGGTGCCGAACATCATTGTTGCAGTGGTGCGGATGCCGAGTTCATGGCAGGTGCGGTGAACGTCGACCCATTCTTGCGTCGAGCACTTCAGGCGACTGATGCGGTGGCGCACGTCGTCGTCGAGGATTTCGGCGCCGCCGCCGGGGACGGAGTCGAGTCCGGCGTCGCGCAGGCGGGAGAGAGTGTCGCGGAGGGTCAGGCCGCTGACTTCGGCGATGTTTACGATCTCGGGGGCGGAGAAGCAGTGGTTCCAGATGTCGAAGCGCTGCTTGATGCCACGCAGGAGGTCTTCGTACCACTCGATTTTGAGGTCGGGATGCAGGCCGCCTTGCATGAGGACGCCGGTGCCGCCGAGGCTGATGGTTTCGCGAATTTTTTCGAAGATAACATCCTGCGGGTGCACGTAGCTTTCGTCGTGGCCGAGCGGGCGATAGAAGGCGCAGAAGCTGCAATATTCGGTGCAGACGTTGGTGTAGTTGATATTGCGATCGATGATATAGCTGACTACGCCTTCGGGATGCAGCTTGCGGCGGACTTGATCGGCGGCCATGCCGAGGCCGACCAGGTCGTCGCTGCGGAACAGATCGATGGCTTCTGCGCGGGTCATCATGCGGAAACGCCTCCGGGAACCACCGTGCGTTCTAGCGCGGCGGCGTGTTTTAGATAAGTCTCGATTGCGGTTTGGTGCGGTGCCGCGAATTGAAAGCGGATGTAGCGGGTCAGGTATTCGCGGACTAACGGCTCGGGGAATCCGCGGCTGGTGGACTCCGCGGGCACGATGTCGTCGATGTGTTCCAGGCCGTAGCTGCAGGAGGCGGCGAGGGCGGCGCCGTAGGGTTCGACGATGGCTTCTGGGCGGCCGGCCCACACGGCGAAGACCATGGGGAGTCCGGTTAGCGTGGTCCATTCTTCGCCGAGGTCGAGGGTTTCGAAGGGGAGCGTGGCGGGATCGGCGCGCAGAGCGGCATCGCCGATTAATAAGGCGGCGTCGGCTTGGCCTAGCATGGTGGGAAGGTCGGGAGCGAGTGAGATCAGTTCGGGTTCGACTCCGTATTTTTCGGCGAGGATGATGCGGGAGAGCATCACGGAGGTGCGGGAGCCGGAGTCTGTGGCTAGTTTCTTGATCTCGCGGAAGGGGACTTTGGAGACCAGCAGGATGCTGCGGACGGCGCCGTAGGAGGCGATTCCGGTTTCCCGAAAGTAGGACAGCTTTTGGCGCGCCATTTCGATTACCGGGACGATGCCGATGTCGGCTTCGCCCGAGGCTAGCTGGTCGGCGCAGATGGAAGGGAAGCGCGAAGCTCAGGTCGAAGGTCTGGCTTTGGGCGGGGTCTTTCAGGAGGCCCCACACCAGGGGCACAGTGTTGAGGTAGCTCACCGCGCACACACGGGGACGGCTGGGTTTGATTCCGGTGGGCAAGTTGTTATTTTACCGCAACTGCACCGAGTCGCCGCGTGTGGCTTGGATGGTTTCGATGCCGTAGGTTTTCTGGATCACTTGTGCCAGGGCGGCGCCCTGGTCGGGCTCGCCATGGACCAGGAAGACTTTTTTCAGGCCTTTGACGATGGGGCGCATCCACTCGATTAATTCTTTTTGATCGGCGTGACCGCTTAATTCGTCTAGCGAGCAGACTTCGGCGCGGAGGCGCATGGGCTCGCCGAAGATGGGGACTTCGGGCTGCTTCTCGATGATTTTTCGGCCTAGCGTGTAGACGGCTTGGTAGCCGGTGATGAGGATGGTGTTGCGCGGGTCCTCGATATTGTTGCGCAGGTGGTGCAGGACGCGGCCGCCTTCGCACATTCCCGATGCGGAAATGATGACGCAGGGGCCGCGTAGCGAGTTTAGTTTTTTGGAGGCTTCGACGTCGCGGACGTAGGTTAGGCGGTGGAATCCGAAGGGGTCTTCGCCCAGCGTCAGATATTTGCCGACTTCTTCGTCGTAACATTCGGGGTGGTTGCGGAACACTTCGGTGACGTTTACGGCGAGCGGGCTGTCGACGAACATGGGGATCGAGGGGACTCGTTTGGCGTCGATCAGTTGGTGCAGCATCAAGACTAGTTGCTGGGTGCGGCCGACGGCGAAGGCGGGGACGATGATTTTTCCGCCGCGGGCTGCGGTGCGGCTGACTACGTCGGCGAGGGTGTCGGCGGCGTGGGCTAGCGGTTTGTGGATGCGGTCGCCGTAGGTGCTTTCTAGGATCAGGTAATCGACGGGGTCGAGGGGTTGGGGGTCGCGGATGATGGGGAGGCCGGGTCGGCCGACGTCGCCGGAGAAGCCGAGACGCACGCCGTCGGCTTCGACAATCATGGAGCTGGAGCCCAGCATGTGGCCGGCGTCGTAGGTTTTGTAGAAGAGTCCGGGGGCGATTTCTTTTCGTTCGCCTAAGGGAACGGGGCGGAATTGTTGGAACGTGCGTTGGGCGTCTTCGCGGGTGTAGAGCGGGGTTACGGGGCGGTCGTCGCGGCCGAGGGCTTTGCGGTGTTCGCGGCGCTTGTTTACGAACTCGGCGTCTTTCTCCTGCAGGAAGGCGGAGTCGGCCAGCATCGCTACGCATAGATCGAGGGTGGCTGGGGTCGAGTAGATGGAGCCGCTGAAGCCGTTTTTCGCCAAGCCGGGCAGGTTGCCGCTGTGGTCGATGTGGGCGTGCGATAAGAGAACGGCTGCGATGCTCGACGGCGGGAACGGGAACTGGCTGTTCTTCGCGAAGGCTTCTTCGCGGCGGCCTTGGTAGAGTCCGCAATCGAGTAGATAATTTTTGCCAGCGGTTTCGATGTGATGCATCGAGCCGGTGACGACTTGGTCAGCGCCCCAAAAGGTCAGTTTCATGAATTTGAGTAGAATTGCAAGTATACGATGCGGAAGACGGTCGTTTTTTTAATCTTTGCCGGCGCGGCGTTCGGGCAGAAGAAGCCGGTAACGCTGGAGGCTTTGCAGGATTTCCGCGGCACGGTGGCGCGGGATGTGCCGGGGGAACCGGTGTGGGCTCCTGACGGGAAGACGTTCGTTTATCGACAGGGGCGGCGGCTGCGCGTTTACGATGTGGCGGCGAGGCGGTCGCGCGAGGTGGTGGATCTTTCAGCGCTGGATGCGGCGGCGGTAAGCCCGCCGGCCGCGGAACAGTATGGGTGGGAGAACCGGCGGGTGGATGAAGCTACGCTGCAATGGGCTCCGCGGGGCGGGGAGGTTTTGTATGCGAGCGGCGGGGATTTGTTTCTGATCGGGATCGATGGGAAATGGAAGCAATTGGTGAAGACGCCGGTGGCGGAGCGCGATCCTAAGTTTTCGCCCGATGGGAAGCGGGTGGCCTTTCGACGGGATTGGGATCTTTACGTTCTGGACGTGGCGAGCGGGCGGGAGACACGGCTGACTTCTAACGGGTCAGATGCGGTGCGCAATGGGGATCTGGATTGGGTTTATCCGGAAGAACTCGATTTGGGGACGGCGTACTGGTGGGCTCCGGATTCCAGCGCGATCGCTTATCTGCAATTCAATGTGACTGGCGAGCCGTTGTATCCGCATGTTAATTTGCAGGGGGCGCGGGCGGTGCTGGAGCAGCAGCGGTATCCGCAGGCGGGGGAGAACAATCCCGAGGTGCGGTTGGGAGTGGTTGCCGCCGCCGGCGGCGCGACTAAGTGGCTGGATGTGGGGGATACGGTCAACAGTTTTCTGATCGCGCGCGCGGGGTGGGCGGCGGATTCGAAGAATGTTTACGTGGCGCGGACGAATCGCATTCAGAACCAGTTGGAGTTTTTGTTGTATGACGCGGCTTCGGGGAAGGCGCGGACGGTTTATAAGGAAGCGGACAACTACTGGGTTAATGTTGAGGGCGATCCGGTGTTTCTCAAAGACGGGAAACATTTTTTGTGGACGAGTGAGCGGGATGGGTTTCGTCATCTGTACCTGTACGCGGTGGATGGTGGTGCTCCCAAGCAATTGACCAGCGGGGCTTGGGAGGTTACGGACTTACTGGCGGTGGATGAGGGCGCGGGGCGCATCTGGTACCGGTCGACGGAGGCTTCGCCGCTGGAGCGGCAGTTGTACAGTGTGCCATTAGACGGGGGCGGGAAACGGCGCGTCACGATGGGCGAGGGCAATCATCGGGTGTGGATGGCTCCGGTGGGTGGGGCGTTTTTGGACGCTTATTCGAACTTGAGTTCGCCGCCGGAGTGGATGCTGCGGAGCGCGAATGGCGAGGCGGTGGCGACGTATCGGGCGGCGGATCGCTCGGCGATTGACGAGTTGGATCTGCGGCCGACGGAAGTGGTCAATTTCAAGGGCAGGGATGGGACGTCGTTTTATGGGCGTTTGATCAAGCCGGCGGGGTTTGATCCGGCGAAGAAATATCCGGTGCTGGTGGATGTTTACGGGGGGCCGCATGTGCAGTCCGTGCGCAACACCTGGCCGGGAGTGGGAATGGATCAAGTGTTTGCACACGAGGGCTACGTGGTTTGGGAGATGGATAACCGCGGGAGTTCGGGGCGTGGGCATGCATTCGAGTCGCCTGTGTTTCGGGATCTGGGCGTGCAGGAATTGGCGGATCAGCGCGAGGGCATCCGATATTTAATTTCGCTGGGGTTTGTGGATGCGCGGCGCATTGGAGTGACGGGATGGAGTTACGGCGGGTTCATGACTTTGAATTTGATGTTGAACGCTCCGGATTTATTTCACGCGGGGTTTGCGGGGGCGCCGGTTACCAACTGGCTCAACTACGACACGATTTATACTGAGCGCTACATGGGCGTACCGAAGGATAACGGCGAGGCTTACGCGCGAACGGCGATGCCGGCCAAGGCGGGCAATCTGGCGGGGAAGCTGATGATCGCGCATAACTTAGAAGACGACAATGTGCTGTTTCAAAATACCGCGCAAATGATCAGCGCGCTGGAAGCTGCCGGGAAGCGTTTTGAACTGGCGCTGTATCCGCAGAAGACGCATGGGGTGAGCGGGGCTTCGGCGCGGCAGATGGAAGCCACCGAGCTGGACTTCTTTGAGCGCAGCCTATTTGAGCGCAGCCCAGCTCCTGCGCGGTAGAATGAAATCGCTCTCCGTATGAACCCAATCTTCCGCCCGCTCACTGGGGCTTTTCTCCTGCTGGTAGTGTTGGCGGGATGCGATCGCTCCGCTCCCGCGAATGTCGCCGCCACGGTAAACGGCCGCGCCGATTACTTACGCGGAGCTGGATAAACAGTACGAATCGCAGTTCGGCGGGGCGGCGGGGGAGCGCTCGAGCGGGGATCAGGCGCTGATCCAGAAACTGGAAGTGCTGCGCACGTTGGTGGACAACGAAATCATGCTGCAAAGGGCGGAGAAGCTGAGTTTGATGGCTGTCGACGCCGACGTCGATGCCAAGTTCAACGAGTTGAAGGCGCCTTACACGCAGGAAGAATTTCAGAAGCAGCTGGATGCGCGCAAGATGACGGTGGAGGAATTGAAGGCGCAGCTGCGGCGCGATTTGAGCGTGCAGAAGCTGTTCAACAAGGAAATCACTTCGCAGATCAGCATCAGCGACAAAGACATTACGGATTTTTACAACACCAACAAGGCTAGCTTCAATCTGGCGGAGCCGCAGATTCACATGGCGCAGATTCTGGTGACGCCGACGCCCGATCCTAATGTGCGCAATCTGAAAAATGACAAGGCGCGGGATGAGGAGCAGGCTCGCAAGAAGATTCAGAGCATCAATGCGCGGCTGCGGCAGGGTGAGGATTTTGCGATGCTGGCGCAGAATTATTCGGAAGACCCGAATTCGTCGCAGAACGGCGGGGATCTGGGATTCATACCGGAGTCGGCTTTAGAAAAGGCGAATGCCGATTTGCGGCGTACTCTGATGGCGCTGCGGCCGGGGGAAACGACGGCGCCGATTCACACGCCGGAGGGATATCGCATTCTGAAATTGGTCACGCGGGAGCCGGCGGGGCAGCGGGAATTGGCGGACCCGAAGGTGCAGCAGACCATTCGCGAACAACTGATCAATCGCAAGGATCAGTTGTTGAAGGCGGCGTATTACGAGATGGCGCGCAACGACGCGAAGGTCGTCAATTATTATGTCAACGGGATTGTAGGAGCTAGCGGCAAGAAATAGTATGGCGCTGCGGTTTACCACCTCTTACCTTGCGGATTCGCTTACGCTCTTCCGCTACTACAAGGGTCTGGTGGAGCGGGCGCTGGCGCAGTTATCGGATGAGCAGTTGCTCACGGTGCTGGATGGCGAAGCGAATTCCATTGCGGTCATCGTGAAGCACCTGACCGGGAATATGAGGTCGCGGTTTACGGAGTTTTTGACAAGCGATGGGGAGAAGCCTGGCCGGGATCGGGATGCGGAGTTTGAAAATCCGCCGGCTTCCCGCGAAGAACTGATGGCGCTTTGGGAAGAGGGGTGGCGGTGCGTGTTTACGGCGGTGGAGCCGCTCGCCGAAGAAGATTTGGAGCGCTCGATCACGATTCGCGGCGAGGCGCATTCGGTAATGCAGGCGATCAATCGGCAAGTGGCGCATTACGCTTATCACTGCGGGCAGATTGTGCTGCTGGCGAAACACTTCAAAAGCGACCAGTGGCAGTCGGTTAGCATCCCTCGGCGGAAGTCGGCGGAATTTAATCGACGGGTACAGGCTGGGGAGGCTAGCCAACGTTGAGTGGCGGTTACAGTACACGCAATCCTGGAAAAAAAGAGGGACGGAGCCTGATTTCCAATCCTCCGGTGCGGTGGGGCAGGGGCGGTGCGCTTGAAAATCAGGCTCCGTCCCTCTTTTTTACTGAGGGGGTGTTTTTTCTAGTTGCTGCTTGGCCCAGATGCGCGCGGGGTTTAATTTCGCGGCGCGTTCGAATTCTTTGCGGGCTTCGGCGTTGCGGTTGAGTTTGCGGAGAGCGATGCCTAGCCACAGGTGGGCGTCGGCGGAATTGGCGTCCAGCATGATGGCTTTCTCGAAATCTTTGATGGCTAATTCGACGCCGCCTCCGAAGGCTGCGGGCAAATAGTAATGACGGCTCCCCGCAGCGAGCAGCGTGCCGGCGAGCGGTCGTCGGCGAGCACGCTCGTGCAGCCGGCGGAAAGAACACAGCCATCCTCCAAGAACGGCGCCCCGAGCGCCGGGTGGTGCGACCACATGACTTCGATTTCTTCTGGCGACTCGTTGCTGACGGTTTCTTCGACCCGCAGGAGCCGCCCCTGCAGGGACCCCCGCGGTTCGCCCCGGGACTGCCCCAGGGTCAGCCTCAACGCACCGTTACCGGAATCATCCTTCGCTGGCTCGGGATCTTCTTTCTTGCGGTGCTGATTCTGGCGGCCCTGGCCAATGTGGTAGACTATGCAATCTTCCTGGTGCGCGGCCAGCCGGTCGATCAGGTGATCGTGACCAAATAC
>CAVVZG010000091.1:0-14462 GCA_963752205.1 Bryobacterales bacterium | reverse complement strand
GGGAGCGCTCGTGTGGCGGAGATGGCGCGCCGAAGTCGACCTGGAAGACCTTGCCGGCGAATCACTGGCTGTACTCCCGTTGCTTTCCGGACGGCTCCCGGCTTGGCTTTCAGAAGATGCGCGCAGGGATCCGGATCGAGAAAAAGTCCTCGGCATTTGCAAGCGTGGCTGGGCGCAGAACCAGTTGCGCTATCGCGAATTGACTGACGCTTGGACGCTGCTGGCGCAAGGCGGAGCCGGTCCCATCGCTGTCGGCGGGTGCGCCGCCTGGGCGCTGCTCTACCTGGAAGAGAAAGCGGTGCGTCCCATCCGCTCGATTGATATCCTGATTCGCCGCGATCGCGCGATCCTGGGAAAACGCTTGTTGGAAGCGGGCGGGTGGATTTTGGAGCCGGCCATGCCGGAACTTGCAGGACGCGTTTGGGATGAGTTTGCAGGCCTGTGGTTCCGTTCGCCTTCCGGAACCGCTCTGTTTCTCGCTTGGCGCTTGCGCAAGGTTTCGCCGGAAATGGCAGAGGAAAGCGAAACGCTTCCTGCGTGCCGCGCATTCGATCTGCACGGCACGGCGGTTTCTTTGCTGGAGACCGAAGAACTGCTTTTGGACGCGTTAACGCGCGACGCCAACACATTGGTGAGTTGGCAGTGCGATGCCGTCCTGCTGCTCAGAAACCGCAGCGTGGACTGGCCACGCTTCTTCCTCCTTTCGCGCGATGCACCTTTGGCGGCGGAGCGGCTGGCACAACTTCGCGATGGAGGAGCGGTTTCGATTCCGGCGGGTCCCCTGCCGCCCACAAAGTCAGGTCTAAGGCGGCGCTTCGATCGCCTTTATGTGGACTACCGCCAAGTGGCCTGGTCCAAACAAGAACCCCATTCCCTGTCGGGCTTCGGACGCTACCTGCTCCAGCGTGGCTTGCGACTGGGCTTTTCGGGAGTGGCGTCGAGCGACGCCCTGACGGTGATCGACGCCTCCAAGAGCGGCGGATCGACAGCAGCCGAATACCAGCGTTACCGCGCCCTCTTTTTCTTTCTCACCATCCGCGACATCCGCCTCCGTTATCGAAAAACCTGGCGCGGCGTGCTGTGGGCGCTGATCCAGCCACTTCTGCCGATGCTGATCTTCGCGGCGATCTTTTCGCGAGTCATTCGTCCGGAGCTGCGCGACGGGCCGTACTGGCTGTTCGTTCTAGCGGGCCTGGCCCCCTGGAACTTCTTTGCCAATGCCGTGAACTATTCGAGCGTCACCTTCGTGAACAACTTCGGCTTGCTGAACAAGGTCTATTTTCCGCGCGCCATTCTACCGGCAGCCGCGGTGACCGCGTGTTTGCTGGACCTGCTGGTCTCTTCCTGTGCTCTCACAGTGCTCAGTTGGTGGAAAGGATATCCGCCCAACTTTCGTGTCTTTCTCTTACCGCCACTCATCCTCGCCGCGGCCGTGGTTGCGGTAACCATCGGGCTCGCGGCGGCGTCGCTGAACGTACTCTATCGCGATCTGCGGCCGCTGGTGCCGTTTTTGGTGCAGGTGGGGATGTACGCTACACCTGTCCTATACCCGCTAGCGATGATTCCATCCGCGCTGCGCCGCCTGGCGTGGCTGAATCCCATGACGGGCGTGGTCGAGGCGTTTCGAGCTACCCTATTCCACTCCTCTATCGATTGGAGCGGAGAGGCAATTTCAGCCGTCTGCTTCTGCGCCATGGCGTGCGTCTCGGCTCTCTTGTTCCGAAAGGTCGAAGCGGATCTGGCGGAGCGCATATGAAATCGATCTCGGTGCGCGGCGTGGCTAAAGAGTTTGTGCTCGCTTCCGCAGGCGGCGAGGGCCGCCGCTTCGCCGCACTCGAAGACGTCAGCTTCGACGCGGAGCCGGGAGAAATTGTCGGCATCATCGGCAGGAATGGCGCCGGCAAATCGACGCTCCTCAAAATCCTGGCCCGAATTCTACGGCCAACGCGCGGAAGAATCGAGATCCGCGGGCGCATTGGCAGCCTGCTTGAAGTCGGCACCGGTTTCCATCCGGAATTGACCGGACGCGAAAACATCTTTCTGAACGCGGCGATTCTGGGCATGGACCGGGATGAGATTGCCCGGAAATTCGATGCGATTGTCGCTTTTGCTGGATTCGAAGAACATCTCGACCAGCCCGTGAAACACTATTCTTCGGGAATGTACATGCGTCTCGCGTTTGCGGTAGCGGCGCACGTCGAACCGGAAATCCTGTTGATGGATGAAGTGCTGGCGGTGGGCGACGCCGATTTCCAGCGCAAATGCATCGAGCGCGTCGAACAGGTCGGGCGCAATGGCCAAACGGTACTGTTTGTGTCGCATGATATCCATGCCATTCTGCGGCTCTGCAATCGCGCCGTGCTCCTGGACAAAGGGCGCGTGGCCGCCTGCGGGCCGGTACGGGAAGTCTCGGCCCGCTATATGGAAATGACCGGGGGAGATACTGGAGAACGCCGCTATCCCGATCCTCTGCATGCTCCCGGCGACGGCGTTGCGCGGCTGCGGCTCGTTCGTGTCCGCTCACGCACGGGTGAAACGCTGTCCACCGTCGACATTGGAGAGCCCTTTGGAATCGAAATGGAGTTCGATATCCTCACCCCCGGGATGACGGTGTTCCCGTCTCTGGTGATCAACAACGAATGGGGTCCGATCTGCTGGACCACGGATTCCGCCACGCCGTCGCATGGCCGCCCCCGGCCGGCCGGGAGCTACCGCGTGACAGCGTGGTTTCCGCCAAATTTTCTGACGGCCGGGAGAATGACGGTAACCGCAGCTGTCTCCTCGTTTTCGCCGCACACGGTCCACTTCCGCGAGCCGGACACCGTCGGTTTTCAGGCACTGGAAACTCACGGCGGCAGCCGGGGCAATTTCACCGGTTACATCGATGGCGGGATACGCCCTTGGTTACATTGGGATGTGGAATATGACGGGAGTCGTAGCTAGGCATGGACTCCCGCTTGATTTTTAGATTCGACGATATCGGCCCCGTAAACCGCAGCACGCTACAGTTCATCGATCTGATGGAAACACTGGGAAATCCCTACCTGCTGGGCGTGATCCCGAGCGCATTAAGCTGGTGGGTGAAGCGGAGACTGCGCGCTACACGCCACGCCGTTATCTACCAGCACGGCACCACGCATAAGAATCGCGCCAGCCGGGAAGCTCCGGATGAATTTCCGGCGGAGTTGGGAGAGCGAAGAATCGCAGGAGAATTGCGCCGGGGACGCCACTCCCTCGAAAGCGCGCTTGGCATCGCGATAACGGGTTATGTTCCTCCGTGGAACCGTGTTTCAGCGCAAGTTTTGCAAATCCTGGAAGACGAGGGATATAAATCGCTCTCCGCCAACGCGCTTTACTCCACTTCTCTTTGCCAGATACCGGTCCACATCGACGTCTATTCCCAATACCGACCCGGTGACAGTTCGTTCGAATGCAGAGATCGAGAGTGAGATGGCCTCTCATCTTGAGCGAACAGAATTGGTCGGAGTGGTATTGCACCCTCTCTCGGTGCCGCAAAACCGGAAGGAGCAGTTGCGGGAGCTGCTTCAGAAGAGCCGGCATCGGATGATTGCAAGCTTGCCCTAAAAATGCTGAAGCCGCGAATTCTCCTCTGCGCCGTACTGTGCATTGGCTTGGCGTCTTGCGCACGGCATGCACCCAGTGGTAAAAGCGCGGTCGGCTTGAACATCGATGTCACCGAGCAAACGCTGGTCAATCTCGCCGCCTACATGAGGATCTTAGACGCCGGCGGTTGCGACGCGAATGGATGGCCCACCAGCGACTTCAGAATGCTTCTGGACAACCGCTACATTTTCGCGTGGGACCCCGCGATTCAAAACGTTGACCCGTTACGCTATTCGACCAACCTCGCGGGCCGTTACCAGCTCACCTTCAGCGGCGAAGCGACGGTGCCGGGCACCACCAACACCAAGTATGACCGGGCTGCCAATATCACCGTCGCGGACTACCAAATTGAGGAGCCAGCGAGCGGACGCGGGAGTCTCCTGGTGCAAATGTATTTTCTCCACACCCGCCGAACTCCGCAAGACCCGGAAGGCAGCGGTGTCACCAACATTCGCTTTGTCCGCCGCGAAAATCAGGAGGCCAGCAGGCAGATCTTCACGGACCTTTGGCTGGATTCTATACGCAATTACTCGTGGGGCGTTCTTCGCGGCATGGAGGCAATGAAGACCAACGACTATGGCGCCCCTGGCAGTCCCGAGGCATATCCACGACTGCTGAATTGGGCGGAGCGGCGCTTGCCCGGGACGGGGCCGCTCTTAGGGCAGGCATCCGCCGGTGTGCACGGAGTGCTTTCCTGGGAAGATCTGGTCGTCTTGGCGCAACTCACGCGCAAAGACCTCTGGATCAACGTCCCCGTGAATGCCTCCGGCGAGTACGTCGATCAGTTGGCCAGCCTGTTCAAGAACGGTAACGCCGCCACTGGTCACGCGGGTATCCCGCCGGACATTAATCTCTATGTCGAATACAGCAACGAGCTGTGGCACGACAGATTTCCCCAGGGCAAATGGAACTTTGAAGCGGCCCGGGATGAAGTGAAAGCCGGCGCCAGCAACCTGAACTACGATGGCGCGGCGGGCAGGCCCGAGCAATGGCGATTTCGCCGCATGGCCAAGCGAACGGTTGAGATCGGCCGTCAATTTAGAAAAGTTTTTTCAGACAGTCCGGAGCGCATCCGGCCGGTCCTGGCGAACCACAAGACAGCGAGTGATTTTGACATTCTGCGCTACGTCGCGGTGAACTATGGACCGCCGGATCGGGTGCTGTACGGCATCGCCCAGCAAGGCTATTACACCAGCGCCGATTCCTCCTCCCCACAGAAAATTCTCGAGGGGGAAAGGGCCGCCAGCGACAAGAACCGGCCGGGCTACGTTTTCAGCCGGATGCTCGCCACTTATTTTCGCTTGCACTCTTTGGCGTATGAGGGCGGTCCGGAGGAGACGGCCCCAGACGACGCCAAAAAGAATCCAGCGGTTCCCGACCCCAGCCTGCCGAACAAATTCGCGGCAGCTCGCGATCCTGGGATGAAAGACGTCATTCTGCACGACTTGATCGACAACTGGTTCTCCAGCGGTGGCGAGACCTACGTCGCCTTTTCGCAATCGAACCGCTATAGTTTTTGGGGAATGTTCGGGCAGACCGAGGACTTGACCAACTTAAAAACTGGAAAGTGGCTGGGCCATGTGGCCACCATGGAAGCTCCCCTGGGACCTCCGAGCGCAGGATGGTTGCTGCCGTCGCTTACCGGGAAAAGCGTCGAAATCGCAGAAAGCGCCCCCTCCCCCGGAGTGCCGGCTAGGCCGGGACCCGAGCCAAGCGCCATGTTTCTTCTTCGCGCGCCCGCCGCCGGAACCTATTCGTTCGTCCTGCGCGGAAGATCGTCCGGAGCAGGGAACAAGCTCCGCCTCATGATCGACAATTCATTGGCCGGAACCACCGCGTTGCCGTTTGCTTGGGCACGCGTCACAAGCGCGAAGGCAGTAAATATCAGCCTCGAAGCCGGATTCCATTCGCTCTTCGTGTTTCTCGAAGGGGACCAACAAGTCACGTTATCTCCAACGGGCCAACTAACGGTGACCAAAATCCAGCCCTGACGCGCGGGAATGCCCGGCTACCTGAGCTCGATCCAAGGGTTGTCGAGGTGATCGTGAAGCTTTGGCAAGAGTATACGAGCCGAAGAGTTGTATGGGAAAATGATGGACGAGAATTTGAACAGATCGCGATCGAACGCCTCCAGCGAGACCCCCTCGTTAAAGGTGATCTCGCCCTCTCAAGCGGATCGCCGAATACTGACAAGGGGTGACTTCTGAATCCAAATCTCTCAACGGCCGGAACATCGCGAGCTGTGCGAAGGAGAGGCGCTCCTCCCCAACTCGTTATAATGAATTCCTGGTTGCGCATACAATCGTGTTATGCGGGAAGGCCGAACCGGAGATCCGGTTGAGTCTAACCGAGATTGGTCTTAGGAACCAGATTCAAAATGCAGTGCTCGTCTTGCAAATCGCAGAACCCTCCTGGCTCCACTCGGTGCGCAAATTGTAATGCGTATTTGGATGGGGACGCGACGATAGGAACATCAACCGCCGACGCGGGGCAAGCCACAGTCACCCAAGTCACGGGCACTAGCGGCTCCTACACCCCTTCCGGCGTTGGGGACTCGCTCGCTCCTGGAACCGTGCTCGGGGGGCGTTATGAAATCCTGAAAATGCTGGGTGAAGGCGGCATGGGCGCGGTCTACAAAGCCAACGACCTCGAGGTCGACCGCGTAGTCGCGCTCAAGGTGATCCGCCCAGAGTATGCCAACCGGCCTGAAATCCTTGCCCGATTCAAACAGGAACTGGTACTGGCCCGTCAGATCACTCATAAAAATGTCATTCGCATTTTTGACCTGGGGCAACGCGATGGTGTTCGCTTCATCACTATGGAGTACGTCGATGGCCATGACCTGTACTCCCTACTGAGGAGCGGCGAGTTAATTCCTCTTGATAGAAAAGTTAAAATCGCCCGGGAAATCTGCAGGGCGCTCGAAGCGGCGCACGAGCAGGGTGTCGTACACCGGGACTTGAAGCCTCAGAACATCATGGTCGACCGCAGCGGCCGGGTACTGGTGATGGACTTTGGCATCGCGCGGTCGATGGAGGATACCGGCCTTACTCATACCGGTGCGCTCATTGGAACGCCGGCTTTCATGTCCCCGGAACAGGCCAAGGGCGAGAAACTGGATACTCGCTCGGATCTGTTTTCGTTCGGTGTCATCTTTTATGAAATGCTCACGGGCAGGGCGCCCTACGTAGCCGAGACCGCCGTCGGGTTGCTGTTGAAGCGAGTTCAGGAGAGCCCGAAGGCTCCCGTGGAATTGGATCAGCAGATTCCGCAAGCTCTGAGCGACATCGTGATCAAGTGCCTGGCGGTCGACCGGGAGGAGCGCTACCAGACGGCGGCAGAAATCATTCGCGACCTGGAAGGCTGGCTGGGCGACCCGGCGAGTTTTCGCACCGAGGTCGGAATTCTAACGGCTCCCATGTCGGCGGCGGCTCTTGCCGAACGCCGGATCGGATTGTCGCCCGAAGGCCACGCCATCGTCACTCCCTCCATGCGAGTCATGGAGAAATCGCATAGTTGGAAATGGGTCTCGCTTTCGCTGGCAGCGATAGCGGTGGTGGGCGGAGCAGTTTACGGAATCGAACAGTTTTATTGGAATAAGCCGGCTGGACCCGTTGCGCCCATGACTGTGGTGATCGCGGATTTCAGCAACCACACAGGAGAAGCGGTCTTCACTGGCACGCTGGAGTCAACCCTGAAATTGGCTCTGGAGGGAGCTAAATTCATTAACGCCTACGACCGGACAAAGATGCGGGATATCGGCTTGGCGACGAATCCAACTACGTTGGACGCGGCGCAAGCGCAAAGGGTGGCCGTTGGCCAGGGACTAAACGTCGTCGTTTCGGGGTCTCTAGAACGGCGTGGAACGGCTTACGATGTTTCTCTAAGGGCGGTGCAGGCGATTTCGGGAAAAGTGATCGCGAATGCCGATGAACTGGCGGCCGGCAAGGATCAAGTTCTGTTCGCCGTTACCAAGCTGGGTACAACCGTGCGCAAGGCGCTGGGCGATTCTACTTCGGATTCGGCCCAAAGATTCTCGATGGAGACGCTCAGTGCTGTATCGGTGGAAGCGGTGCACGAATACGCGGACGCACTCGATGCGTTGTCCAACGGCAAACCGGAGGAAGCACTGAAGCACTTCTCAAATGCTACCGATCTGGACGGAAACTTTGGCCTGGCTTACGCTGGCATGTCGGCCGCCGCACACAATCTTTCTCAACAGCAGGACGCTGAGAAGTACATCCGATTGGCGCTGAGTCACATCGACCATATGACCGAGCGCGAGCGCTTTCGCACGCGCGGGTTTCTGTATTACATCATTGGCGACACCCAAAAGTGCGTGGACGAATACGGTACGCTGCTCGCACAATATCCTTCCGACACGGGCGCTTACAATAACATGGCCGACTGCCAGATGCGGCTGCGGAACCTTCCTAAGGCCTTAGATGCCGTGCGGCGGGCAGTCGCGATTCTTCCCAAGCGCGCGACCTACCGCGTCAATCTTTCACTCTATTCGGCCTACGCGGGAGATTTCCAGACTGCCACGAAAGAAGCAGCCGAGACTCTTCAATTAAGTCCAAATTATTCGTACGGATTCAAGGCTGCAGCTTTCGCCGCTTTGGGCCAGGAACAATTGACCGAGGCGTTAAAGACATACGGGAAATTGGAAGAGAAGTATCCTTCTGATGCAGCAGCCGGACTGGCCGATGTTGCGATTTACGAAGGGCGTCTTGCGGAGGCGGTGAAGATTTTGGAGAAGTGGGCGGCCACCGATATTCAAAATCATAATCCGGCCGCGGCGGCCGACAAGCTCTGCGCGATTGCCTATACGCAGATGTTGCGTGGGCAGAAGGGCGCCGCACTGGAAGCTGTCAAACAAGCCTTGGATCTTAGCAAGGCGGTCAAAACCAGGTTCATCGCCGGTCGGGTCTTTGCGGCTTTAGGCGAACCTGCCAAAGCGCACCAATTGGCGATGGACTTGTCTTCTGAGATACAAGCAGAACCGCAGGCCTACGGCAAATTGATTGAAGGCGAGACGGAGTTGAGCGCCGGCAGCAGCAAGGCGGCACTCAAGCTTTTTACGGAGGCGAATGGTCTGCTGGATACCTGGATCGGCCACTTCGATTTGGGCCGGGCTTATCTGGAAAGCGGGGCCTACACCGAAGCCGATTCCGAATTCGACCGTTGCATAAAACGGCGGGGGGAATCCTTGGCGCTATTCCTGGACGAGGTGCCGACCTACGGATACTTTCCGGCGGTTTACTATTATCAGGGGCGCGCTCGCGAAGGCATGAAGAGTTCAGGCTTCCGCGAATCGTACCAAAAGTATTTGAGCATACGCGGCACAGCCGGCGAGGATCCGTTGCTGGTCGAGGTCCGCCGGCGTGTGGGCGGTTGAGCAGCGTACTGGGAGTAACGGCTCTCGCTCTCGCCAGCTGATCTTGACTCATGTTCTTTCTTCCACTACTCTAAAATAATTCCAATGAAGCGCGCCGGCGTCGGAGAGACTAGCCGCGGTTCCGCTTGGGTGACGAGGATTCTGGCGGCAGCCGTATGGGCAATGCCGTTCGTGATCCTTGCTCCTCTAGCAAGTGCGAGTGATGCGCTGACATATTTCAAGAACTACTTTGTAACTGGCGATTACGTCTCTGCTGCAGTGGGTCTGCGAGGCACGGGCGTAAATGGCTTGGCTACCGGCACCATCAATATAGCCGGCGTGCCCTGCAGTAAAGGCGTCGGACCTACTGGTTCCTTCTCCCAGTGCTCGGGTTCGTATACGGTGCCTTCGGACATTGTTGCGGCGTTTCTCTACTGGGAAACCGAGGAGAGCGCGGCTGCTCCTGCGGCGAGCAATGGGTTCTTCGACGGCCAGGCTATTGTCGGCAAAAATCTCGGAAACGCCGGCAACTCTTCGTGCTGGAACTCGGAAAACGGCGGGTCCCCGAAGGTGTTCGGGCGCGTGTACCGCGCCGACGTTCTCCGCTACCTCAAGATTGACACGGTCAATAGCGTCCGTCTGGCGAACGGGGCGCATACGGTCCAATTGCCCGATCAGGGAAGTGGCGTTGGGACGGGCAGTGTATTGCTTACCAATGGCGCGACATTAGTTATCGTCTACCGGATAGTGGTACCGGGCAATCCGCAAATCGTGCCGCTCAAGGCGGTGGTATTGTATGATGGGGCTGACACGGTTACCCCAGGCTCCGCCGCGATGACACAGACGGTCGGCGGGTTTTATCAGGCCATGGGCGGAACCGCTACGATGACCCAAATTGTGGCGAACGGCCAACCCAGTTTCAAGGCCAACTTACGCGCCAATCAAACTCTGATCACGCAGCAGCCCTTTACGGGAACCGCCGGAGTGCGCTGGGACAGTCCGTCGTTCCCCGTCACTCTGAACTGGAGTGATTCCTCCTTTACAACTACCGTGGACACGCTCAGCAGCAACGCGTGTCTGACTTGGGCCGCCATCGTGACCAGCATGGCAGTCGTGGATACGGACCACGATGGCCTCCTGGATGTATGGGAATCCAAAGGAATGCATCTGAATCCCGGCACGGCCACCACGCCCGCGACTTTCGGCGGGTGCCTGGATTACCCGGCCGACTCGTGCGTGAATCTGCCGGCGATGGGTGCCAAGGTGAATCAGCCAGACATCTTCGTCCAAATCGATTGGACTCATGGCACTGGGGATGGAACGGGCGGCACAGACGGACATGGTTTCCATCGCCACATGCCCAATGCGCAGGCGTTGGCATTAGTTTGCTCGGCGTTTTCGACCTCGCACAGCATTGCTGTGCACTTTGACGTGGGGAACAACTATCAAGGCCAACCCTGTATCGTTCCCTACAAGGACTCGAGCGGCAAAGTGTTAGCCCAGGGAGGATCGGACGTCGATGAGGCGTCGTTGCTATGCCCCAACGCCGTGACCCCAGCGGCCAACTGCACCTACGTCGAGCCCTACGCCGTACTCAGCTATAAGCGGACGTTTCTGGCCGTGAAGAATGGCTATCCGGTGTTGAACATTCCTCAGCATTTCGATCACAACCGGAAAGATATTTTCCATTATTCACTGTGGAGCCATGCAGTGGCTGGGCCGTTCGATTCCAGCGGTAAGCCCCTGACCAAAGATCCGAAGAGTATCTCGGGCGTGGCTGATCGCCCGGGCGGAGACCTAATGATCACACTCGGTTTGTGGCGCTCGGACATCCCGGCAAACGACCAAGTGGGAAGTCCGTTGGTGCAGGCCGGTACCCTTATGCATGAATTGGGCCATAATCTGGACCTCTCGCACGCCGGACTACTGCGCACTCCCAACTGCATACCGAACTATCCGAGCGTAATGAACTACCTCTACCAGACGCGAGGCCTGACGGATGCGGCGGGTATCGAGCATATCGATTATTCCAACGCTCGCGAGCAGGCGTTGAGCGAAGGGGCGCTTTCGTCTCCGCAGTATATTGGTGTCCTGAATTACCGGGTGAGGTATTTTGGCCCGCTGGGACCGGGAAGCACCCCCGGCCAGGCAGCTCAAGTACATTGCGACGGCACACCGATTACTGATGGAGCGTTGGCCATACGCTCCGAGGGCCTTGTCGTTTCAGCTCCTCCCGACTGGAGCAATGGGACGCTCTCGAAGCCCTACCTAAACTTTCAGTTCGACCTGAATTTCAACGGCATTGTGCCGGAAACGTTTTATGATCAACCCGACTGGAGCAGTCTGAACCTGCAACAAATCAGTTCCCGGCCGAATGTAAATGGACTGTCCGCGGATATCCATCTCGGCGCCGCCGATTTGGGTGCGGCCGATCTGGGTGCCGCGGATTTAGGCGCGGCCGATCTGGGCGCCGCGGACTTGGGCGCGGCAGACCTGGGTGCCGCCGATCTCGGCGCTGCGGATTTGGGTGCGGCCGATTTAGGTGCGGCCGATTTAGGCGCGGCCGATCTGGGCGCCGCCGATTTAGGCGACGAAGACTATGACACGCATGTTCTGAGCAGCCCCGATCCTCCTCCGTCCCCGACTCCCGGTTGTCCGGCGCCGCAGTGTGGGCTGGCAGCCACCAATGAAGTGGGTGATGTGCTCCTTCAATGGGCACCTCCCGGCACGGGGAACGTCACGGGCTACAACATTTACCGTTGTGCCGTGATCTCCCCGGCCACCTCCTGCAAACCGGCGGGATCGCCCTTGTACTCCAATGTGTCCGGAGGCACGCCGGCACCTTCCTATAAGGATGCCGTGAACGATCAGGTTCACGCGGCTGCGACGTGTCCCGCGTCCGCAACTTGCTATAACACTACCTACACATACTATGTGACTGCCTTGGTAGCGGCGGGGACTTCGGTGGCCGAGAGCGCGGCGACCAATACAGCGACCAGCGAAGTGACACATCTGTTCGTCATCGCCAACAGCATGCCATCGGTGGTTTACGGCAGCGCGAATCCAACCCCGCTGACCTTCAAGGTCTATGGCGATGTGGCTGGGTCTCTGAGTGGCGTGACGTGCGCTTATCCGGGGACTCCGAGAAACGCCGGGACCTACACGATTATCTGCTCCGGACCGGCTACAACGTCGCCGACCGATGGTGTCACTTATAACGCCAACTATCTGACTTTCACCCCGGGTACGATGACCATCAATCAGCGGCCGATCACAGTGACCGCGGTTACCAGCAACCGGGTTTATAACGCGACTACTAATTCACCCGCGACCCCGACCATAACCTCCGGGAACTTGGTCTACACCGATACTGTGACGTGGACGGAAACCTACGACAACCCGAATGTGGGCAATGCGCACGTGATGACACCCGCAGGAACCGTCAATGACCAAAACGGCGGCGGCAACTACAAAGTGACATTCGTGACGTTCAAGCCGGGCACCATTACGCCAGCCACGCTAACCGTCACGCCGGACGGCGGCAAAAACAAGATTTATGGCCAGGTGTTCACCCTGTTCACGGGAACGGTGATCGGGCTGCAAGGCTCCGACAACGGGACGCCGGGATATGCCAGCGCGGGCGCTGCGGCAGCGGCCGCGTTCGGAACCTATGACATCACGTCGAATTTCCAGTTCACTAGCGGCCTGGCAACCAACTACATCGTTGTGAATAAGACGACGGCGGGCGGGTTGGCGGTAGTGAAGGCGATCCTCACCATCACCGCCAGCAGCCCCAGCAAGCCCTACGGCGCGCCTCTGCCGGCCATCGCAGCAGGATACAGCGGGTTCGCCAACACCGACACGGCGGCTGTGCTCACGGCCGCGCCGGTTTGCGTAACTTCGGCCACTGCCAGCAGCCCCGTGGGAGGATATCCGACAGGCTGTTCGGGGGCGGCCGCACTAAACTACGCCTTTAATTATGTGCCGGGAACATTGACCGTTACTCCGGTACCGTTGACCATCAATCCCGCCGACGCCAACCGGTTTTTTGGCGCTCCGAATCCGGTCTTCACATTTACCTACTCAGGGCTGGTGAATGGCGACACAACGATTGCCACGCCGCCCACCTGCAATACCACGACGCCGCTCACCGCGAATCCCGGAACCTACACCACGATTGTCTGCATAGGCGCGGCATCGCCAAATTATTTACCCATTAGCTACGGGCCTAATGGGACGTTGACAATCAAGCCTGCGCCTCCAAAAAACGTCTACATCACGGATAACCAGAATAACCGCATCCGCATGGTCAATGCCTCCGGCACCATTAGCACTGTCGCTGGCAACGGAACGCCCGGCTATGCCGGGGACAGCGGGACCGCAACCGGCGCCCAACTGCGTCAGCCCGTGGGGGTGGCGGTGGACGCGCTGGGGAATCTGTACATCGCGGATACCCAAAACAACCGCGTCCGCAAGGTCGACACTTCGGGCACGATCACTACGGTGGCGGGCAACGGATCAGCTGTCTTCAGCGGCGATGGCGGTGCCGCTGTCGCCGCCGGGCTCGACTATCCGGCCGGCGTCGCACTCGATGCCGCGGGGAATCTCTACATCGCGGATGAATATAATAACCGCATCCGTAAGGTTGACACCTCCGGTGTAATCACGACGATCGCCGGTAACGGCACTGTCGGCGCCGCCGGCGACAGCGGACCCGCCACCAGCGCCCAACTTTATTACCCAACCGCCATCGCGTTAGATGGTTCCGGTAATCTCTACATCGCCGATAACCAAAACAACCGCGTCCGCAAAGTGAATTCTTCAGGCACCATCACTACTGTCGCTGGTAATGGCACCGCCAGCTTCTTCGGCGATGGCGGCCCGGCTGTCGCTGCCCAGCTTAATTACCCGACCAGCGTCGCGGTCGACATTTCCGGCAATCTCTATATCGCGGATTATGGCAATCAGCGCATCCGCAAGATTGACACGCTTGGCAACATCACGACGGTAGCGGGCAATGGTACCAGTAGTTACCTCGGCGACGGCGGACCCGCTGTCGCAGCCGCACTCAATTACCCTACGGGGGTGGCTGTGGATACGCTGGGCAATCTCTACATTGCCGATTACGTCAATAACCGCGTACGCAAAGTCGATTCTTCCGGTACAATCACTACGTTTGCCGGCAACGGCACGGCGGGCTACTCCGGGGACGGTGGACCGGCACCGGCCTCGATGCTATACCAGCCCACTAGCGTCGCGATCCCACCGACGTCGAACTGAAATCGTCCAAGCTATCGCGGTTTCGGGTGAGTTGTCGAAAGCTCCAGAGACTACCGCAAGCGCATCTAGCACTGGGATTTGATGTTAAATATTTTGTTCTAAGATATATAAAAATTGGTGGAGGCGGCGGGAGTTGAACCCGCGTCCGAGAAAGTCAATCGCAAAAAGACTACGTGCGTTA
>CAVVZG010000090.1:0-18646 GCA_963752205.1 Bryobacterales bacterium | reverse complement strand
ATAATGAAACCCTCGCCACGGTCGGTCATCAGGTCCAGGGCCATCATTATCGTGGCCACCGTGCTATCGATCACATCCTCTGACAGGCGTGGGTCGCGCGCCATATAGGCCCGGCGCACGGTATCCAGTTCGCACTCGTTTAGTCGGTCAAGGTTGGCGCGATACCAATGTGTGTCAAACGGGGGATTTAAGCAGAAGATGTCCCCTTGGAATGATACCTCCTTCAAAACACCATAGACCTTGCAACAATCGCCAGCGATCCGCACCGTGGAGGCGGGCATCGTATGGGAGATGGTGCGGCAGGGCTCGATGTCGTTCGCCAAAAGGTGCGCCGTGTCATTATTGGCGCAGGCGACAAGCAGTTGTCCGTTGCCCGCCTGGAGGTCGATGATATGCGAGCGCCAACGCGGCAACGGCTTCGCGCAGAGCTTTCCAAATTCCAGGGGTGTGAAAAACTGGGACGCGCCTTTTTGGCCGGCGTTCTTCGATGCCTCAAGCGTCTCCTGGACGGATTCGGCGGCGATGCCGCTCCCGGCCGGGTTGTTCTTTGTCAGTCATATTATCTTTTATTCCAAGGGAGTTCTTTTATTGTCCTGCGGTTCCATGTTTTCATCGTGCGTTGCGGCTCGTCACGTCTCTCAATGCACACGAGGGTAGTGCCATTTGGCGCCTCCTTCCCCATCTCACGACCCATGGTAAGCATGAAAATCCGAGCCCGTTCGTTTACCACATCAGCATCCCCTGCGATTGTAAATGAGAGACCGCTTTCCACGGTTTCCGTGCGCCCGCAAGTCAGCGGACAGATCCAGGAAGTTTTCATTCAAGACGGCCAGTACGTGGCGAAGGACCAGAAGTTATTTCAAATCGACCCGCGTCCGTTTGAAGCGCAAGTCGCGCAGGGTGAGGCCACGCTCTCCCGCGATCGCGCGCAGCTAGGCCAAGCACAAGCGAATCTGGCGCGCGACGTCGCCAACGAAAAATACGCGCGCGAAGCAGCCGAACGTTACGTCGCCTTGTTCGCACAGGGAGTCGTGTCGCGCGATGACCGCGACCGCTTCGCTTCCAGCGCCGACGCGCTCACGCAACTCGTGCTGGCCGATAAAGCCGCCATCGAAAGCGCGCAAGCGCAGATTCAATCCGACGCCGCGAACCTGGCGCAGATCAAACTGCAGTTGAGCTTCACCACCATCTACGCGACGCTCGACGGCCGCGCCGGCAACGTTACCGTGAAAGCCGGCAACATCGTGACGGCGAATCAGACGGAAGTGTTGTCCATCGCGCAAGTGCAGCCCATTTACGTCACTTTCTCGGTGCCCGAAAATCGCCTCGCCGAAATTCAGCGCTACATGGCGGGCACGCGTCTTCCTGTCGAAGCCGCCGGCCAAGACGATCTGGCCACTCCCGAGCACGGCCTGCTCACGTTCATCGATAACAACGTCGACACCACCACTGGGACCATCAAGCTGAAAGGCACTTTCCCCAACGCCAATCGCAAACTGTGGCCCGGCGAATACGCCAACGTCACTTTGAAGATGTCCACGCAGTCGAACGCGCTGGTGATCCCGAACCAAGCCATGCAGACCGGGCAGGACGGCAACTACGTTTACCTGATCAATGCCGATCGCGTCGCCGAAGTGCGTCCCATCACCATCGGGCTGCGCCGCGAGACCGAACTGGTAGTCGACAAAGGGCTCTCTGAAGGCGACACCATCGTCACGCAAGGCCAGTTGCGCTTGGCTCCCGGCAGCCGCGTGATTCTGCCCGGCGAAAATGGCGGCCGCCGGTCGCCCAAAAGCGGAGGCTGACGCGCAAAAGCGGCGGCTGACGCGCTACTCGATTACCACGTCGCGATCGAACACCACATCCAGCGTTGTCCCCTGACGCAATTCCACTTCGTTTCCGCGCGTCAGCAACACTCTCGCCAGCCCCACCGCCGTGCCCACGCCCGCGCCGATGCCCGCGCCCTTGAAACTGCGGTCCGCTAACCCGCCGATCGCCGCGCCTGTGCCCGCGAGAATGGCCACCTGTCCCGCGTCTTTCTCGCGCGTGCCCGCCGCCTTCACCTGACTTTCCGAGTCGTCCACCTTCTGCCCGCTCTCGCCCGAGTCGACCTCGCTCAAGCGCGGTGAAATCTTCATCATCTTGCCGCTGGCGAAGGTCATGGTCTCTAACCGAATGCCCAGTTCCGCGCGTCCCTTTACGCGCCCGCTGCGCTTGGAATGCGAGACCGAACCCTGCACATACGTACCGGGTGGAATCACAATCTGGTTGTTGACTGCCACCGGAGTAGCGGTTTGCAAATACACCTGATTGCCTTCCGCCGCCGTACGCGTGCTGACTGAATTCATCATGCGCAGCAGCACGTGCGTGCCCTTGGGAATCTCCGCGGCTCCCGCGCTAAAACCAAAAACAAGCAACGCGGCGGCGAACTTCATATTCACACGCTAGCATGAAGGTATGAGCGCAGGAATGGTCCTGCACAGTGGCGGCCCGTCACCCGTCGTCAACGCCAGCCTGCTCGGTGTGGTGGAGGAAGCGCGCCGTCATCCACGCATCACGCAACTGCTGGGAGCCCGCTTCGGAATCGACGGCGTTCTCAAGCAGGACTTCGTCGATCTCCTGGCCCTGGATCAAAACCGGCTCGCAGCCATCGCGCTCTCGCCGTCATCGGCGCTGGGAACCTCGCGCCGCTACGTCGACGAAGAAACCTTGGCTGCGATTCTCCCAGTACTGCGCTCGCGCGGCGTCGAATATCTGTTCTACACCGGAGGCAACGGCAGCATGGGCGCCGCCGCGCGCATCGCTGTAGGCAGCGGCGTCCAAGTGATCGGCATTCCCAAAACCATTGACAACGATCTGACGCACACCGACCACACCCCCGGCTACGCCACCGCCGCGCGCTTCTTCGCCTGCGCCGCGCGCGACATCGCAGCCGACAACCGCGCCTTGCCCGGCCAAGTCGAATTCATCGAAGTTCTGGGACGCAACACGGGGTGGCTGGTGGCTGCCACCGCCTTGGCGCGGCGCGATCCGGATGACGCCCCGCACCTGATTTATTTGCCCGAGACGCGCCTGCCACTCGCTCAGTTGCTCGACGACGTCGACCGCGTTTACCGCCGCCTCGGCCGCTGCGTCGTGGCCGTCTGCGAAGGACAACTCGACGAAAATGGACAGCCATTCGGCGCCGATGTGCGCCCCAGCTCCGGACGCCCTCTCGCCATGAACCTAGCGCATCGCCTGGCTATGCTGGTCACCGAAAAACTCAACCTGCGCGCCCGCAGTGAGAAGCCCGGATTGCTCGCGCGCTCCGGCGCCGCGTATTTCTCTCAGCTCGATTGGGACGAAGCCCGCTTGGTGGGCGAAGCCGCCGTGCGCGCGGCCGTCTCTGGTGAATCCGGTGTGATGATGACGCTAGAACGCGACCCCGGTAGCCTTTACTCCATTCGCTGCGGAATGGCGCCGCTGGCTGCCGTTGCATCGGCGGAACGCCCCTTCCCCGCAGAATGGCGAAACGCGGCGGGCAACGATATCACGAGCGCGTTCGTCGACTACGCCGAACCCTTGTTAGGACTGATTGAGCGCTATAAGTTTCTTTAAGTCGACGGCCTCGTCCGCAGCCTGCTCGGGCGTGAGCGCCGTCCCCGCCGCCAGCATTTTCCGCGCGGCGAGGTGATCGCCCAAGCGATTCACCGAATCGACGGCCAGTAGCTGCCCCTGCTGGAAATAGAACACCGAGAATTTGCGATTATCGATGCTGCCGCGCAACACGGATCGATCGTATCCCGCCGCCAAGCCCACCATCTGGAAGCGAATCTCAAACTGGTCGGTCCAGAACCAGGGGACATCGCGATACGGCGCCGGATTCCCCATGATGGCGCGCGCCACGCACTTGGCTTGGTCGACAGCATTCTGTACGGACTCCAAGCGAGCACGGGGATGATGCGCGCAATCGCCGATCGCAAAGATATCCGGATCGCTCGTGCGCAGAAACTCGTCGACCGTGATGCCGTCGTCCACATCGAGGCCGGCGTCGCGCGCCATTTCCACATTCGGAACCACGCCGATCCCCGCAACCACCAGATCCGCTTCCATGCGCCGCCCGCCGCTGACCACCACTGCGTCCGCCCGCACTTCCACCACTGCGCTGTTTAAGACCACCTCCGCGCCCTGTCCGCGATGCACGTCCAAAAAGAAATCCGACAGCAGCGGGGAAACCGCGCGCGCCATCAGCCGCGGAGCCGCCTCGATCACCGTCACCGGTTTCCCCGCGTCGCGCGCCGCCGCCGCAACTTCGAGTCCGATGAAGCCCCCGCCGATCACTACCACGCCGTGCCGCGCTTCGGCCAAGCGCTGCCGCAGCGTCACGGCTTCATCGAGCGACCGCAGATACAGCACGTTCTCGGCGCCCGGCACCGGCAACAGCCGATTGCGCGCGCCCACCGCTAGAATCAATTGCTCGTAAGCAACCGTCCCGCCCCCGGCCAGATGCACCAGCCGCCGCGCCGCGATTGATCTCGGTAACGCGCTCGCCCAGGATCAGATCGATGCGATGCTTCTCGTAGTAAGCCAGCGCGCGCAGAAACACGCTGTCCGCTTCCTGCTTGCCGGTGAGAAAATCCTTCGACAGCGGAGGCCGCTGATAAGGCGCATGCGCTTCCTCGCAGATCAGCGTGACGGTGCCGTCGTACCCCAGCGTGCGCAAAGCCGCGGCGGCTTCGAGCCCCGCCTGCCCACCGCCGACGATCACCACGCCGGGTTGCATGGCAGTCTTAGGTCTGCCGGTCCGGCATGCGCACGATCAGCCCCGCGAGCTGCGGCTTCATACGGATCTGGCAGCTCAGGCGGCTATTGGGCTTGCGCTCGGCCGCGGTCGAGCCCAGCATTTCGTTCCTGCTCGTCGCCGATGGGATCGAGCAGATCGACGAACGCCGGGTCGACATAAACGTGGCAGGTAGCGCACAGCATGGCGCCGCCGCATTCGGCGACGATGCCGTCGATGCCGTTCTTGATGGCGTTCTCCATGACAGTGGTGCCCAGGGGCACATCGATTGTAGTGGTCTCGCCGGTGGACGAGATATAAGTAACGTTAGGCATTGTGAAAATTCAGGTGCGGTAGCGCTCGTCGATCTCCACTTGATAGCCCGTGACCAGGCGATTGGTCTCATTCGCCATGCCCACGATGGCCATCAATTCCGCGAACTGCGCATCCGACATGCCCGCCTTGCGGGCGGCGGCGGTGTGCGAAGCGATGCAATAGCCGCACTGATTGCTGGTCGAGACCGCCAGATAAACCATCTCCTTCGTCAGCGGATCGAGCGCGCCCGGCGCCATGATCTGCTTGACCGATTCCCAGGTCCGCCGCAGCGTCGCCGGATCGTGCGCCAGCGCTTTCCAGAAATTGTTGATGTAATCCGTCTGCCGCGAGGTCATGATGTCGTCGTAGACGGCCTTCACTTCGGGAGGCGCGTCCGCGTACTCAATAAATCCCAGCGTGGCCATGTTTAATTCCGATTCCCCTGCGGCTCCGTGCGCCCGGCGAGCGCCTGCACCACCGGCCCGCCGCACACCCCGACCCCGGTATTCAGCAGCGCGTTCAAGAAATTAAAGAGCACCGAGTACACGGTCTGCTCGGTCACCGGAGCTTTGTTGGGCAGCCGGAACGAAGCCGGCAGTTCTTTATTGATCTGCAGGCGCACCGAATACGGCAGCGCCCGCCCGCTGCGGTCGCGCTGATTGGCGAGTTGAATCGGAGTCTGCAGCACCGCCCCGCTGGTGCCGTCGACATAAAACTGGCAGCGCGAAAACCAGCCCGAGTTCGCCGGATCGGCCGCGTCGAACAGCAGCAGCGGAGCTTGCCGGCTCTCGGCGTTCAAGTCCAGCAGCACCCGCCGCGACTCTTCCTCGAAGCGAAATTCGAACCCAGCCTGCCGCGCAATGTTCTCGATGAACTCCCGGTCGAGTTCGAGAAGCAGCAATTTATGCGGGCCAGCTTGCAGGACTTGCATTCATCGTTATTCTAGCAGCCGAGGGGAAGTGCAGTTACTTTATACTGATCCCGTGATGGTAGAAATCAGTTCCAGGGGTGGAGTACGAATCGGCTTAGTTAATGCAACATGGCCCTTTGCGAAACTCACTGCGTCTGCGATGCGCTTGAGGCTATCTGGCTTGCTCGGCACTTACGATTTTCTGCCTCGCGATGTAATCTCACTGGAAGCCTACGGATCAACCCCCCTATTCGCAAGGGGCGTTCGAATTGTCCACGACCGCACCGACTGCCCGTCCAAAATTGTGTTTTGGTGCCTCAATCCGGCTGCGTTAATCGAGCGAATCAGAAAGGTTGGGTTCTCCCCCAGCGCACCGACAACCTAGTGTCACTCAAAGCCCTGG
Source organism: Bryobacterales bacterium (assembly GCA_963752205.1). Lineage (GTDB taxonomy): Bacteria > Acidobacteriota > Terriglobia > Bryobacterales > Bryobacteraceae > Palsa-187. The sequence goes on along the minus strand of CAVVZG010000090.1, from coordinate 12,259 downwards.
TCCTTTTCGATATCGACGGCACTCTGCTGCGTCGCGCGGGGCCGCATCATCGCGAAGCTCTAGCCGCTGCTGTGAAGAAAGTCACGGGCATCGTAACGACTACAGAAGGCGTTCCCGTTGCCGGGATGCTTGATCGTGACATCCTGACGGCCATGCTGCTCCGCGAAGGCGCGTCCGCTGCACTCATACGACGGCATATGCCGGCGATCGTCGAGTATGCGCAGCGCTATTACCTGCGCACTTGTCCGGATCTGCGCCGTAAGGTTTGCCCGGGCGCGCGGATGCTGCTCTATAAGCTCTCGCGGCGTGGGATTCCGGCGGGGCTGGTCACCGGAAATCTCACACGCATTGGCTGGACCAAGATGGAGCGCGCGGGGCTCCGCCGCTACCTGCGCTTCGGAGCGTTTGCCGAAATGGCTCATGATCGCGCGGACTTAGTAGGGATCGCCTTGCGACACGCGCGCCGCGAGGGGTGGATCGATCGCACGAGTCCGGTGGCGCTGATCGGCGATCATCCCAACGACATTCGTGCGGCCAAGGCTAACGGCGTGCGCTCGGTTGCGGTCGGTACAGGCTTGATCGGAATCGCGGAACTGGCGCTGCACGCGCCCGACGTTCTGGTCCCGGACATGCGTGCGCTCTCGATAGAAATGTTACTTCGCCCTACTTCGGTGGTGGAAAACGCATAATCCGCGCGGAGCGGATCAGCCACTTGCCGTCGCGCTTCACCATCACATACAGCGCATGGCCGGCAGGCTCCACGCCGCCATAAGTGGCGTCCACCAACGCGACGTCGTCGCCCAGAAAACTGTAATTGATGGGCTCCACCTTGAATACGCGGTTGGGGTTGGGCGGTGAGGTCAAAGTTTTCTCGATGGCCGCGCGGCCCTTGGTCATCTCACGCGCAGCGGAGCCCCATTCGTCGCCATCCTCCGTATAAAATAACGCTTGCGCGTGCCCTTCGCCCACGGTGCGGGCGGCGGCGTAGCCGTATAACTGCGCTTTGATGGCGGCTTCGTCGGCGGAGCGCGAGGTCTCGGCCGGCGACACAGCGGCGCTCAGCAGAGCCAGTCCGATCACGATGGAAAGTCGATTCATGGGAACCAGTATCGCTTTTTCGCGCCTACTTGCCAAACCGGGCTATTTGTGCACTTGACGTTTGTGGTAGCATAGGATTGCTTTCATGGATAACCTCCTCGAAGCAAACCCCCACCAACGGAGTTGAAGACAATCACCGAATGAGTTTTACCGTATTCCTGGGCAATTTGCCCGCTTGGGTAACCGCGGACGATATCAAGGGCTGGCTCACTGCCGAGAACCTGGTCGCGGACGCAATTAAAGTAATCCGCAATCCCGAAACGCAGGAGTCCAAGGGCTTCGCGTTTATCGACGCACCGAATGCCGAGGAAATGAACTCGATCATTCGCCGCTTCGACCGGGCGCCCCTTGAGGATCGCTTGCTGCGTGCGAATCCCGCCCAGCCCCCCAAGCCGAAAGGCCAGAGTGGCCCGGGATCGGGACCGCCCAGTGGACGTCCGAACGCGGGACCGTCGGCTTCGGGCGGCGCGCCGGCTGCCGGACCGCAGGGTCAAGGTGCGATGGGCGATCGTCCGCCGCGCCGCGCCAGGAAACCGGCGGGTGGCGGCGGTGGAATGCGGCGTCAAGGCATGAATGGCGGTCCGCAGAGCGCCTTCGCCGAAGAACTCGCCAAGGCCCTCTAATAGTAGATAGTGGAGCGGACCTCCGGTCCGCGTTCGACCTCCGGGTCGGACTAGCACGCGTACTATAGCTGTGTCCGTGATGACTGCCAAACCGGCCGGGAGGCCGGCAGTGGAGCGGGAGCTCCGCCCCACCTGCTTTTCGGTGCTATACTGATCTCCCTAAAGAAAAGCCAACCGGCGCCGCATCTGGAGGGGTTCGGGGCCGAACGGGGGAGGCCAATTCTTGTGATCGATCTGCTCATCATCCGTACTCTTTTTGTCGCCGTGCTCGCCAGCGCGGCGTTTTTCCTGCATCCTTTTAATTTGAACGGCCCGGTAGCCGCGGCGGTGGGAGCGGTGGTGGGCGGCGGCGTGGTGCTGTTCGAATTCCGCATCCGCCAAGTGAGTTTGAAAAAGCTGATCGGCGCGGCGTTCGGCAGCGTTCTGGGAATTCTGGGCGCTTACTTGATTTCGCTGGTGCTGGAGCACGCGGTTGCCAAATAACAGGACCACCATTCCTTTCGTCGAAGTGGCGCTGCTCGCCTGGATGACGTACTGCGGCCTGGTGGTCGGCGCGGCCAAGGGCGACATGCTGAATCTGGCGGCGCTGGGCGGACTGTTCGGCGGCGAGGCCGGGTCCAAGCACTCCTTCAAGATTCTGGACACCAGCGTCATCATCGACGGCCGCATCGCCGATATCGTCGAAACCGGTTTCGTCGACGGCGCGCTGGTGATTCCGCAGTTCGTGCTGCGTGAACTGCAACTGGTGGCCGATTCCTCCGATTCCATGAAGCGCAACCGCGGCCGGCGCGGCCTGGACGTTCTGCAGCGCATTCAGAAAATGCCGCAGTTGACGATTCAGATCGTCGAAGACGATTTCCCGAACGTGCGCGAAGTGGACATGAAGCTGATTGAGCTGGCCAAGGTCTACGACTGCAAGATCGTCACCAACGATTTCAATCTGAATAAAGTCGCGCAACTGCACGGCGTCGAAGTGCTGAACATCAATGAGCTGGCGAACGCGCTGAAGCCGGTGGTGCTGCCCGGCGAGTTGATGCGCGTGTTCATTCTGAAAGAAGGCAAAGAATACAACCAGGGCGTGGCGTATCTGGACGACGGCACCATGGTGGTGGTGGACAACGCGCGCAAGATGATCTCGAAGACCATCGATATCGCGGTCACCAGCGTGCTGCAAACCACCGCCGGCAAAATGATCTTCGGCCGCTTCGACGATCGCGTGCACGCGGTGCATGGCGCTCCGCACCACGTTGTGGCGGCGAAAGACAATGGCGGGCCGGCGAAAGATCGTGCGCTCCCTGAACAGATTTCGGTAACCGGAGCGGGATCGTAAGGCGTCCCAACAGTTACAATCGAAACACGACCATGAAAGTCTCCGTCATCCTCCCCGCCGCGGGTCTGGGCACGCGCATGGGCCGGGAAAAGTCCGGCACCAGCCGCAAGCAATTCATGCTGCTGGATGGCGCGCCGATTCTGATGCACACCATCCGCAAATTCGCCGCACTGCCCCTCCGTTACCGAGATCGTCGTCGCCCTGCGCGGCGAGGATCTGGATTGGGCGCGCGGCCTGATCCAGCAGTTGCATCTGCCTAAGCCGGTGCGCTTTGTCGAGGGCGGCGATAGCCGCCAGCAATCGGTCGAAAACGCGCTGGCGACGCTCGCGCCCGATACGACGCTGGTGGCGGTGCACGACGCGGTGCGGCCGTTCATCGATTCCGAGCTGGTGGAGCAAGTGATCGCCGAAGCCGCCGATACCGGCGCGGCCATCGTCGGCATCGTGCCCGTCGATACCGTCAAGCGCGTTCACAAAAACAAGATTCGCGCCACGCTGCCGCGCGAGCATCTGGTGCTGGCGCAGACGCCGCAAGTGTTCCGCTTCGATCTGCTGAAGCGCGCGTTTGAAAGCGCGCGCCGCGACGGCTTTCACGGGCACCGACGAATCGAGCCTGGTGGAGCGCCTGGAAGAAGTGGAAGTGAGCGTGGTGCAGGGCAGCGACCGCAACATCAAGATCACCCGGCCCACCGATATGGAACTGGCGCGGCTTTTTCTGTCCGAAGAAGCCGAGCGGCAGACCGCCTCGTGAGCGAGTTTCGCACGGGACTGGGCTGGGACGTCCACCGTATAGCGCCTGGCCGTCCGCTGATTCTAGGAGGCGTGACCATCCCTTCCGAGTTTGGACTCGACGGCCACTCCGACGCGGATATCTTATTGCACGCCATCACCGACGCACTGCTGGGCGCGGCCGCGCTGGGCGATATCGGCATGCATTTTCCGGATACCGATCCGCAATGGAAAGGCGCGGCCAGCTCGCGATTTCTGGAACATGCGGTTGCCCTGCTGAGTCAGAATGGATTCGCGTTGGTGAACGTCGACACCACGGTGATCCTGGAAAAACCCAAGCTCAAAAATTATCGCGAGGCGATTCGCGAGTCCTTGGCGCGTGCGCTGGCGCTGCCGCTCGAACGCGTTTCCGTGAAATTCAAAACCGCGGAAGGCGTGGGACCGGTGGGCCAAGGCCTATCGGCTGAAGCACAAGCCATCGTGACCATCAGATCGTGAGGACCAGTTTCCCCATGGTCTTGCGGCTTTCAAGATCCGTGTGCGCTTGGGCGGCGTCGGCTAACGGGTAGACGCGCTCGACCAACAGGTCCAGTTTCTTGTTGAGAATCCAACCCAGCACATCGCTGGAGCGCCACTTGATTTCGTCGGGCGAAGCGTAGTTGCCGAGCGTTGGGCGCGTGAGAAATAGCGAACCTTTGTTTTGCAACAGCGAGGGATCGACGGGCTTCACGGGGCCGCTCGACTGTCCGAACAAAGCCATCATGCCGCGCGGCTTCAGAGCAATCGATGCTCTGCATGAAAGTAGCCTCGCCGACGCCGTCGTAAACCACATCGACACCTTTGCCGTCGGTCAAGCGTTTCACTTCCGCTACCACATCCTGCTCGCGATAGAGAATCACATCGCCGGCTCCGGCCGCGCGAGCGACCTCGGCTTTTTCGCGAGTGCCGGCGGTGCCGATCACGCGTCCGCCGCGCAGTTTGATCATCTGCGAGATCAGGCGTCCGGTGCCTCCGGCGGCGGCATGCACCAGCGCGGTGTGGCCGGGCTCGATGGGGAACGTTGAATGCGTGAGATAGTGCGCGGTCATGCCTTGCAGCATGGCGGCGGCGGCTTGGCGGAGATCGAGCCCCGCGGGAACCTTCACCAGCAAATGCGCGGGCACCACGGCGAATTCGGCGTAGCTGCCGCGCGACATAGCCCAGGCGACGGGATCGCCGGGCCGCCATCCACTGACGCCTTCGCCCAGCGCTTCGACGGTTCCGGCGCCTTCCATGCCCAGCACGGCGGGGAGCGGAATCTTATAGAGGCCGGCGCGCTGATAGACGTCGATAAAATTCACGCCGGCCGCGGCGATCTTCACCAGCACCTGGCCGGCGGCGGGGTCGGGCTTCGCGAAGTCGCCGTAGTGGAGAGCGCTCGCGTCGCCGTGTTGTTCGATGAAAACAGCTTTCATATGAGTCTGATCCTTCGTCTAGTATGCACTACAGCCGCGAAAAGCAGCAGAAACGCCAGTGAAAACGGGAATAATAGCAAACGCCCGAGAGCGGGCGCGATGGCGGAACCGCTGAGCCCCAGGCGGACGCGCAGGAATTCCAGGATGTTGGGCCAGTGGCCATAGTCGACGAAAAGAAATCCGGCGAATTCGTTGACGACGAAAAGTTTCGCGGGCAGGCGGGCCGCCAGCATCCACTTCCATTTCGTCATGATGGCTTCATTCGAACAGAGGATGCCGAGCACGGTGTATTGGCGCGCGGACAGTTCGCGGTAGAGGAGCCCGCGCGCGCTGGGGCCAATGTAATCCTGCACGCGATACACGCGGCCGCGAAAACCGAGCGGCGTGTTTTCGTGGCAGGTGACCAGGTCGAGCTCCATGGCGTCGCCATAGATGTCATTGAATTGCGGGATCAGGCGATCGAACACGGCGCGCGAGCCGCTCTCGACCAGGAGCACGCGCGTAAACGGAGGTATGGTGCGGCTGAAAACGTGGCGCAAGACACTACTCTAGCAAGATCGGTTTTTACGAGTGCCGTGCCGTTTTCGCTTCCATCCTCCTTGCTACTTTTCCGTCGGGGCCCCTCAAGCCGGCATTAACCCGTGAGACACCCATTCGGATGCCCGGCGATCTAGAAGAGACCACCTACCGCGCGCGGGACGGAGTTCCAGTGCTCCGCTACTACCACACCGTTGATACGCTTTGCGAAAGGGTCTAGAATTCCGCTCACGTGGCCCTTAGCCCCGGGTGGGTGGGACGGGCTCTCACGCGATCAAGTTAGCGCAGAGTCGCTGTAATGGGCGCGAAGGCAAAGTGCTAAGTGGTTGGTGTGGTTCTATTTACTGTGATGGACTGACTTGGGACTGTCCGCTGCCGACCGTTGCAACCGTAGCCGATTGCCGCTAGGGTGAAGGTATGGATGAAGTAAAACTCGAGGACCAGTTCACATCCACGGAAGAAGAGATCGAGTTGGACGAAGAAACTCTCGCTGCGATTGATCGTGGGATCAAAGCCGCTGACGAAGGCAGGGTTGTGCCTTTAGAGGAAGTCAGACGGCGGATGCAGGAGTGGCATACAAAGTCCTCTTCACGGAAGACGCTCTAGTCGATCTAGAGCAACTGCTTTCCTACGTTCGCGCCGACAACGATGCGGCTGCCGAACGCCTTGGCAGGGCGTTGTTGAATCACGTCGAATTGCTGCAGGATTTTCCCCGTCTGGGGAGAATGATCGCAAACCGTAGTGGCGTTCGAATTCTGGCTCATTTCCCGATTGGGATTTACTATCGCATTCACGACGACGATCGACTTGATCGAAATTCTTCACTTCTGGCACGGGTCGCGTCGGGGACCGTGAAGCCCGCTATAATGCCTGCTTGCAGCTTTCCTTCATTGACTGGGCAGTGGTTGCGCTGTACTTTCTGTTCAACCTGTCGATTGGGTTGTACTACAAATCCCGCGCGGGGAAGAGCGTGGATGAGTTTTTCCTCTCCGGGCGCAACATTCCTTGGTGGCTGGCGGGGACTTCGATGGTCGCTACTACGTTCGCGGCCGATACGCCGTTGGCGGTTACGGGGATGGTGGCGAAGGGCGGGATCGCGGGCAACTGGCTGTGGTGGAACATGGCGGCGAGCGGGCTGCTGACCGTGTTCTTTTACGCGCGGCTGTGGCGGCGGTCGGGGGTGATGACCGACATTGAGTTTTCCGAGATTCGCTACGCGGGCAAGCCGGCCGCGTTTCTGCGCGGGTTTCGCGCGCTGTATCTGGCGATTCCGATCAACTGCATCATCCTCGGCTGGGTGAACAAGGCGATGGTGGATATTCTCACGCTGATTCTGGGCGTCACGAAACTACAGGCGCTGATGATTGTGCTGGGGATGATCGCGCTGACGTCGTCGATCTCGACGCTTTCCGGGTTGTGGGGCGTGCTGGTTACAGACGTGTTTCAGTTCGTCATCAAGATGGGGATGGTGATTGTGCTGGCGGTGTACGCGGTGAACGCGGTCGGCGGGATCGATGCGATGAAGGTCAAGCTTACGGCGGTGGACGCTACGCGCGGCGGGCAGGGGTCGGTGCTGAGTTTCGTGCCCGATCTGAATTCGGCGTGGATGCCGATGATCACTTTCTTCGTTTACATTTCGATGAACTGGTGGGCCACCTGGTATCCGGGGGCGGAGCCGGGGGGCGGCGGCTACATTGCGCAGCGCATGTTTTGCGCGAAGGACGAGAAGAATTCGCTGCTGGCGACGCTGTGGTTCAACGTGGCGCATTACGCGGTGCGGCCGTGGCCGTGGATTCTGGTGGCGCTGGCTTCGCTGATTCTGTTTCCGGGGTTGAAAGATCCGGAGACGGGATACATTCGGGTGATGATCGCGGATCTGCCGCCGTCGCTGCGCGGACTGATGGTGGCGGCGTTCGCGGCGGCTTATATGTCGACGATTGCCACGCAATTGAATTGGGGCGCGAGTTATCTGGTGAACGATTTCTACCGGCGCTTTCTGAAACCGCACGCTTCGGCGCACCATTATGTGAGCGCGTCTAAAGTGGCGACGGTGCTGCTGACGATTGTTTCCGCGGTGGTCACGTTCTATCTGGATTCGATTGCGGGGGCGTGGAAGATGCTGCTGGTAACCGGGGCGGGAACGGGGAGCGTCCTATTGCTGCGCTGGTATTGGTGGCGTATCAACGCGTGGAGCGAGGTCTCGGCGATGATCGCGGCATTCATCACGTCGATTACATTGCAGGCGGTTTTGCATATGGATTCGGATGACCCGCGCAGCTTCGCCTGGATCATGATTATTACGGTGAGCATCACAACGGTGGTGTGGCTGGCGGCGACGTTCCTCACGCCTCCGGAGCCGCGCGAGGTGCTGGTGGCATTCTACCGGCGCACGCGGCCGTCGCTCGCGGGATGGAAACCGATTGCCAAGCTGGCGCCGGATGTAAAGCCGGTAAGCGATCTGGGACGCAACGCGATGGATTGGGTGGCAGGGCTGGTGCTGATTTATGGTGTCCTGTTTGGGACCGGCAAACTGCTGCTGCACGAGACCGGATTGGGAGCCGTGCTGCTGGCTTGCGGACTGGCGGGCGGGGCGGTGATCTATTTCGATTTGTCGCGGAGGGGGTGGAGTGCGGTTATTGAGTAGCTTGCTGTTGTTCGCGACGCTGGCGGCTGCGGGTCCGGCGGAGTTTGGGCAGGCGGAACTGGACGCGGCGATGGCGCAGCGCAAGCTCAAATGGAAAAACCAGGTGGAGCTGAGCCTGGATGCGCCCGATACTTTTCGCATCGAGCCTTACAGCATGGGCGGCGCGCACATCACGGGCGGGGATTTGCGCGGGCTGATGTACGGGCTGCTCGAAGCGGCCGAGCAGATTCGCGATTCGGGACACTTCACGAAAACCGCCGGGAACCCGGCGGCTTCGTTGCGCGGGGTGCGGATTGTGATGACGCCGGAACTGGAGCGGGCTTCCGAGGAATTTTGGAATTCGTATTTCCGCATGCTGGCGCGGAATCGCTTTAACCGGGTACACGTGGCGTTCGCGCGCATCGAGGCGCCCGAACGGTTTCCGCAATTTTTGTCGCGCACGGCGGCGGATTATGGGATCGATTTCACGCTGGGGATTGGCGGCGGCGTCGACGGCGGAGGAACTGGCGCATGCGCTGATTGTTTGTCCGTCGATCAGAGGTGTTGCGCTCGAAGACGCGAGCGCGCAGGCGGCGGTGTTTTCGGCGTTGCGGGTGGCCGGGCGGCGGGTCACGCTGGACTTGGACGGCGCTACCGCGGAGCCGGCGGTTCTGCAAGCGGCGCTCGCTGAGGGAATGCCGCTGCTGCGTCCGGCGGCGGCTTGGCCTCCGAGTTTCGAAGTGGCGCCGCCGATCGATGCGGCGAATGCGGAGGCACATCCGGTTTTCTACGAAGTGATGGGGCGGCTCAGCTACGATCCGAAGAGCAAGCCGGAGTTCCGGGCGGCGCGCGAGGTTGGGTTATGGATCGCGGCGGCGCAGCAGTCGAATTTGGGTGGGTCGGATTATGTGGCGGCGGCGGGGGAAGCGCTGCACGGTGGATCGGCGAAGTTTACGCCGCCTGAAATCGGGGAGCGACTGGACGCTGCGGCCGCGCAGGTGGGGGACACAGCCGATCCGGATCTGCGATTACTGGCGGTGATGGCGCGCGGACAGGCGGCGGCAGTTGCGGCCGGCATCGAGCGTGCGGGCGCCGGTGAGGGGGCCGGCCCCATGCGTGGAGCCACATGCCTCCGGCTTCGGCCCCGTCGGAGCAGCCGTTGACGTTGACGCTGCACGTTGCGCTACCGAAGACAGTGAGTGCGGTGCGGTTGCATTATCGTCCGACTGATCCGGCGGCGGCTACGCAGGTGATGGAGCAGGCGGCGAAGGCGGAACTCACTTTCATCATTCCTGGGCGCGAAATCACGGGCAATTGGGATCTGCAATATTTCTTTGAGTTTCTGAACGCGGAGGGCGGGGGGTGGTTCGCGCCGGACCCGTTGACGGCGACTCCGTATTGGATGGTGCATGTGATTGCGCCGCATACGGGGCGGAATTAGAGCCGCTTCAATAGAGGATACGGGTGCGGATGGTGCCGGGCACTTGATCCAGGCGTTTGCGCAGGGCCATGGAGACGGCGCGGTCGGGGGCTTCGATGTCGATTACCACGTAGCCGATCTTGGGATTGGTCTGCAGGAACTGGCCGGTGATGTTGATGTGTTTTTCGGAGAAGATTTTGTTTACTTCCGACAGCACGCCGGGCTGATTACGGTGAATATGCAGCAGGCGGTGCTGGCCGGGATAGGCGGGCAGCGACACTTCGGGAAAGTTGACGGCTCCGAGGGTTGAGCCGTTATTGCTGTACTTGAGGAGCTTGCTGGAGACTTCGAGTCCGATGTCATGCTGGGCCTCTTGCGTGCTGCCGCCGACGTGCGGGGTCAGGATCACGTTGTCGCGGCCGCGCAGAGGGGAGACGAAGGCGTCGGTGTTGCTTTTGGGCTCCTTGGGGAAGACATCGATGGCGGCGCCGCTCAGATGCTTGGAGTCGAGAGCGCGCACCAGGGCGTCGATATCGACGACGTGTCCGCGCGACGCGTTGATGAGACTGGCGCCCTGCTTCATGCGGGCGATGGCGGCGGCGTCGATCAAGCTGGTGGTTTCGGCGGTTTCGGGAACATGCAGAGTGACGATGTCGGAGGCCGCCGAGCAGGGCTTCGAGCGTGGGCATGGCGCGGGCGTTGCCGAGCGCCAGTTTCATCTCGATGTCGTAGAAGACGACCTGCATGCCCAAGGCTTCAGCCAGCACTCCGACTTGGCGTGCCGATGTGGCCGTAGCCGACGATGCCCAGCGTTTTGCCGCGCGCCTCGCGGGAACCGGCGGCGGTTTTGATCCACTCGCCGCGATGGGCGGCGGCGTTGCGTCCGGGGATGCCGCGCATCAAAAGCACGATTTCAGCCAGCACCAGCTCGGCCACGCTGCGCGTGTTTGAAAACGGCGCGTTGAAAACCGGAATGCCGCGATCCTGCGCGGCCGCGAGATCCACTTGGTTGGTGCCGATGCAGAAGCAGCCGATGGCGGTGAGATGGCGCGACGCTTCGAGCACGCCGCGCGTCAACTGGGTAGCGGAGCGGATACCGACGATGTAGGCGTCGTGCGCGGCCTCTATCAACTGCGGTTCCGGCAAGGCTTTCTGGTGCAGGTCGATGTTGGAATAGCCGTCAGAACGGAAGGCGCCGACGGCGCTCGCGTGCACGCCTTCGAGCAGAACGACTTTCATTTTATCTTTGGAAAAGGACGTATCCGGCATGAATGAGGGTCCGAACTAATAGAGTGTCACACTTGACGTGCCGAAGCCCATTTTTGCGTCACACGGGGCCCTTTTGGCACCAAAAATTCATTTGCATCATATCGCCGAATTGCTTATCCTTAGGAATTAAGTCTAGTAGGGTGTCAGTTCAGTCCTAAGAACACGTCGGTCTTGGGCGTGGTTTGAAAACGTTCGATAAAAGGACGGATCCAATTCTATGAAAAAACAAATGATGATCAGAGGACAGGTGTTTTCCGCGTGGCTGGGAGTCGCGGCAATGCTGTTATTTTCCAGCGCCTTGGTGGCGCAGAACTTCGGTGCCGGCACCATTACTGGAACCGTAACCGATCCCAATGGCGGCGCGGTGCCGGGGGCCGCGGTGGCTGTACATAACACCAACACAGGGGCGACGCTGTCCTTGGTGACCAACGGAGCGGGGCTTTACGTGGCGCCGTTTATGCAGCCCGGAAGCTACGAGATTACCGCCAGCAAGGCGGGCTTTGGCAAGATTTTGCGGCAGAATCTGACGCTGCAGGTAGGACAAACCTTGACGGTTGACGTGCCGCTGCCGCTGGCGAGCACCACTGAAACAGTGACGGTGACCGGTGAGACGTCGGTGGTAGACACGCAAAAAACGGACATGTCGGAGGTGATCGATCTCACCCAGCAACAGAACCTGCCGCTGGCCGGCCGGCGCTGGGAGAGTTTCGCCCTCTTGGGAGCCAACGTCACGAACGACGGTTCCAGCGGTTTGGTGTCTTATCGCGGAATTTCGGGAATTTACAACAACAGCGCGGTCGACGGCACCAGTAACAGCCAGGCGTTCTTCTCGGAAACGAAGGGCCGCACCACCATTCCCTACATCTACAGCATGGATTCCATTCAGGAATTCCAGGTTACGTCGAGCAACTACAGCGCGGAGCTGGGGCAAGCGGCGGGCGGCATCGTCAACGCGGTGACCAAGTCCGGCAGCAATGCGCTGCATGGCGATTTGTTCTACTTCCTGCGCTATCCCACCTGGAACGCTCTGGACCCGATCAAAAGTCCAAGGGCATCTACACGCAGCCGGTACACCAGCAACAGCAGTTCGGCGGCAGCGTGGGCGGGCCCATCATCAAGGACAAGCTGTTTTATTTCTTAACCTACGATGGATCGCGTAAAATCAATCCCATTAGT
>CAVVZG010000089.1:0-15116 GCA_963752205.1 Bryobacterales bacterium | reverse complement strand
ACAGCAGTCGGCATCGGGCGTCCGTTTCTGTGGGGCTTGGGAGCGTTCGGGCAAGCGGGCGTGGATCGCGTGCTTGAAATCATGCAGGGCGAGCTGAAGCTGGTGATGGGGAACTGCGGCACGCAGAGTGTGGCGAAGATCACGCGCGATCGTGTGGCTACGCCGGACTGGCGAATCTAGAAGCGATATAGAATGAATTAGTGCCGGAACTCAGCCGGCTTTTAGGAATTATCATTCGTATGTTTGCCGAGGTTGGCGCGCCGCAACACGAGGCGGCGTTGCGGGAGTTCGCCCGGCGTTGGGAACCTGTCGAAGCCTGAACATGCGGCCTCCTCGAACGTTGGCGAGCTTGGGTTTTCTTTTTGCCAGCGCATTGCCTGTGCTCCCGTGCACCTGCGTTACTGCGGTGAACTCTAGTGCAAAAGACTACTTGAGTACTACTTCCGTGGTTTTCCGTGGCACAGTGCTCCAGAGAGAAACTCTTCCTCAGCGGGTCGAGATGAAGGTGCGAAACCGCTACGCCATCACATTCCGTGTCAACGAATATTGGAAGGGATCTCTCGGGCGACGGGTGACGCTCTATGGAATCGATGCCCGTGCAGATTGTATGGGCGGCGGGGGATACCAGGTCGGAAAGAACTATCTCGTTTATGCTGGGCAAGGCAAAGCTAGGGACATAATTCTCGAAAATGGATTCTTTTGGTATGGCTGGACCGACGTGCTGCCGGAGGGGACACCGATGCTAGTTCCCCAATTAGCTTGCACGCCCGGCGGCGAGACATCGACGGCCACGCAGGCCATTCGCGAACTTGGAAAAGGACGCGCCCCAGCGAAGACGGACTGATCTCACCCCACCGCCAGCCGCCGCGGGTTTACGTCGCGTAGGAATTCTTTGACGAAGGCGTTGGCGGGGCGGCGGTAGACTTCGTCGGGGGTGCCTACTTGCTCGATTTTGCCGTCGCTCAAGATCGCGACGCGGTCGGCGACTTCGAGCGCTTCTTCCTGATCGTGGGTGACGAAGACGCTGGCGATGTGCAGGTCGTCGTGCAGGCGGCGCAGCCATTGGCGCAGTTCGCGGCGGACTTTGGCGTCGAGCGCGCCGAAGGGTTCGTCGAGCAACAGCACGCGGGGTTCGACGGCCAGCGCGCGGGCCAGCGCCACGCGCTGGCGCTGGCCGCCGGAGAGCTGGCTGGGATAGCGGTAGGCGAGCCAGTCTAGTTGGATCAGTTCCAGCAGATCTAGCACGCGGACGTGGATGTCGCGCTCCGTCGGGCGCGTGGCTTTGGGGCGCACGCGCAGGCCGAAGGCGATGTTTTCGAACACGGTCATGTGGCGGAAGAGCGCGTAGTGCTGGAACACGAAGCCGACCTGGCGGTCGCGCGCGGTGGATCGCGTGGCGTCTTCGTCGTGCAGGTGCACGGTGCCGCTGTCGGCCAGATCGAGGCCGGCGATGATGCGCAGCAAAGTGGTTTTGCCGGAGCCGGAGGGGCCGAGCAGGGCCATCAGCTCGCCGGTTTCGATGCGCAGGCTGACGTCTTTCAAGGCTTCGTGAGTGCCGAAGACTTTGCGAACGTGCTGGACTTCGATGCTCATGCTTGTTCCTGACTGGTTTTCCATTCCAGAAATTTCTTGAAGCGCCAGCGTGATTACGGCCAGCACGCTCAAGCAGCGACGCCACCGCGAAGGCGCCGGCGTAGTTGTATTCGTTGTAGAGAATTTCGACGTGCAGGGGCAGCGTGTTGGTCTGGCCGCGGATGTGTCCGGAGACTACCGACACCGCGCCGAATTCGCCCAGCGCGCGGGCGGTGCAGAGAACCACGCCGTAGAGCAATCCCCATTTGATATTGGGCAGCGTGACGCGGAAAAACATTTGCCAACTGTTGGCGCCCAGCACCATGGCGGCTTCTTCTTCGTCGGTGCCTTGCGATTCCATCAGCGCGATCAATTCGCGGGCGACGAAGGGGAAGGTCACGAAGGTGGTGGCTAGAATGATTCCGGGAACGGCGAAGATGATGGGGATGTCGTGCTCCATCAGCCACGGCCCGAACCAGCCTTGTGCGCCGAAGACGAGGACGAAGACGAGTCCGGAGATGACGGGCGAAACGCCGAAGGGGATGTCGATCAGGGTGGTCAGCACGTTCTTGCCGGTGAATTGGAATTTGGTGATGGCCCACGCGGCGGCGAGGCCGAACAGTGTGTTCATGGGCACGGAGATTCCCACGGCGAGCAGCGATAGCTCGATGGCGGACACGGTTTCGGGCTGCAGGATGTTGTCGCGATAGACTTGCCAACCTTTTTCGAAGGCTTGTACGAAGACGGCGGCGAGCGGCAGTACGATGAATAAACCGAGCGCGGCCAAGGCGAGGGCGGTTAGGGTCCAGCGAACCAGTGGCGGGTCTTTAAGATGCGGTTTGGTCATGCGGGTTCCGTAAAACGGCGCGAACGGCGCTGCAGCATGTTGATGAAGAGCAGCAGGAGGAACGATGTTACGAGCATCACTACTGCGATCGCCGTGGCGCCGGAATAATCGTATTGTTCGAGTTTGGTGACGATCAGCAGCGGCACGATTTCGGTTTTCATGGGCAGATTGCCGGCGATGAAGATGACCGATCCGTATTCACCCAAGGCGCGCGCGAACGCGAGCGCAAAGCCGGTTAAGAGCGCGGGGCGGACCATCGGGAAAATCACGCGGCTGAAAATTTGCCAGCGATTGGCCCCGAGGCTCGACGCGGCTTCTTCGAGTTCCAGGTCGGCGTCTTCGAGGACCGGCTGCACGCTGCGGACTACGAAGGGGAGTCCGATGAAGGTGAGCGCGACGATGACGCCGAGCGGGGTGAAGGCGACTTTGATGCCGAGCGGGACTAAGAAACGTCCCAGCCAGCCGTTTTCGGTGTAGAGGCTGGTGAGTGCGATGCCGGCGACTGCGGTCGGCAGCGCAAAGGGAAGGTCGACCAATGCGTCGGCGAGGGCTTTGCCGGGGAAGTGATAGCGCACCAGCACCCAGGCGATTATGAAGCCGACGAAAACGCTGATGAGGCCGGCGATGAAGGAGGCTCCGAAGCTGAGTCGATAGGCGGCCATCACGCTGGGCGAGCGGACGGATTGCCAGAAGTGCGCCCAACCGGAGGTTGCCGATTTGAGAAACACGGCGCTCAGCGGGATGAGCACGATCAGGCTCAGATAGAGGACAGTGTAGCTGAACGACGGCCAAAAGCCAGGCAGGATGCTCTGCCGTTTGAAGCTCGAGGGCTTCAGGTCCGGCTTCGTTATTTCTGCTTCGAGCGTGGGCGGCACTAAATTCCCGGCGTGTAGATTTTGTCGAACACGCCGCCGTCGTCGAAATGTTTCTTCTGGGTCTTCTGCCAGCCGCCGAAAGTGTCGTCGATGGTGAAGAGCTTTAGTTTGGGAAACTGATTCGCATACTTCGCCAGCGCCTGCGGGGATTGCGGACGGTAGTAATTCTTCGCGCCGATTTCCTGGCCTTCTTCGGTGTAGAGGAACTTCAGATAGGCTTTGGCGACTTCGGTGGTGCCGTGCTTGGCGGCTACTTTGTCGACGATGCTGACCGGGGGCTCGGCCAGGATGCTGATCGAGGGCGTCACGATTTCGAATTTATCTTTGCCGAGCTGGTTGAGCGCCAGGTAGGCTTCGTTTTCCCAAGAGAGCAGCACGTCGCCGATGCCGCGCTGCACGAAGGTTGTGGTCGAGCCGCGCGCGCCGGAATCGAGCACGGGAACATTTTTGTAGACGCGCTTGACGAACTCCTGCGCCTTCGTTTCGTCGCCGTTGTTTTTCTTGAGCGCATAGCCCCACGCGGCCAGGTAACTCCAGCGCGCGCCGCCGGAGGTTTTGGGATTGGGCGTGATCACGCCGATGCCGGGCTTGATCAGGTCGTCCCAATCCTTGATGTGCTTGGGATTTCCTTTGCGCACCAGGAACACGATGGTGGACGTATAGGGCGTGCTGTTGTTGGGCAAGCGCGACTGCCAGTTTTGCGGG
This sequence comes from Bryobacterales bacterium, assembly GCA_963752205.1. Taxonomy (GTDB): domain Bacteria; phylum Acidobacteriota; class Terriglobia; order Bryobacterales; family Bryobacteraceae; genus Palsa-187. Next base: position 11,117 of record CAVVZG010000089.1, on the reverse strand, counting down.
ACTAGTTTGCCTTTTTCCGCCAGGACATCGATGTCGTAGGCGAGTGCCGAGCGTCACCACGTCGGCCTGCAGGCCGTCGATCACGGAGCGCGCCTGCTTGCCGGAGCCGCCGTGCGATTGGCTGATCTGCACATCCACGCCGGTCTTGGCTTTCCACTGTTTGGCGAAAGCGGCGTTGATGTCCTGATACAGCTCGCGCGTCGGATCGTAGGAGACGTTGAGTAATTTCACGGGGCCGGCCGCGAAGAGCGCCGAGGCCGTCAGGGCTGAGATCAAAAACGTTTTGAGTGTCATCTGGATTTTCCGTTGTCCTTGAAGTTAATGGCGAAGTAGGGGTAGTTGTAGTTCGGGCCTTTGGTGGCTTTCTCGAGGAACTGTCCGCCGAAGATATGGCCGAGTCCCACGCCGACGTTGATGTGACGGTTCAGTTCGTACCAGGTGTAAACGTCGGCTTCGGTACCGATATGCGTTCCCGATTTGCCCGTGGAATCGCGAACGATCACGCCGCCGGAGGTGTTGTAGAGAGCGTCGGTGGCGCTGGCCAGCCAGAAATCCAGATACTGGCCGGTGACGGTCCAGCGGTGGCGCGGCTCGATGGTAAGGCCGACCCGTTCGGCGATGATGTTCTGCCAGCCGAACTGGTCGGTGATGCCGAAGCGGTCGTGCGCGGTGGGATACATGGTGTCGAACGTGCCATGCGTTCCGTCAGTAGGATTTTTGTCGCCGCTCGCGTAGTCGTACTGCCAGAAGACGCGCGGCTTCCACCACAGGGAATCGATGCGGTAGCCGGCGCCGATGTTAGTTCCCCAAGCGGCGATGTGGTTAGGCCCGTCGTTGCCCACCTCGCCGATCCACTCCGCGGAGTAGTCCAGGCCTTTTATAGCGATGCCCTTGAAGCGCAGGCCGAAGGCTCTTTCGTCCTGCCTGCCCGCTTTGATGGGCGCGGCTTCCACCGCTACGCTGGGCTGGACGCGCCACAGCATGAAGGGTTCGAGCGAGGAGTTGGGAATGATGTGATCGATGGCGCCGTAGAGGCCGTAGATGTTGTTGCCTTCCTGATGGTGGCTGATGCCTTCGGCGGCCGGGATCACCGCCGAGGCTGCGAAGATGCCGAGGCGGAAGCGATCGTAATGTAGATTGGTGACGACAGAATCGTAGGAGCGGCCCTGGTTGCGCCATTCCGAATCCGCAATGATGGTGTTGTTGTAGTTGATCAACTGGCGTCCCACGCGCACGCTGACCCACTGCTTTTCGGGATCGCCAAATTCGGCGTAAGCGAGTTTCAGATCCCACGCGTTGAGGTTGGGCGGACCGTAGGGCGGCTTCTGCATGAAAGGGCGCGCGTCCTGCACTTGGCCCACAATTTTGAACCAGGCATTAGGGCGAATGGTCATCGCGAGACGCGAGCGGACGAGACTGTAAGAGTCGTTGTTGTTCAGCTTGAAGCCGCTGTTGTGGTAGCCCTCATAGCGGAAGCGCTCTTCCCATGCGAAGCTGATCCATTTGGGCAAAATCTGGTTCAACATGCTGGCGGGGGCGATGTCGGGAAGATCGTAAGGGGCCGTGGAGGCGGTAGTCCGATAGGCCGGACCGTTCAAGAAGCTCAGCGGGTTCGAAGCAGGACCCGTGATATAGCCGCCGGCGTAGGAACTAGCGGCGTGCTGAATGGTGACGTCGTCCTGAGCGAAGGCTAAAAAGGGGAGAAGAAGGGCCGGGACAGCAATCTCTATCAATTTCATATACCATACTAGTATAGTATGTTGATAGAGATAGTCAAGTATATTTATTTTGTTTATTTACTATGTTTTACGGGCTTCCTCCACTTTCTTGTTGACCATCGCCAGGGTGGTTTCGTCGAGGATCGCGGCCATGGCGTCGCGGACTTGGCGCATGACGATGCGGGTGCCGCAGGTCTGAATATCGACGCATTCGTCGCACTTGCGGAAGCGGGTTTCGCTGGCGCAGGGGAGCGGGGCCAGGGGGCCTTCGATGGCGCGGATGACCGAGCCGATGGTGATTTTCTCGGGGGGCTGCGCGAGGATGTAGCCTCCGCCTTTTCCTTTTTTGCTGGCGACGAAGCCGGCGCTTTTTAGCGAAACCAAAATCTGTTCGAGGAATTTTTTGGGGATGGTTTCTGTTTCGGCGAGTGTTGTGATTAAGACCGGGCCTTCGCCGAATTTGCGGGTGAGCGCGTAGAGGGCGCGGAGGCTGTATTGGGTGCGCTTGGAGAGTTGCCGCACTCGCTACGCTTCTCCCACGGGCGGCTTACGTTTGTGCCAGTCGGTCGATTCTTGGAAGACCCGACCTACACCTATTAAATGATTCTCAAACCAGGGGCGGCCAATTAGTGAGATGCCTACGGGCAAGGCTCCGGCGAATCCGCAGGGGAGGGAGATGGCGGGGAGTCCGGCGAGATTTCCGGCGGGAATGATTTCCGTGAGGCCGCGGCTGCCTGCTACGGTGCGGCCCTCGGCGCCGCCGACTCCATCGGCTAAGCGCGGGGCTGGCGACAGGCGGGAGGGTGTGAGCAACATGTCTATGTCGTAATACAGTTCGCGGAAGGCGTCGCGCACCAGCGAACGGATGCGCATGGCTTTCAGGTAGTCGATGGCCGTGATGTCGAGGGCGGCTTTCAGTGTGGCGGCTTGCGAGGGGTCGGCCATCTGCTGTAGTTTATCGCCGCGGATCAGGTCTTCGAAAATGGAGGCGGCTTCGGCGCCGATTACGGTTTCGATGAGAGCGCCGTAGGGGAAGTCGGGGATGTCTACTTCTTTGAATTTTGCGCCGGAGGCTTTCATGACGGCTAGCGCGGCTTGGAGTGCGGGCTGCGCTTCGGGGGCGGCGCGCTCGAAATCGATGGGGGCGTAGCCGATGGTGAAGTCGGTGATCTTGCGGTCGAATTGGGGAACGTAGGCGAAACCTTTTTTGGCGGAGCCGGGATCGTCGGGGTCGGGGCCGGCGATTACGTGGAGCACCAGGCCGCAGTCTTCGGCGGAGCGGCACATGGGTCCGATTTTATCGAGGGTCCAGGCGAGCGCCATGGCGCCGTTGCGGCTTACTAAACCGTAGGTGGGGCGCAGGCCCGTTACGCCGCAGAAGGCGCTGGGCGTGATGATGGAGCCTGATGTTTCCGAGCCTAGGGCGAAGGTGACGAGTCCGGCGGCGGTGGCTACGCCGGGTCCGCTGGACGATCCGCCGGCCCAGCGGGTGCGATCCCAGGGATTTTGTGCGGGGCCGGTCGATGACGCGGACGCGGTTTGATAACCGACGCCGCCGGCGAGTTCGATCATGGCTAACTTGCCGATGAGGATGGCTCCGGCGGCATTTAACTTTTTGATAACGAAGGCGTCTTCGTCGAACTTTTGTCCGGCGAAAGCTCGCGAGCCCCATTCGGTGGGCTGCTTCTTGACGGCCAACAGGTCTTTGGCGCCGTAGGGGATTCCTTGCAGGGGGCCGCGGGTGCGGTCGCGCTTGAGATCGCCATCGACGTCCTTGGCTTTCTTGATGGCGGATTTGCGGAGGGAAAGGGCTAGGGCGTTGTGGGCGCCGCCGATCTTTTCCAGGCGATCGCAGAAGGCGTTGGTGAGTTCGACGCAGGAAAATTCTTTGGCGCGAAGGCGGGTGGAGAGTTCGCTGATGCTTGCGAAAAAGACGTCGCCGGGGGGTGCCTTCGTCGCCATGAGTCAGGCCTCGAAACGCGTGGCGGGTTCGATGTTGCGCGGTAGCTTGACTGTGGCGAGCTGTTGCGCGGCGGCTTGGAATTGGCCGCGCGCGGGAGGAGGCGGAGCTTGTGCTTTGGCGGCGACTCCGAGTAGCACGGGCGCGGCGTAGATCGCTAGTGCGCGGCGGGTTAGGCCGGGAGGTTTCATATCGTTATTATAAGGTCAGCCATCATGAACACGGCGCTGGGCATTGATCGCTTTCAATTTGCCTTCACGGTTACGTTCCACTACATCTTTCCGCAGCTGACGATGGGGCTGGCGCTGCTTCTGGTGATTCTGAAAACGATGGCGCTGCGCTCGGGCGATGAGCACTATAACCGCTGCGCGCAATTCTGGACCAAGATTTTCGCCATCAATTTTGCAATCGGCGTGGTTACGGGCATCCCAATGGAGTTTCAGTTCGGCACGAACTGGGCGCAATTTTCGAAACTGGCGGGGGGAGTGATCGGGCAGACGCTGGCGATGGAGGGCGTGTTCTCGTTCTTCCTGGAGTCTACGTTTTTGGGGCTGCTGCTTTTCGGCGAGAAGCGGTTGGGGGAGTGGGGGCACTGGTTCTCGGCGGTCGCGGTGTTCGTGGGGTCGTGGTTGTCGGGATTTTTCATTATCGCCACCGATGCTTGGATGCAGAATCCGGTGGGTTACAAAGTGGGCGCGGGTGGGCTGTTCGAGCTGAGCAGTCTGCGGGAATTGATTTTGAATCCGTGGATTTTCTGGCAGTATCTGCATAATATGACGGGCTCCGTGGTGACGGCTAGCTTCGTGATGGCGTCAGTGGGCGCGTTTTATTTGTTGACGGATACGAAAAACGCTTATGGGCGGACGTTTGTGCGGGTGGGGGTGACGGCGGGGTTCGTGAGTATCGTGCTGATGGTTTTCCCGACGGGGGATGGGCAGGGGAAGATGGTCGCCTATCATCAGCCGGCTACGCTGGCGGCAATGGAGGGGTTGTTTGAAACGACCAATGGCGCGCCCATCGCGGTGATCGGACAACCGGATACGGACAAGCGCAAACTGGATAATCCGCTGCTGATTCCGCGGGCGTTGAGTTTCCTTACTTACCAGCGGTGGGGCGCGCAGATCCGCGGGCTCGACGCTTTTCCGGAAGAATTGTGGCCCGATAATATTGCTCTGTTGTATTTCAGTTATCACATCATGGTGGGGCTGGGGACGGTGGCGGTGGCGGTGATGGCGGTGGCTCTGTTTCTGCTGGTGCGGAGGAAACTTTTCGAGGCGCGCTGGCTGCTGTGGATTTTGATGCTGCTGTTTCCCCTTCCTTATATAGCGACTACGGCGGGGTGGATGACGGCGGAAGTGGGGCGGCAGCCGTGGCTGGTTTATGGGGTGATGAGGACGGCGGACGGTCCTTCACCTCTGGTCTCGGCAGGGAACGGGATGTTTACGCTGCTGGGGTTCATGGGGATGTATATGCTGCTGGGCATCCTCTTTCTATTTCTGATTTATCGCGAGATTGAGCGCGGGCCGGGGGAGTGACGATGCACACCTTTTGGTTTTGCGCGGTGGCGGGGATGATCGCGGCGTACGTGATTCTGGACGGGTTCGATTTGGGGGCGGGCATCATTCATTTATGGGTCGCGCGGACGGACGAGGAGCGGCGGCAGGTGCTGGAATCGATCGGTCCTTTTTGGGACGGCAACGAGGTGTGGCTGCTGGCTGCCGGGGGCACGCTGTTTTTTGCGTTTCCGGTACTGTATTCGGCTAGTTTCAGCGGGTTTTATTTGCCGTTGATGGTGGTGCTGTGGCTGTTGATGCTGCGCGGAATTGCGATTGAATTTCGGGCGCATGTGGAGGGAGCGTTATGGCGTCCGTTATGGGATGTGGTGTTCTGCGGGGCTAGCGCGTTGCTGGCGATATTTTTTGGAGCGGCGTTGGGGAACGTGGTGCGGGGGGTGCCGTTGGGGGCTTCCGGATTTTTCTTTTTGCCGCTGTGGACTGATTTCGGCGTGAAGGGGGAGTTGGGGATTTTGGATTGGTACACCGTGGTGGTGGGGGTCGCGGCATTCGCGACGCTGATGTTGCATGGGGCGTTGTGGGTGGCTTTTAGGACTGAGGGCGAGTTGGCTGCGCGATGCCGCGAGTTGGCAGGGCGGGTGTGGTGGGCGGTTGTAGGGTTGGCGGTGGTGATTACTTCTTTGAGTTTTTTAATTCAGCCGCAGTTGTGGGTTAGCTACTCGACGCGACCTTGGGGACTTGTGTTTCCGGTGGCGGGGGTGGTGGCGCTAGTGCTGGTGCGGCTGTGGGTCGCGCGTGGAACTAGCGCTTCGTTTTTGGCTTCCTGTGCGTTTATTGCGGCGATGTTGGTGAGTGCGACTTTTGGGCTGTATCCATATGTATTGGTGGCGCGGGGCGACGCGCAATTTGGGTTGACGATTTCGAATGCTGCGGCGGCTGGGTATGGGCTGCGCGCGGGGGTGTGGTGGTTCGTGCCGGGGATGGTGTTGGTGGTGGGGTATTTTGTTTTTACTTATTGGAGGTTTGCGGGGAAAGAGCGGGCTTCGTGATCGACAGAATCCAAAAGGGCTCATTGGCGGTTCTACTTTGGTTTGCGCTCTACGTCTTCACGTGGCAGTGGGTGTTCGATCTCGTATGGTCCCCCCAAGCAAAGTTGGCTGCAAGATTAAGCGGGAAATACGGCGATGACGGTCCGGCGCTTCCACTCCCGCTCATCGCCTGGGTCGCGATTTTCGCGATTCCGACGCTCGCCGTTGGAGCGCTGGGTTTTCTTTACAGGGTCGACACTCGAAAATCTCCGCAGAGAATTGGCTCACAGATGGGAACCGATCGACACAGATACCGAACGGAGGACTAGCGGGCGGCGGCGGTGTTTAGGGGCTTGCCGTTTTGCTGGTCGTGCATTTGGGTGAGGGCTTCTAGGGCGGCGCGTTCCATTACGGCGCGGGGGGCGGTGTCGCCGGTGAAGATTTCGAATTGGCGGACGGCTTGTTCGATGAACATTTCGAGGCCGTTGACGCATTCGGCTCCTTGGCTTTTGGCGCGGCGGAGCAGGAGGGTTTCGAGCGGGTTGTACACCATGTCGAAAACCAACTGCGCGGGGATGCGGCCAGGGAAGAAGCATTCGGCGGCGCGCGGGGTCATGCCTAGGGGCGTGGCGTGGACTAGCACGTCGAACATTCTGGTGTCGGCTTGTTCGCGGGTGAGGAGTTCGGCTCCTACGGCGCGGGCTAGAACTCTTACTCGGTCTAGATTGCGGCCGGTGATGGCTAACTTCACGCCGGCTTCGGCTAGGGCGTAAAGGGCTCCGCGGGCGGCTCCGCCGTTGCCTACGATTAACGCGCTGGATTTGCTCAGGCGAAGACGTTTGGCTAAGGGGCCGGTGACGCCGGCGGTATCTGTGTTGGTGCCGCGCCATTTTCCGGATTTGCGCCAGACGGTGTTGACTGCGCCGATGCGGCGGGCTAGGGGTTCGACCACATCTAAATAGCGGATGATTTTTTGCTTGTGGGGGATGGTCACGCTGAAGCCGGCTAGGGGGAGCTTCGCGGCCAGGTGGAAGAAATCTTTTAGCTGAACAGGATGGACCAGGAACGGGAGATAGACGGCGTCGACGCGGCGGGCTTGGAAGGCGCGGTTGTGGACGGCGGGGGAGATGGAGTGGCGCACGGGGTCGGCGATGACTCCGAAGATTTTGGCGCCGCGGGAGATTTTATCCACGCGGTAGAGGTTGCGCAACTGGCGAGCGGAGACTTGGCCGGAGGCGGTGCCGGTGGCGGTGTTGGGCGCGGCGTAGGTGTAGATTCCTCCGAAGCCGGGGGAGAGGACGCGCGTCGGGAAACCGGTTTCGCCCATCGCCAAGAGGACGGTGTCGAGTTTCGGATAGGAGCGGGCTACTTCTAGAACCTTGTAATTGTCGGAGGGCTTCTTTGCAGTGGTGACTACTTTATAGCCGTCGGCGGGGACGCGCTGCATGCGGCGCATGATGGCGTCGACGGGCGGGGTGCCTCCGTAGTTGTGATACGACAGCAGCACGTAGGCGTGGGAGCGGAGGGCTTCGAGGCGCGGTCCGCAATCCTCGGCGCTTTCGATTTCGATGTCGACGGCTTTGGCGCCGGCGGTGATGGCGGCTTCGAGGATGCGCAACTGTTCTTCGATGCTGCCGTTGAAGCGTCCCATATTTTGGTGGCGGCGGCAGGTGGCGAGAATGGCGCAGTCGGCGTGGCGGGCGAGGAAGCGGCGGATGGCGGCGACGCCTTGTTCGGGCTTGGGGAGGTAGTCCAGGCGGAATTCGAAGAAGCGTTCGCCGGCTTCGTATTCACTACGGGCGTGCGCCAGCAAGGTCTCGGCGTCGGTGAAGCCGAGGGCGATGCAGATGCGCGGAAAAGGAGTGCGTGGCGGCATTCGAAGTCAGAACAGCATATCACGTGGAGGGGGGAGGTTAGCGCGGGGTTGGCATGGGCGGCGCGCGGGACTACGGTAAAGTTTGGAATATGAAACTTTACAGAGGTGTTGTATTGCTTTTCTGTGTGGTCGTCGGAGGTGGTCTGGCGACGCGGGTCAATGCGGCCGAGCCGATCGCTTCGCGCAGCGCGGATGTGGCGGGCGGCAAACTGCACTACCTGACGGCGGGCCGGGGGGCTCCGATACTGCTGCTGCATGGCTACGCGGAAACGTCGCTGATGTGGAGGCCGGTGATGGACAGGCTGTCGGATCGCGCGATGGTGCTTGCGCCCGACTTGCCGGGGATTGGTGAGTCGTCGATTCCGGCAGATGGACTGGATATGAGAACGGCGGCGATGCGAATTCATGCGCTGGTGCGCTCGCTGGGGATAGAGAGGGCGGAGGTGGTGGGCCATGACATCGGGCTGATGGTGGCTTACGCGTACGCGGCGATCTATCCGGCGGAAACCGACCAAGCTGGTGGTGATGGATGCGTTTCTACCGGGCGTGAAGGGGTGGGAAGCGGTGTACAACAATCCGGGCATTTGGCACTTCCGGTTTAATGGGCCGACGCCGGAGGCGCTGGTGCGCGGGCGCGAGCGGATCTACTTCGATTATTTCTGGAACGATTTCGCGGCGGATAAGACGCGCTCGATTCCGGAGGCGGACCGGAAGGCTTACGTTGCGGCCTATTCGCAGCCGGGCCGCATGCACGCGGGGTGGGCTTATTTTGTCTCCTTCTTAAAAGCGGCGCAGGATTTTGAAGTGTTGTCGCACAACAAACTGACCATGCCGGTGCTGGCGCTGGGCGGGCAGAAATCGCTGGGCGACGTGCTGGCGCAGCAGATGAAGGAAGTGGCGACAAACGTGACCGTGGTGGTGCTGCCGGACACGGGGCATTGGGTGCTGGAGGAGCGGCCCAAGGAAACCATCGACGCGCTGGTGAAATTTCTGTAAGAACGGGAGGGACTATGCTGAGAAAATTTGTGGCTGACCGCGATTGCGTTCGCTGGATTGACGTTGTGTGCGGAGTCCTTGCCGGAGATGCGCATGGCTCCGGCGGAGATCCGGGGAAGTTCAGTGGATGGCAACCAGATCGGGAGTTCGGGGCTGGCGGGGGTGCACACGAAGGTGCTGTTTGGGGATCCGTCGAAGGCTGGGTATTACTCGATTTTGCTGTTTGTGCCGGCGCACACTACGATTCAGGCGCACTCGCATCGGGATGATCGGATGGCGACGGTGGTTTCGGGGACGTGGTTTTTCGGGTATGGCGAGCACTTCGATGCGAAGGGTTTGAAGATGCTGCCGCCGGGGAGCGTGTATTCGGAGCCGGGCGGAGTGGGTCACAATCACTTTGCTCGTACGGACAAGGATGCTGTGGTGGTGCATATCTCGGGGTATGGTCCGACCGATACGCACTATTTCGATCCGGCGAACGAGCCGAAGGCGGCTCAGAAGAATTAGCGGAACAGTTCGCACTCGGGGAGCAGCGGGCCTTGTGGGCCTTGGCACACGCGGCGGGTGACTTCTACTTTTTTGGCGATGCTTTGTTGCACTTCGTTCCAGGGCATGACTACGCCGTGGACGGGGACGTCTTTCGCTACGTCTAGTTTGCGGAGCGTGATGTTGTCGGCGAAGTTGGTGGTCCAGGGGTAGTTTTCCCAAGTGGTGTCGAAGAGGTCGCCTTCGATGAGGAGGCGGTCGCGGGGGACCCAGGCCATGAGGGCTTCGGCCATGTGTTCGTTGCCTATGATGTGGTAGATCTCAACTTGCATGGTGGCGTCCTGGAGAGTCAGGTGGTCGTCGACGGGGATAAATTTTAGGGGCTTGGGGGTGCGGGCTAGTTCGTCGGGCTCTAGCGTGGATTTGCGGGCGGCTACTTCTTGGAACAAGTCCTCGGTGCCGCGGTGGGCGATGATCGTGAGGCCTTCGGCGATGGCGGTGCGGACGCCTCCGCTGTGATCGAAGTGGTGGTGGGAGACGATGGCTTGCGTTACTCGTTTGCCGGGGACGGTGGCGCGGGCTTTGTCGATTAAGGCTTTGGTCCAGGCTTCGTTGAGAGGGACTTCAAACATCGTCAGGTGGTCGGCGAATTCTATAAGGATGGAGTTGTGGCCGGTGTTGCCGTGTAAGAGCCAGATGCCTTTGGTTACGGGTTCGGCTTCTACTTTGTAGGTAGGAGGCGTGGTAGTTGCGGCGGACTTCACAGCGGCGGGGGCGGATAGATCGTCGATTTGTCCGTCGACGGAATTGTGGGTTACGTAGATTTGGGACTGCACGGTGTTGCGGAAATCTATTATTGTTTTAAATCCGGTCGGCATCATTACGCCGTTGATGGGTTCGAAGCCGGTGAACCATTTTTGGCTGGTGAGGTCGCGGAGGGTTTCTTCGTTTTCGGTCCAGCGGACCCATAGAGGGAGTGCGGTCTTTGCGTCGATGGCTAGGGTGTAGCGCGGGCCTTGTTGCGGAGTGATGTCGACCAGTTGGCTTTTCCTTCGGTGCGGGTTGTTACGGTGGTGGAGGGGTCGAGGGCCAGGCGCACTAATGCTACTGGATGGGTTTGGAGTTCGGTGCGGAGATTGCGGGCGGCGGCGCGGCGGGGGGCGCCTTGCTGGTTGACGTTGTAGGCGACGTCGCCGTCGAGGATCGCGGTGGTGGTGATGTTGCCGATTACGCGGCTCATGGTGGCGGCGGGGAGCCAGGCTTGGGCGCGCTGGCGGATGCGGATTCGCTGGTTCGCGAGATCGATGGTCTCTTCCCAGTTGAGGGCGTTGGTCCAGCGCTGTGGCGCTGCGGGGGACGCGGAGGTGTTGCCGCCGCCGTTTTGCACGGCTTCCTGGCCGTAGCCTTCCAGGCGAATCGAGTGGATGGAATTGATGCGTTCTGCTCCACCTAGGGCGTCGGCGGCTTTGCGGATCACGCTCGACGCGGGGGTTTGGGCGGCGGCGTGTGCGAGCATCACGACTAGCAGAAAGAATCGTT
>CAVVZG010000088.1:0-4673 GCA_963752205.1 Bryobacterales bacterium | reverse complement strand
GTGATGGCGAGCAGGACGCAACTCACGATGGAGTGCGTGACGTGGATGAATTCGATGGAGAAGGGTCCGAGGACGAGTTTGCCGCCGGGTTTCACTTTGTGGAGTTTCGCGGAATCGAGCATCTGGTGCTCTTCCAGGCGTCGTTCCACCAGAGCTAAGGTGAAGGCTGTCCCGTAGACCGGGATGTTCATTTGGGCGAGCAGGAAGGGGATGCCGCCGATGTGGTCTTCGTGGCCGTGGGTGAGGACCAGGCCGCGGACGAATTCGCGATTCTGCTCGAGGTAGGTGAAGTCGGGGGTGACGATGTCGACGCCCAGGAGTTCGGCATCGGGGAACATCATACCGGCGTCGAGCACGATGATGTCGTCGCCGTAGCGGACGGCCATGCAGTTCATGCCGAACTCGCCTAGGCCTCCGAGCGGGATGATCTGTAGTTTTTTATCGGCCATGTGTGAAATTCAAGGGTAGCAAGTTGGGGAAGGCAGCGCGTGCCAAGACTGCTGAAATATGCGATTTAGTGGCGTTGAGCTTCAATGCGGGTGAGACGATTGTCGACGTCGACTACTTTGCTGAGGAGGAGATCGAAGCGGGTGTCGAATTTGTGCTCGAGGCTGGCGAATCGATTATCGAAGTTGGCGAATCGGTTATCGAACTTGTTCTCCATGTTCGTGAGACGAACATCCATCGAACGAATATTGCCGGATAGATCTCCGAGGCGACCGTTGTTTAGGAGGATACCGATTAACACGGCGATGATCGTCGGCACGTTGGCGAGGGCCAGGACGAGCATTTGGGTTTTGTCCACTGACTTCAGTATAACGAGTGGGCGTTGTTACCATGGAGAGTGCGGGCGCGTAGCTCAGGTGGATAGAGCATCAGCCTTCTAAGCTGAGGGTCGCTGGTTCGAGTCCAGCCGCGCCTACCAAGACTTCGCGGCACGCGCCGGCGTTTAGTTCTGTCCTTCGTAATGCGGAGCCGAGTAATTCTGCTGCGTCCCGTCGTGCTGATAGGGGAGGTTCTGTCCGTGGTCGACACCGGCCGCCGCGCTCATGGTTCTCGCGGCCACGACTTTTTCCAGTTCATCGTGCAGATGAAGCAGCGAGCGGAAGGCTAGATAAAAGCGCAACGCCAGGTCCTTTTTCTGCGCGTACTCGTAGGCTTGGCTGGCGGCCAGGAGATCGGCCTTTACGGATTCGAAACCCGGCTTATCGGGCACATCGCCCACTAATTCAAGGAGCAGCGCTCCTACCAGTTTGCTCATGGTATCTTCATTCGTCATTTTAGGAAGCCCGCCTTTATGATTGGTTTTATCGACGAGTGTCAGCCTCGGGGGAAACTACAGGTTAGCAATTTTCAGGCGGCGAATTTGTCGGTGGCGGCGACCAGGGCGCGGCTGTTGGGCGGCTCGAAGGCGCTGTGGCCGCTATCGGGAGTGATGATGAGTTCGGCTTCGGGCCAGGCGCGGTAGAGCGCCCAGGCGCTTTCGAGGGGGCAGACGACGTCGTAGCGACCTTGCACGATCACGCCGGGGATGTGGCGGATGCGGGAGGCGTCGCGCAGCAACTGGTCATCGAATTCGAAGAATCCTTTATTGACGAAGTAGTGGGCCTCGATGCGGGCGAAGGCTAGCGCGAACTCGTCCTCTTCGTAGTGGCCGGCGAAGGCGGGGTCGGGCAGGAGTTTGGAGGTTGCGCCTTCCCATCCGCTCCAGATTTTGGCGGCGGCCAGGCGGACGGCGGGATCGTCGCTGGTGAGGCGGCGATGGTAGGCGGAGAGTAGATCGCTGCGCTCGGACGCGGGGATGTGGGCGAGGTATGGTTCCCAGGCGTCGGGATAGAGGGCTGACGCGCCGCGCTGGTAGAACCAATCGATTTCCTGTTTGCGCAGCAGGAAGATGCCGCGGAGAACGAGTTCGGTGACGCGATCGGGATGGGTCTCGGCGTAGGCCAGGGCGAGCGTGGAGCCCCAGGAGCCGCCGAAGACTTGCCAGCGCTCAATGCCCAGGTGCTCGCGGATCTTTTCGATGTCGGCGACCAGATCCCAGGTAGTGTTGGCTTCGAGAGACGCATAGGGCGTGCTTTTACCGCAGCCGCGTTGGTCGAAGTTTACGATGCGGTACTTCTCGGGATGGAAGAAGCGGCGCTGTTTGGGATCGGAGCCGCCGCCGGGGCCGCCGTGCAGAAATATCGCGGGCTTGCCGGCGGGGTTGCCGCTTTCCTCGAAATAGATTTCATGCACGGGCGAGACCTGGAGGCGGCCGGTGTTATAGGGCTCGATGGCGGGGTAGAGCCAAGTGACGGAATCCTTCATGATGGATGGTGAAAGAGAGGGCATTGCTGGCAGTGTACCTTTCATGGAGGTGCGAAGTGAAGACCCGCCGGGATGTGATGAAATGGCTGAGCGTGCTTCCGGGAGCAACGATGATTGTGAACCAGACCGATGCCGGCGAACGCAAGCCTACGGCTCTGTTGCTCGATGCGGTGTATAAGCAGCATGATCCGGGTACGGGACACCCGGAGCAGCCGGCGCGCTATGACGCGGTCACGCGCGCGATCGAGGGGACTGGGCTTCTTCCGAAGCTGCAGCGGGTGGAGGTGCGGGTGGCGAGCGAGGACGAAATCGCGCTGGTGCATGGGCGCGAGTACATCGCCACGGTGAAGCGCGATATTGCGGCGGGCGCGCACGAATTGAGCACGGGCGATACCAACGTCGGCCGGCAATCGCTGAAGGTCGCGGTGCGGGCGGTGGGTGGGGTGTTGAATGCGGTGGATGCGGTTGTCGCGGGCAAAGCCGCGAATGCTTTTTGCGCAGTGCGGCCTCCGGGGCATCATGCGCGGCCGGATCAGGGGATGGGGTTTTGCATTTTTAACAACATCGCGATTGCGGCTCGCTACGCGCAGCGGAAGTATGGCCTGGCGAAAGTGATGATCGCGGATTGGGATGTGCATCATGGGAACGGCACGCAGGATACGTTTTATCGGGATGGTTCGGTGTTTTTTATGAGCACGCATCAATCGCCGTGGTATCCGGGGACGGGCGCGGCGGAGGAGACTGGCGAGGGGAACGGCAAAGGCTGCACCTTGAATTTCCCGTTTCCGGCGGGGGCCGGGCGCGGCGAGATCGTGGGGGCCTTTCGCGAAAATTTGCGGCGTGCGGCGGATGCGTTTAAGCCGGAGCTGGTGATGATCTCGGCGGGATTCGATTCACGCGAGGGTGATCCCCTGGGGCGTTTTAAACTGAGCGATGGGGATTTCACGGATCTCACCAAAATTATGCTCGAGATCGCGGGAACGCACGCGCAGGGGCGTCTGCTTTCGCTGCTGGAAGGCGGCTACAGCTTGAGCGGCCTGGAGGCGGCCGCCGGTGCGCACGTGCGGGCGCTGGTGTCATGAAACAATCATCGATGTCCGGCATACTTGAGGTATGCCTGCAGATCCTTCCGGCCCCGATAGATCCGCCGAAGACGCGCTGACGGAACTCGCTTTAGATGTGAACCTGGAGCCCAGCCGGGCTGCTGACGCGCTGTGGCGGCAGCTGAATCCAGAGTTATGGGAGCGAACCGATAATGCCTGGGCGGTGCTGCAGACGATCTCGGAACAAAAGCTCAAACGGCTTTGCGCGGAGCCTGGGTTTCGCGCGACGCTGGACGCGGTGGTGAAGGCGCGCGCGGTGGAGAATCAGGCGACGCGTTGGTTCCGGCAAGAGCACGAGCATTCGGCGCTCACTTGCGTGGCTTACTTCAGCATGGAATTTATGTTGAGCGAGGCGTTGCCAATTTACTCGGGCGGGTTGGGCAACGTCGCGGGCGATCAGTTGAAGGCGGCGAGCGATCTGGGAGTGCCGGTTATCGGCGTCGGGCTGCTGTATTCGCAAGGCTATTTCCGGCAGGAGTTGGACCGCAACGGGGCGCAACGGGCTCTGTATCCTTTCAACGATCCGGGGCAACTGCCAGTGACTCCGCTGCGCGGCGAGGATGGGGAATGGCTGCGGCTGACGATTCCGTTTCCGGGCGGCGATCTTTGGGTTCGGGTATGGCAAGTGCAGGTCGGGCAGGCCAAGCTGTATTTGCTGGACACGAACGATCCGGCGAACATTCCGGAATATCGCGGCATCACCAGTGAGCTCTATGGCGGTGGGCCGGACCTGCGCTTGCGGCAGGAGCACGTGCTGGGAATCGGCGGCTGGCGGCTGCTGCGGGCGCTGTCGATTCACCCGGAGGTGTGCCACCTGAACGAAGGTCACGCGGCGTTTGCGTGTCTGGAGCGGGCGGCGAGCTATAAGGATGACACCGGCGGCTCTTTCGAGAGAGCGCTGGCGGTCACGCGCGCAGGCAACCTATTTACCACGCACACGGCGGTGGAGGCGGGGTTCGACCGGTTTCCGGTGGATCTGATGCGGGCGCACTTCGAACGATATTGCGCGGAGCGCCTGGGAATCGGCTTCGATGAGTTGATGGCGTTGGGGCGGCGCAATCCTGGTGACGCAGGCGAGCCGTTCAATATGGCCTATCTGGCGATTCGCGGCAGCGGCGCGGTGAATGGCGTGAGCAGGCTGCATGGCGTGGTGAGCCGGGCTCTGTTCGAACCGCTGTTCCCACGCTGGCCGGCGGAAGAAGTGCCGGTGGGCTACGTTACCAATGGCATTCATGTCCCCACCTGGGATTCGGATGAAGC
>CAVVZG010000087.1:0-16171 GCA_963752205.1 Bryobacterales bacterium | reverse complement strand
TGTTATGTCCTCTACTCGTTCGTCGCGTATTGCTTGACGCTGGGCAGGGAACTAGGCGAGCGCATGTTGGCGTCGGGCGCGCGCGACATCTTAGGGTCATGAAGGTTTATCTGGTCGGCGCGGGCCCGGGGGACCCTGGGCTCATTACTGTCAAGGGCCGCAAAATTCTGGAGCGCGCCGATTCGATTCTGTACGATCACCTGGCAAGCGAACGGTTGCTGGATTTGGCGCCTGCGCATGCGGAGCGGATTTACGTCGGCAAGAAACGCGCTGCGCACGAAGCCACCCAGAAAGAGATCACCGCCATGCTGATCGAGCGGGCGCGCCGCGGCCAAACGGTGGTCCGGCTGAAGGGCGGCGATCCTTTTATCTTCGGGCGCGGCGGCGAGGAAGTAGAAGCGCTGACCGCGGCTGGCGTTCCGTTCGAGATCGTGCCCGGCGTAACCACCGCGCTGGGTTTGGCCGCCTATAGCGGAGTACCGTTGACGCATCGCGAGCACACGTCGGCTGTGACCTTCGTCACGGGGCATAGCGTGGCGGCGATTGACTGGAGCAAAGTGGGCGCTTCGGAAACCATCGTCCTGTTCATGGGACTGGTGAATTTTCCAGAGATCGCGCGGGAGTTGATTACGCATGGCCGGCCAGCCGCGACGCCGGCGATGGCGGTGCGCTGGGCTACGCGTCCGGATCAGCAGACCATCGTCGGAACGCTCGCGGACTTGGGCGAACGCATCGAAGCAGCGGGGATGAAGCCGCCGGCAACCATCGTCATCGGCGAAGTGGTCGCGCTGCGCGAGCGCTTCAATTGGTTTGAGAAGCTGCCCTTGTTTGGGCAACGCATCGTGATTACGCGCGACCGCAGGCAATCGTCGATGCTAGCGGAGCCGCTAGAGGCCCTCGGCGCGGAAACGTTGTTCGTTCCGGTGATTGAGATTGCGGACCCGGCGGAGCCTAGCTCGCTGGAACTCGCGATTCAGAACCTGGCTGCTTATGACTGGCTGATTTTTACCAGCGTGAATGGCGTGCGGCACTTCGTGGAAGCCTTGGACCGCTCTCCATCCGATCTGCGCGACCTGAAAGCGAAACTATGCGCAATCGGGCCGGCGACGCGGGCGGCGGTTGAAGCGTTGCATCTGCGCGTCGATGTGATGCCGGAAGAATACGTCGCCGAGAGTTTGGTCGCGGCGCTGGCGGGGGAACACCTGCGGGGGAAACGCATCTTGCTGCCACGCGCGGCTGTGGCTCGCGATCTGGTCCCCGATACGCTGCGCGAACGCGGCGCGCTAGTGGATGTAGTCGAGGCTTACCGCACGATCATCCCAGCCGATGCCGCGGCTCGCGCGAAGGAAGCGCTGGCGCACAAGCCGCATTGGATCACGTTCACGAGTTCGTCCACGGTGACGAATTTTTTAGCGGTGGCGGGCAGGGAAGCACTGGCTGGCATCAAAATCGCTTCGATTGGGCCCGTGACTTCGGCTACCGCTCGGGCGGCGGGGTTAGTGGTGGACGTCGAGGCTGAGCTGCACACTATTGACGGGCTAGTACACGCGCTGTCCGCTGAGCCACGTCTCTAAAATCTCTACGCGGCCGGCATCCATACGAAAGCGCACCAGATCGGCGCGCGAGCCGGGCTGGAGGGCGCGCAGGCGTCCAGGGACTCGTCCGACGCGCGCGGGATTGGTCGAGGCCATGGTCACGGCTTGCGCCAGGCCCACACCGGCGCGCGACATGACGTTGCCGATGGCACGGTCCATACGCAGGCTCGATCCGGCCAGGCGGTCTCCATCACGTAAAGTGACGCGGCCGTCCTCTCTCAGTTCGACGGCGACACTGCCTAACATGTAGGGGCCGGGTTGACACATCGCAGGAGCTACGGCGTCAGTGACCAGGATGCTGCGGTCGACTCCTTTCAGATCGAGCGCCCGTCGCAGGAAGTCGTCGGGCAAGTGGTGCTGATCCACGATGAACGACGCCGCCAAGCGGGGTTCTGTGAGCTGATATTCGATGAAATCTTCGCTGCGGGTTCGGCTGCCGGCGCCGTTGCCTAGATGGGTAGAGAGAGTCGCGCCGGCGGCGACCGCGTCGCGGAGCTGCGCCGGAGTCGCGCGCGTATGGCCGATCGCGGCTACCACTCCCAGTCCGGTAATCTGCTCGATGTAGCGCGCGCTTCCGGGCCACTCAGGCGAGAGCGTGACTATCCGAACGCAACCTTGCGCG
This sequence comes from Bryobacterales bacterium, assembly GCA_963752205.1. GTDB lineage: Bacteria > Acidobacteriota > Terriglobia > Bryobacterales > Bryobacteraceae > Palsa-187. Next base: position 13,954 of record CAVVZG010000087.1, on the reverse strand, counting down.
GCCTCTTGCCAGCGTTGGAATTCGCTGAAGTCCGGGGGACGCACCCACTCCCGGGGATGCACTCCGCGCGGGCCATCGGCGGGCGAGATGTGCGGGCCTTCTACGTGGATCGCTTCCATGGCTTGGCCGTGCGGCAGAGCTGCGCGGGCGGCGGCTAGGGTGCGCAACGCGGCTAACATCGCTCTGGGATCGCCGGTGATTACAGTCGGGAAGAAACGCGTCACGCCGGTGGAGAAGATCGCGGCGATGGCGCGCTCGATTTTTTTGGGCTCTGCGGTGGGCGAATTGAAGTCGACGCCCGCGAAGCCGTTCACTTGCAGATCGACGAAGCCGGGAGCAATGAAGACTGCATCTTCTCCATGCGAAGTCAGCAGGGGATCGACATTCTTGATTGCCGCGTCGAACTCGATTTCTATCCGCTCGCCGGAAACGGCGCTCTGTCCGCTACATTTCATCGTCAAAGTGGTTTATACACAGCATACCCACAGTAACGCTACCGTAACTCGGTCAAAGCATGTGGGAAACAACTGTTGAAATCGGCGTGATCGCTATAGCTAATCGGCTCAAGCCTTGGTACAAACGATATCAGATTTCTGCGCGGAGCTGGTGAGTGTGTCAGTCTCGGGGGAGGTGGCCGCAAGCTGGTTCCCGCGCGGAAGTTTTCCTCCGATTCCACCTTGAAAAGGCGGGTCGCAGATCGGATTAGCTTCCCGCCTTTTTTTAAGCGCGAATTAATGAGTCGCAACAGGCTGCGGGACTGGCGTTAACCAGCCGTGAACGTCGGGGCGCTTGCCTTCGACGATGCCGAAGAATTCGCTCTGGATCTTTTCCGTGATCGGTCCGCGGCGGCCGATCCCGATCTTAATGCGGTCGATCGAACGAATCGGCGTGACCTCGGCGGCTGTGCCGCTGAAGAACACCTCGTCCGCAATGTAGAGCATTTCGCGCGGGATCAAAGTTTCGATCACCGGAATACCCATGCCCTGCGCCAGTTGAATCACGGTGTCGCGGGTGATGCCGGGGAGCACGCTCGAGCCCAGCGGCGGCGTGTGGATCTTGCCGTCGCGCACCACGAATACGTTTTCACCGGAGCCTTCGCTGACGTACCCGGCGGCGTCGAGCGCGATGCCTTCGGAGTAGCCGTTGATCGCCGCCTCCATGCGGATCAACTGCGAATTCATGTAATTCGCGCCGGCCTTCGACATCACGGGAAGCGTGTTCGGCGCGAGGCGGGTCCAACTGGAGATGCACACATCGACGCCTTCGGCGACGGCCTCGACTCCTAGGTAACGGCCCCATTCCCAGCAGGCGATGTAGGTTTCGATGGGCGTGTCCTTGGTAGGCAACACGCCGAGGTCGCCGTAGCCGCGGATGACCAGCGGACGGATATAGCAGGAATCGAGCTTGTTGACGCGCACGATGTCGACCATGGCGGCGGAGAGCTGGTCAACGGAGAAGGGAATCTCCATGCGGTAGATTTTGGCGGAATCGTGCAGGCGCCGCGCGTGTTCGCGGATGCGGAAAATGCGCGGACCGGCGTCGGTCGCGTAGCAGCGAACGCCTTCAAACACCGAACTGCCGTAGCTGGTTACGTGCGCAAGGACATGGATCTTGGCGTCAGTCCAGTCAATCATGCGTCCGTTGTGCCAGATTTTTTCGGTGGCTTTAACCATGTTTCATTATATATCGGTGCCGCGCCGGAAGAAGCCGTAGGCGCGTACGGCTGGACTAATTCGAGCGCGGCGGCGACGGAGGCCGTAGGTTTTCCATCCTTAATTTAGCGTATGGACATTGTCCAGCTTCGATGATAAAATGCGATCATGCGGGAATCTGACACGCCGTTGCGGGATACCAAGGTTCAGTTGAGAATGCGGCCTCTGCAGAAGGATGTGATCGCTCGCGCGGCAAACCTTAAGCAGACTACGCTCACGAATTTTATGGTGGAGCAGGCGTTTCAGTCGGCGCAGCAGATCCTGGCGGATCAGGTGCATTTCTACCTTTCCGACGAGAAGTGGAAGGAGTTTTGCGCAGCGCTGGATGCGCCGCCGAAGGACCTGCCGCGGTTACGGAAGCTGCTGACGCGGCCGAGCGTATTCGATGGGTCCAAGTAGGCCGGTTCCTATCGATAAGCGCCATGCTACTGGCTCCTTCGATTGCGGTGTGGAACCCCTGAATGAGTATCTAAGGAAATACGCCTTGCTGAATCATCAGAGCCGGTCGTCACGCACGTATGTGGCGCTGCGCGGGAAGCGTGTGGCTGGATATTACACGCTGGCGGCGGGTTCGGTCAGCCGCGAGGAAGTTCCGGCTCGCGTGGCACAAGGGCTGGGCAAGTATCCGGTGCCTATTACGCTATTGGCGCGGCTGGCGGTGGACCAATCCGAAAAGGGGCAAGGATTGGGGCGGAGCCTGCTGCGGGATGCGATCTTGCGAGCCTACCAGGCGTCGGAACTGGTGGGCAGCCGCGCGATTTTGACTCATGCGAAGGACGCCGGAGCAAGGGAGTTTTATCTGCGGTACGATTTCGCCCCGTCACCGGTGAACGCGATGCATCTGTACCTTCTGATGAAGGACGTCGGGCGAATCGTGGGTTGACCCGTCTTAGTAACTTCCGATAACAGATATTATGTCTACTTTAGATAACCCGTGTAACCGCTTCTAGCTATGGGTTCCCGGTTTCGTTACCTCCTCTGGCTGATAGGCGCTCTGCTCCTCGCGCTGCAACTCTCCTTCCTGGCCGGGCCTGGGATTGAGGAGGATGAGGCTCTGTTTGTGACACCGTTCCTGCGCTCGGCGGCCTCGCTCTACGAGTGGCGCTGGGGCGTCCTCCGCGTTCCCGTGATGTCGATGGATTATCTGGGCGCCCTCAAGTCGTGGCTATTTTGGCCGGTGTTCCGGTTGTGGCATCCGGGAGTTTGGTCGATGCGGGCGCCGGTTTGCGTATTGAGCTTGGTCACTCTGCTCCTGGTTGCGGACCTAACGCGGCGAGTGGCTGGGAGGCGCGTGGCGCTCGCCACGGCGCTGATTCTGGCAACCGACGCCGTCTTTGTGCTGATCAACGTCTTCGACATGACCGTGTGTCTGCTGCTGCTGGCTACGGTGGCGTTTCTGTGGTTGCTGCAACGGGGGTTACTGGGTGCTGCGTTCTTGGTCGCGGGACTCGCGCTCTGGTACAAGGCCATCTTTCTGTTTCCGCTGTGCGCGATGCTGCTGGGTTTCGCAATCGCTTATCCCCGGGACTCACGACGTTTGCTGACGCGGCGGAATGTAGCGGTGGCAGCCGTGTGGATCGTGGTGGGATGCGCCCCGTTGATCGCGTTTAATTGGGCACGGCGTGGCGCTACCTTTCAGGCCTCGCAGGATCTGCCGGGCGTGCCGGCCGGCGAGAAGCTCGTAATGCTCCAACACACCCTCGACGGGCGCGCGTTTGAGCACTACATGTTCCGCGGTACGTTTGACGAGAAGATCGCGCTCGCGGGCTCGTCGATGGCGGATGTGGTGGTGGGGTGGTATCGCGAATCGCACTTCGGTCCGGGGAGCGCGTTGCTGCCGCTGCTGCTGCTGGCGCTGTTGGCGCTGCCGTTCTTGAAGAGGTCCTCGCTCTTCCCTGCTCTCATTTTCAGTTGGGTGGCGGCAGGCGCGGCTTATGCGGCCATGCTGGCGTTCCGCGATGCAGGGGCCGGTCCGCATCACACGGTGCTGCTCGATCCAGCTCCGCAATTTATAGTCGCGGCGAGTGCCGCGGCGTTGGCGGAGCGCTGGAAAGTGGGCCGCAGCGCGGCGTTGCTGGTGCTGTGCGTGCTAATCGCGGGATCGAATCTGTGGCTCCTAAGCCGCTACTGGCAGGCCGCGCGAACGAACGGGTTCAGCGTGTATTGGACCGACGGCGTGAAGAACCTGGCGGACGTAGTGCGCGCGCAGCAGCTACCCGTGGCGTCACTCGAATGGGGCACGCATAACGGCGTCCAGATCGAAGCCGGCGATACGGTGAACTTTGTCGCCGATACATCGCCTCGGGAAAATGTTTTGTACGTGACCCATTGCGAGGGGTATGTGCTCGACCCAAAGCGCGCGGCTCTCTTCGATCAGAACTCGGCGGCGGCGGGGCTGCATCAGACGGCGAACCGCGTGGTAGCGGATCGCAAGGGTCATCTGGTTTACTGCTTGTTTCAACTCGCCAAGGACTGAGCTACTTGATGTCCTTGCCGCTCTTCCAGCCGTCTGAGGGCCGCTCGATGCCGCGCATGAAAAGGCGGTGGTCCAGATTGTCACGGCTGGGATAGCCTTCGATGATCACGTGATCGCCGGGCTTGATAGCGTCCTTGGCCACGCCGCGGGCTTCGAGGCGCCGCACCGAGGCCCACTCGATTTCCCACTTGGCGGCCGCGCCGGTCTTGGGGTCCTTGGCTTCGAGACGCACGAAGGAGTGGGGGTTGATGTAGGAGAACTCCACCACGTCGCCTTCGAGGTGGACGTTTTGATCCATGAAGTAATGCGCCGAGATCGAATGATGCGCGAAGGCGGGCGCAGCAAGCAAAAGCAGCATCGCCAAGTTAGGTTTGGTGGACATAAAAAAAGGCCCGATAGAAATGATACTCTACCGGGCCGAGGGAAGATCGTTGTGCGGCTAGTGGTGCGGGCCGCCGTGCGCTCCACCGCCGCCGCCGTGCGGGGCTGCGCCACGGGAGGGTGGAGGGGCGCTGCGATAGCCGCCGCCTCCGCCGTAATTGCGCGGCGCTGAAGGCGGGGCTGACGGCGCGGGACGGGGTCCGCCGAAGCCGCCGAAGGAGTTGTTCGGGCTCCGGAAGCTGGACGGAGCCTCGGAGCGGTTGTTCACAATCGTCGGGCTGATACGCACCGGCGACGAAAAACTGCGTACGTCCGAGCGGTTGCCGCCGGCAGCGGGCGCGCTAGGTTGCGAATCCAGACGGCGCCATCCGCCGGAGCTATTCGTTGTGGCGGCGCCTCCCGGGCGAACGACATTCGGCTGCCGCGAGCTGTTGAAGGTCCGCGCCGGAGCCAGCGGCATCCCGCTGCTCACCATTCCGGCGCGTGCAAGCTCGCCTGCCGCGGGGCGCACAAAGGAGCTGCGGCCGACGCTGGACCGTCCGAAATCGGCGGCGCGGAGACCAGTGACGGCTCCGCTGACACGCGCGTTGCGGTAGACGCTGGCGATGTTAGTGTTGTTGACCACGGCCAGGTTGCGTCCGGCAAAGCCGCGTCCATACCAGGGCCGGAAGCGTTCGAACGGCGCGAGCGGGACCCAACCGATGTTGCCGTAGCCGAAGCCCAGGCTCACGCCGAAGCCGGGGTCGCCGAAGCCAAAGAAGCCGACCATGGCAGGTCTCCAGTAATGGCGCGGGCCGAAGGCCCCCGGATACCAAGCCCATCCAAATGCCCCGCGATACCAGTTGCCGTAGTGATACGGAGCCCAGCCCCAAGGATCATAACTGGTCCAGCTCCAGCCGTAGTAATCGAGATCATCCCAGCGGCCGTTTTGATACGGCGCCCAATCGGCAGGTTGGTTACTGGGAGTCCAGACATATCCATAAGACGGGTCCCATACCCAGCGGCCGTAGCTGGCGAGTTCCTGCGTGCCGTCGATGTCAGGAGCGGCGTAGCGCGAGGCGTCGGGCGCGCGTTCGAAGTAGCGGTCGCGGTCTGCGTTCCAGCGATCCCAATCGTCCATAGGGAGGGCGGCGGTGTTCATGAATTCGGCGTCGTTGGCAGGGCCGCGCGAAAGCATGGTCTGCCCAGCGGGCAAGCGCTCGGTTCCAGAGGCGGAGACTAGGTCGGCTTCGCCCGCGCGGACGGTGATTTCACTCGACCCGTCGGCGCGTACGCTGACACGATAAATCCCCTGGCGCAGCGGGGCGACCGAGGCGCTGGGAGTGCTGATCTGCACTTGCGCGTCGTTGTCGTGGAGCACGCGGAAAAGCGTGGTCCCTTGATTGATCTGGACCAGGTAGCGGTGGTACTGGAGGTCTCCGATGCGCACGCTGGTGTTGGCGCCGAGGCGGATGAGGTTAGCGCCGTCGAACTGGATCTCGGCGCGCGAGTTTTCAAACGTGGAAATGCGGTCGGCGGCTTCGAGCGGCGAGTTGACGGTGGAGGGTATCGCTTCGCCGGAGTCGCGGGTCACGGTTACCGAGCCGTTGACCAGGCTGAGGCGGGCCACGCCGTGGTCGGCCGCATCGGGGGGATCGTCCTGCCCCTGCTGCGGCGGCGGGCCCGTCTGATTCTGTGGATAAGGGGGTTGCGCCCACGCCAATAGCGCGAGGGTGAGAAGTGCCGTCGAAAAGGCGATGCGCTTCATAGCAACCACGATTCAGTTCTTTCATGGCAAGCCGGGTGCCAAACGGAAAGCACTGGAATGAAAGGGTGTTAATGGATGGAACGCGCGAAGAGGACTGGTTGAAAACCACCACGAATGATTGGGATGGGCCGGTCAGCGGGGCCAAGGGCGGTCCTGAGCGGCGTGATAAATTCGAATGACCTCGACGCTCTCTTCCATGACACGGTAAACAGCGACGTAAGGCAATGGCGGAAATGGCAACTCGCGGGTTCCCTCCTCCGTCCGCGCCGGCCAAGTTGTGGCCACTGTTTCAATCCGCGGATCGAGCTGTACAACTTACGCATAGTCGGCCGGCGATATCGCGGATGGTGTTCTTTGAGGTAGTCGTCGATGTGCTGCAAGTCCGCGGCGGCGGCGGGCGTCCAGCGGATTCGCATCGCCTAGGAGCGCAACATCTGCTCCAGACGCGCGTCCATTTCTTCTTCCTCGATGAACTCGCCGCGGTCGGCTTGTGCGATGCCCTCGCGAACGGTGGCGCGAAAGCGGACGTCCTCTTCAAGCAGACGCAAGGCAGCCTCTTTGACCAAACGCTCGGGATCGGTCCCGGCGGAAGCGGCGATTTCGGCAAGTTGCGCTTCCTGCTCGTTGGTGAAATGTACTTCCATGGTTTCAGAGTAGGGGAAAATGAGTTGGGGGGCAATCATGCCGGAAACACGCGATCACCGACCTTTCACTCTTACTCAAGGAGCCTCCTACTCGTGACCACCACCCTTCTTCTCATTTGCTCGAACGTCTTCATGACCTTTGCCTGGTACGGCCACTTGAAATACGGCCACGCGTGGCCCCTATGGAAGGCGATTCTGGTGTCCTGGTCGATTGCCTTTGTCGAATACTGCCTGGCAGTGCCGGCCAACCGCCTGGGATTCGGCGAATTCACTGGCTTTCAGCTCAAGATCATTCAGGAAGTGGTCACGCTCGTCGTGTTCATGGTCTTCGCCCTGACGTTCTTAAAGGAGAAATTCGCCTGGAATTATCTAGTGGCCTTCGCGTTCCTGGCAGTGGCTGCCTTCTTTGCTTTCGCGTTTAAGGCTCCAGGGCCGGCTTAGCGTGGAACTATTCGCTCTCAGTTGCATCTGATAAGTTGACGTACACTTATAGGAGACACGCATGAGGTACTGGGCCTATCTGGTTGCGAAGCTGGTGGCTGCCGCGGGAATCCTCTGGGGCACGCGCCGCCTGCTGACGGCGTTGATGCCTCCGCCGGAAACCTTCATGCACATGCGCTTTCGGGACCCCTTCGTCACCGATTTGAATTACACCTTCGTCATGCTGCTCTTCTGGCTGTTCGGGGCGGGATTGCTGTGGCTGATCGTGCTCGACCAACGCTATCGCTGCCGCGCCTGCCTGCGGCGCTTGCGCATGCCGGTGCATACGGGCTCCTGGACGCACGTGCTCTTTGGCGCGCCCAAGACCGAGTACATCTGCCTCTACGGGCACGGTACCCTGAAGGTGGCCGAACTGCAGATTACGGGGCATCAGAACCCCGACTGGTCCCCCAACCAGGACATCTGGAAAGAACTGTACTCCTTAGAAGAAACCAAGAAATGATCAGGTGTTGTTGTGGCTGCTAAGCCTAAGAGTCCGCGCCGTGCCCTGTTGGTCCGCTTTGTCGCGAGCCCCTGGGGACGCGCGTTTCTCATTTCCTTTTTAGTGCTGGGCACTTTGTCGGTCGGGGTCTTTACTTACTTCTACAGCAAGTACGCGCACATTATCGAAGACAAGCTGCGCAATGGCCCGTTCGCCAACACTTCCATGTTGTACGCGGCGCCGCAGCCAGTAATGGTGGGCGATCAGACGCAGGCCAGCGAGATCACGGATTATTTGCAGCGCGCCGGCTATACGGAATCGAATCGCAACCGCTTGGGTTGGTATCACGTGCGTCCCGACGCAGTGGAGATCAATCCCGGGCCGGAGGCTTACGACGGCGAAGGCGCGGTGATCAAGATCGAGGGCGGGCGCGTCACCCATATCATTTCCCTGCGCGATCAGAGTGAGCGCACACAATACGATCTGGAGCCCGAACCCATCACCAATCTGTTCGACCAGAAACGCGAGAAGCGGCGGCTGGTGCGCTTTGCGGACATCCCGAAGGTGATGGTGGACGCGGTGCTTTCGGCCGAAGACAAGCACTTCTTTCAGCACGCTGGATTCGATCCGATGGGGATTGCGCGAGCGGTGTTGATTGACATTAAAGACCGTCGCGGGTCACAGGGCGCTTCGACGTTGACGCAGCAATTGGCGCGCACGTTGTGGCTGGGTCCGGAGCGCGGCTGGCGGCGCAAGATTCCGGAGACTCTGATCACGCTGCACCTGGAGCAGCAGCTCACCAAGCAACAAATATTTGAAGACTACGCCAACGCGATTTATCTGGGACATCAGGGCAGCTTCAGCATTCACGGTTTTGGCGAAGCGGCCTCGGTGTATCTGGCTAAGGATTTGAGTCAGGTGACGCCGGCGGATGCGGCGCTGCTGGCCGGGTTGGTGCAATCGCCGATCGGTCGCAATCCGTTCCGCTATCCAGACCGCGCGCGCGTGCGGCGTAATCTTGTGCTGAAAGCCATGCGCGAAAACGGCTACTTAAGTGAACAGCAGTATCAGGACGCGGCGGCTTCAGCACTGCATGTAGTGCAAGGGGCGGCGGAATCGACGGATGCTCCGTTCTTCGTGGACCTCGTCGACGAGACCCTGCAGAACCGCTTTCAGGATTACGATTTCCAGAACAATTCTTTCCGGGTGTATACAACCCTGGACATGACTTTGCAGCGCGATGCCGTCGAGGCCGTGCGCATCGGCATTCAGGAAACGGACGCGCAGTGGAAGCATCGCAGCAAGAAATACGGCACCGATGAAATGCCGCTGGCGCAGGTGGCGATGGTGGTGCTCGACACCGAGACCGGCAAGGTGAAGGCGCTGGTAGGCGGACGCAGTTATGCCAACAGCCAGTTGAATCACGCGACGTCGAAGCGGCAGCCGGGATCGTCTTTCAAGCCGTTCGTCTATACGGCGGCATTCAGCGCGGCGCTGACGGATGGCGGACAGGTGATCACCCCTGCGACTACCGTTGAAGATGAACCCACCACTTTCATGTACGATGACAAGCCCTACGAGCCGGCCGATTTCGGCGGAGAGTACGCGGGCACGGTGACCTTGCGGCGGGCGCTGGCGCATTCGCTCAACATTCCGGCGGTGAAAGTGGCCGAGATGGTGGGCTACGACAAAGTGGCGGCGACGGCCCGCGCGGTGGGATTGAACCTGGATATTCGCCCCACTCCCGCCATTGCGCTGGGCGCTTACGAAGTGATGCCGATTGAGATTGCCGGCGCGTACACCGTGTTTCCCAACGGCGGCGTTCTGAAGAAGCCAGGGTATATCGACACCATTCGCAGTCAGGATGGGCGCGTGGTGTTTCAGAACACGCCGCAGGAAAAGCAGGCCATCGATCCGCGCGTGGCTTACCTGATGACCAACATGATGGAAGAAGTCCTGCGGACAGGCACGGCGGCGGGTGTGCGTGGGCGCGGCTTCGTGCTGCCGGCGGCCGGGAAAACCGGGACTTCGCGCGATGGCTGGTTTGCGGGCTTCACTTCCAAACTGATCTGCGTGGTGTGGGTGGGCTTCGACGACAACCGCGACTTCAAACTAGAAGGCGCGCGCAGTGCGCTGCCGATCTGGACCGAGTTCATGAAGCGCGCCCATCAGCATCGCGAGTATCGCAACGTGCATGAGTTTGAGGCGCCCGAGGGTGTGGTGACAGCGGACATCGACGCCGATAACGGACTGCTGGCTACGCCCGGATGCCCCAAAGTCCGCAGCGAAGTTTTTATAGCCGGAACGCAGCCCGTCGAAGCTTGCCGCCTGCATGGCGGTGGCCGCACGCAGGTGGCGGGGTGGGATCCGGTGGCTCCGGCCTCGGCCGAGCGCATTCCCGTGGTGGCGCAGACCACCAAACCAGCGGCGGCCGCGCCTGTCACCAGCATTTCGATCACCCCCGCGACGCCTCCACAAACGCCCACACCGCCAAAGTCGCGCGGATTCTTCGGCCGTCTAAAAGACATCTTCAAGTAGGAAAAAGAGGGACGGAGCCTGATTTTCAAGCGCACCGCCCCCGCCCCACCGCGACGGACGATTGCAAATCAGGCTCCGTCCCTCTTTTTCCGGTGGTAGAGTAGATAGCAAGACGGGAGGAGCCACTCATGTCGTATTTCTCCTTCATCCTGCTATTGGCCTGGCAAGGGGTGCCGGCGCAGAACGCGTCCAATACTCCTCCGCCCACACCTCCGGCGCCCGCGCGGCCGAAACTTTCGGCGCAAGAACGCGGCGATATCCTGATGGCGCGCAAGATGTACCGCGAGGCGATCGACACCTACAAAGAAGCTCCGGAGACGGCCATCCTGATGAACAAGATTGGCATCGCCTATCATCAGTTGGCGGATCTCGGCGCCGCGGCGAACTATTATGCGCGCGCGGTGAAACTGGATTCCAAGTACGCCGAGGCGATCAATAATCTGGGGACCATTTACTACTCGCGGGGATCCTACCGGCGGGCCATTGGCCAGTACAAAAAGGTTTTGCGGATCAAGCCGGAATCGCCGTCGACGCTGGCTAATTTGGGGTCGGCTTATTTCGCGCGCAAACAGTACGAACTGGCGTCGCAGAATTACGAGAAGGCGTTGGCGCTCGATCCCAACGTCTTTGAGAGCCGCGGCGGGGTAGGGTCCGTGGTGCGCGACCGTACCGTCGGCGATCGCCCCACCTTCTTCTACTATCTGGCCAAGAGCTACGCCAAGGCGGGCATGCTGGAGCAAGCGCTGAACTACATCCGCAAGTCCGTCGAGGAAGGTTTTAAGGAACGCCAGAAGTTTATGGATGAACCGGAGTTTGCCGGGCTGCAGCAAGATCCTGAGTTCCTGAAGATCATGGCGATGGAGCCCAAGGTCCTCTGAAGCGCTTCCTTTTTGTGATGCCGGCGCTGCTGGCGCTGGCGGCTTGTTCGCGCGCGCCGCAACGCACGGTGGAGCGGATCGCGATTCTCCCTTTCGATAATCTGACGGGCGAAGCCGCGCTCGATTGGGTGAGTGCGGCCGGTCCGGCGATGCTGGTCGAAGAACTGGCGGGCAGTTCGCGTATTTTAGCGGTGCGCGTAAACACGGTCGGGGTGGCGGATCTCGGCGGCGCCACCCAACTGTTGCATTGCACGTATACCCAGCGCGGCGGAGCCCTCGAAATCAGCTACGCGCTAGAAGATGCCGAGCGCCACCGCATGGTCTCGACCGGCTCAGCGTCGGGCGCGGCGCTGTTCGCAGTGAGCATGCTGGCGCGCACCCTCGATGCGGGGGCGACGCCGTTTTCGACTCCCAATGCCGAGGCCGCGGCGGCTTGGGGGCGCGGAGAATTTGAGCGCGCCGTCACGCTGGACCCGGATTTCGGGGCCGCCTGGGGATCCTGGATCGTGCAGGTCCAGCAATCCGGCAAGCCGGATGGCGCGGAGGCGATTGCCGAGCGTGCGTTGGCGCGCGCCTCTTTGCGGACTCCCTTGAACCGGGCACAGATTCAATTAAGCTCAGCGCTGTTACGAAAAGACGAGACAGCGCGGATCGCGGCGCTGACGGAACTGTCTCGGCTGACTCCTCGGGACAGCGGGACGCTCTTGGCACTGGCGGAGATCGAGCAGCGGCAGCGGCGCTTTCCGGCGGCTGAGGAATTCTACCGGCGGGCGCTGGCGATCGATCCGGACAATGGCGGCGCGCTCAACGGCCTGGGATACGCGCAGGGTGAAAGCGGGGATTTAGACGGCGCCAAGAAGACGCTGGAACAATACGGGCAGAAGCCGGAGCAGGCCGTCAATGCGCTGGATTCGCTGGGCGAGGTCCACTTCATGAATGGGCGATTTGCGGAGGCCTACAACTATTTCACGCGAGCGACGATGCGACAAGCCGATTTTCTGGGCGGGGCGCCCTTGCTGAAGGCTGCCTATGCGCATTGGTTGGCCGGAAATCTGGCGGGCGCTGACGCGCTGATGCAGAAGTATCTGGCGAACCAGAACGACATACAAATCGTCTGGAAGCAGGCCACGTGGCTCTACGCCACCGGGCGGCGCGATCAGGCTCTGGCGATGCTCGACAAAGCGCCCGCGAATCAGGCGGCGGCGATGGCCCGGCAGCGGTCCGTATGGCGGGGCGAGGTTCATCCGCCGGAGGATCTGGAGCAATTGAAAAGGATCTATGAAAGCACGAATCCGGCGGCGGACGGGCTGCCACGTACACTCTACGCGGCGGCACTGGCCAAGGCCGGAAAGACCGACGAAGCGCGGGCGCTGCTGAAAATGTGGCCGCTGCCTGAATCCGCAGCCGATCCGATGTTGCAATCGTTGCTCTATCCGCGCTTTCTGGAGCTGCGGAAAACGTTGGGAATTCAATAGTTACACGCTAAAGTGGGCTTCGCGCGCGGCCGATTTGTAGAGTAGGCCCGCTGCGCGATGCTGATTGAACACACGCCTTCTGCTATGGACACTCCCCGGGTGTCCCTGCGCCGCCTCGCTCCCGTTCTGGCGTTGATCGCGCTGTGCCTGCCTACGCTGCTGTTCGTTTGGAACAACCGCGATGTGCCGCATTTCGGAGTGCTGCAGGACGACGGTATGTATTTGATCGACGGCAAGGCGCTGGCCGTAGGCGCGGGTTATCGCATTCTAAGCTTGCCGTCGCAGCCTTACGATACGCGCTATCCGCCGCTCTATCCCTTGTATCTATCGCTCGCCTGGCGAGTCGCGCCCGCTTATCCAGCGGCTCTCACGATTGCGGTGATGCTGTCGTGGCTGTGTTTGCCGGTGGTTTTGTTACTGGGGTATTGGTGGTGCGTGGGGCAGCGGTTTTCCGTCCCCATCTTGTGGCTGACGGTGGGATTGTTCGCGCTGAATCCTTACGTCCTGTTCTTCGTGTCGAACTTGGGCTCGGAGATGATGTTCATGGTGTTCCTGTTCGCCGCCCTGCTCGCGGCCGAGCGTAGCGGTTGGCGCTGGGCGCTGCTGGCGGGAGTGCTCGCCGGCGCGGGCTATCTGACGCGGACATCGGGGATCGCGCTGCTCCCTGCCGCGATTGCCTACTATGGCTGGAAGAAACAAGCACGCCAAGCCCTCTGCTTCACCTTAGGCATGTTGCCAGCCGTAGCGGGCTGGACCGTCTGGAGCCGTCTGTCCACGTCTGTCACGTTGCGCACGAACGTGACCCCGTAACCGCGCGCGCGGAGAAAGCACACGAGCACGTCGAACACGATGAAGGTGCGCGCGTGGCCGGCGTGCGCGTGGTCATAGGTCGTGAGCCCGCAGACATAGAGACGCACCCGGCCCGGGTCGATGGGCTCGAGCGTCTCCACCCGTTGGGTCATGGTGTTGTAGAGGCGTACGGCGCTCGTCGGCATGGCGTCGAATGGGGTTTCTACCCGCATCCACGCGATTTTACACGCGCGTGGGATGTGCGTCGGCGGCGCATGCGCTGCCTGAGACGGACCGTGCTCGCCTTGCTCTCCCCGCCGGCCCCTTGGCCTTGCTTTCGGCCTGCGCGCACGGCGACTCGCTCGAAGGCGGCGTTTTGAGGCAATACATTC
>CAVVZG010000086.1:0-30095 GCA_963752205.1 Bryobacterales bacterium | reverse complement strand
TCTCCACCGGCAAGCAGAGCTTCGTACTCGGCCGCGGCAAATTCGCCGACGAACTCATGGCCCCGGATTTCTCGAAAAAAGGCGTGCGCCGCTTCGGCTATCAAGGTTTCACCTTGTTCGGCGACGATCAGCAGGCCATGTTGATGGTCAACTCGAGCACCATCGCCGTTGCCGACACCCCCACCCTGCGCTGGCTGGTCGATCAACGCAGTTCGCTCACCGGCCTCCCCGAGCGCCTGACCGCCCTCACCAAACAAATCCCGCGGCAAACTCAATTCTGGGGAGCCTACCTAGGCGGCGCAATCGACCTCCCGCTCGCCGGCAATCTGCAAAACGTAAATAAAATACTCGGCCTACTGTCCGCCGGCACTTTCTATTTCGACTTCACCGACGACGCAAAAGGCACTCTAACCGGAGTCGCCGCCAACGTGCAAGACGCCCAGCAGGTTCACGACGGGCTGCAAGGTTTCCTAGGCCTGGGCCGCATGATGACGCCGAAAACGCAGCCCCAGCTGGCGCGCGCGTTCGACGGAATTCAAGTGGTGCAAGAAGGCCAGCGCGTCAGCGTCAAGATCACCGAGCCCGAAGATCTAGCCGGGACGCTGATCGACCTCGCACTAAAACGGTAGTTACTTCTTGCCCGTGGGAATCGCGTCGCCCAAGTTCATGGAGCCGCCGCCTTCGCTCACGTAATTGCGATTCCACGCCGGCATCGCCACCACCACGTCACCCTTGACCACCGCTTGGCAGCCCAGTCGCGATTCCAGCGTAAGGTCGCCCGCCGTCTCCACGCGATCCAGTTCGTCCTCTTCCATCGGCGACAAATTAACCTCAGCCCCCGTCTTCATATGCACGTGGCAAGTAGTGCAAGCGCAGCTCCCGCCGCAGGCATGCTCCAGTTGAATGCCAAAGTTCAACGCCACGTCGAGAATCGATTCCGGTTTCCCATGCTCCTGATAAGGAAGTTTTCCGGACTCAAATTCCACCGTGCGGCCAATATCTAAAAACGTAACTTTAGGCACAACTCCATTGTAGCTTGCGGGTACTGGCATACTGGTTCTTTCCATGTTTCATCTCTTAGAAAAACGCATCGCCGACGCCTTCGCCGCGAACATCGCATCGCTCTACGGCGAAACCGGCCCCGCGCAAACCGAGCAGCCCAAGCAGCCGTCCTTCGGCGAAATCGCCGTCCCCGCCGCCTTCCAGCTAGCCCGCCAGTTGAAGAAACCACCCAAGGTAATCGCCGCGGAATTGTCAGCCGCCGTCGGCTCGATCGAAGGCGTGTCAGCCATCGAAATCGCCGGCAACGGCTATCTCAACATTCGCCTCGATCGCGGCTATTACGCCGCCGGACTGCTATCCGGCGATGCCGCCCCCGCCGCCCCCACCGACGGCAAGATCATCGTCGAACACACCAACATCAATCCCAACAAAGCCGCGCACATCGGCCACCTGCGCAACGCCATTCTAGGCGACACCTTCGTCCGCATGCTGCGCGCCACGCAGCGCAACGTGGAAGTGCAGAACTACATCGACAACACCGGCGTCCAAGTAGCCGACGTAGTAGTAGCCTTCCGCCATCTAGAAAACAAATCCCTAGCAGACGTGAAGACCCTGATCGCCGACCACCCGTTTCGATTACCTCTGCTGGGATCTCTACGCCCGCATCTCCACCTATTACGCCGACCACCCCGAAGCCCTGCAATGGCGCCGCGACATGCTCCATCAAATCGAGCAAGGCGCGAGCCAAGACGCCGAACTCGGCCACCTGGTAGCCGACGCCATCGTCAAAACGCACCTAGCGACCATGTGGCGCCTCAACATCGTGTACGATGTCCTCCCCCGCGAAAGCGAAATCCTGCACCTGCAATTCTGGGCGACAGCGTTCGAACTCCTGAAAGCCCGCAAGGCCATCTACTTCGAAACCGAAGGCAAAAACAACGGCTGCTGGGTCATGCCCGGCTCCGCTTTCCGCGAAGGCTCCGTAGAAGGCGACGACGACAGCAAAGTAATCGTGCGCTCCAACGGCACCGTCACCTACGTCGGCAAAGACATCGCCTATCAACTCTGGAAATTCGGCCTCCTAGGCAAGGACTTCCACTACTTCAAATGGCACACCTATCCGAACGGCCACGAAGTCTGGTCGTCAACCGTTGACCCGCAAGCAACCAACTCCCCCCACTTCGGCGGAGGCTCCCGCGTCTACAACGTAATCGACTCCCGCCAATCTTATCTACAAGACGTAGTAGTAGCCGGCCTCCGCGCGCTGGACTTCCCTAAGCAAGCCGACAACAGCATTCACTTTTCCTACGAGATGGTAGCCCTCTCCCCGCGCACCTGCATCGAAATGGGCATCGAACTCTCCGAAGAAGACCAACGCAAACCCTACGTAGAAGTCTCCGGCCGCAAAGGCCTAGGCGTGAAAGCCGACGACCTAATCGACAAACTAATCGAAAAGGCGCTAGACGAAGTAACCTCGCGCCAGCCCGACGAGCCCGCAGAATCCCGCCGCCGCGCCGCCACCCAAATCGCCATAGGCGCCCTCCGCTACTTCATGCTGAAGTACACCCGCAATTCCGTAATCGCCTTCGATTTCGGCGAAGCCCTAAGCTTCGTAGGCGAAACCGGCCCCTACCTGCAATACGCCACCCTGCGAGCACGCCGGATCTTACTCAAGTTCAAGGAACGCGACCAAACCCTCCCTGACTTCCAAATCCTACTGTCTCGCGAAGTCATGTCGAGACAACTAGCCGACGAAGACTGCTGGCAGCTCTTGTTAGCCGCCTCCAAAGCCGACTTCGCCGTAGAACGCGCCGTCGCCAGCGGCGAGCCCGCCCACGTAGCCCGCTTCGCCTTCGACCTGGCGCAAGCCTTCAGCAGCTTCTATCAAAAATTCCACGTCCTAGACGAACCCGACCCCGAAAAGAAAACCTTCCTCCTATGGATGACCGAATATTTCCGCACCCAGCTAGAACGCACGCTAGCCGTGCTAGGAATTGAAGTCCCCGAGTACATGTAGGAACCATCGTGAATATCAGAAAGCCGTACTACATCAAATTAGGCAAAAGCGGCGAGTGGAGGGTGCCTCTGAAAGAGTACAGCTAATTTTGCCCAACCGACTCGCAGAAATGGTAGTGGACGCTGGCCTGGTGAACTGGCTTCTGGCAAAGATACGCTGACCCTTAGAAGAGAGTTCGAACAGCGACCGAGAAACCGGGGAGAAGTTCAGCAAGCACCAGAGTTTCGTTCTCGCCCACCACCCGAGCCGGACCAGAAGCCGACTCCCACACCTCGACCTCGCGCGATGTCGGGTAGACCAGCCACACGACACGTGCGCCCGCGCCGAAATACTGTTTGACCTTGCGCCGCATCGCCGCAGCCTTGTCAGACGGCGACAACACTTCAATCGCCAGATCCGGCGCCCCTTGAATGTCCTTGGCAGAATCAATCTTCGATGCCCGCTCAGCCAAAATAAAAGATAGATCCGGCGCGCGCTTAGTAGTCGGTCCCAAGATGAATAAATTGTCCGAAGTAAACAACTCACCCACTGGATTCTTCTGCAAATATTGCAAGAGCAACTGGGTCATCCTCATCACGACCCGGTTATGCCCGACGCGCGGCCTGGTCATCTCGATCAGCTCTCCCTCATCGAGCTCATAACGAAGCTCATCGGGCTCTACCAGCCGGTCGAACTCCGCCACCGAGATCAGCGTCTTCGTGCTCACAGCCCAATTATATCGCGCTAAAATGAAATTGATCCCATGACAAGTCTGAACTCCTTTGGCGCCGCGAGCCAGCTTCAAGTCGGCGGCCGCAGCTATGAGATTTTCCGCCTCGCCGCCCTCGAAAAAGCCGGCGTCAATCTCTCCCGCATCCCCTATTCCATCAAGATTCTCCTCGAAAACCTGCTGCGCTTTGAAGACGGCACCACCGTCAAGCGCTCCGACATCGAATACGTCGCCAAGTGGGACACCAAAGCCGACGCCTGCGAGATCAACTTCCGTCCGGCGCGCGTAGTCCTGCAGGATTTCACCGGCGTCCCCTGCGTAGTCGACCTAGCCGCCATGCGCGACGCCCTCAAGAAAATGGGCGCCGATCCCAAGAAAGCCAACCCGCTAGTTCCTGTCGATCTCGTCATCGATCACTCCGTGCAAGTCGATCACTACGGCACCAACGACGCCTTCCAGTTGAACGCGCTTCTAGAATTCCAGCGCAACCAAGAACGGTACTCGTTCCTCCGCTGGGGACAGTCCGCGTTCCAGAATTTCCGCGCCGTCCCGCCCGACACCGGCATCGTCCACCAAGTGAATCTCGAATACCTGGCATCCGTAGTCATGACCATGGACGGCGCCGCGTATCCCGACACAGTAGTTGGCACCGACTCGCACACGACCATGATCAACGGCCTGGGAGTAGTCGGCTGGGGCGTCGGCGGCATCGAAGCCGAAGCCTGCATGCTAGGCCAGCCCGCGACAATGCTGCTCCCGCAAGTAGTCGGTTTCAAGATGACCGGCAAGCTTCCCGAAGGCGCGACCGCCACCGACCTCGTCCTAACCGTCACGCAAATGCTGCGCAAAAAAGGCGTAGTCGGCAAGTTCGTCGAATTCTACGGCGACGGCCTCAACGCCTTGAGCCTAGCCGACCGCGCCACCCTCTCCAACATGGCTCCCGAATATGGCGCCACCATCGGAGTCTTCCCCATCGACGAAGCCTCGCTAGAATATCTACGCCTAACCAACCGTTCGCCGGAACAAGTCGCGCTAGTAGAAGCCTACGCGAAAGAACAAGGACTCTTCCGCATAGCAGGCGCACCCGACCCCGTCTTCACCGACACACTTTCACTAGATCTGGCCGCCGTAGTCCCCTCGCTAGCCGGACCCAAGCGCCCCCAAGACCGCATCAACCTGCCCGACGTGAAAAAGAATTTCCTCGATGGCCTAGGCGCCGCACCCAAAACCGCCGACATCAAAATGAACGGCGCGAATTCGACGATCCAAGACGGCAGTGTGGTCATCGCCGCCATCACCAGTTGCACCAATACCTCGAATCCATCGGTACTCGTCGCCGCCGGCCTAGTCGCGAAGAAAGCTGTCGAGCGCGGCCTCACTTCGAAGCCCTGGGTCAAGACCAGCCTGGCTCCAGGATCGAAAGTCGTCATGGATTACCTGAGTGAAGCCGGCCTGCTCCCCGCTCTCGAAGCCCTCAAGTTCAACCTGGTAGGCTACGGCTGCACCACCTGCATCGGCAACAGCGGCCCGCTCCCCGAAGAAGTCGCCGCCGGTGTGAACTCGGGAAAACTAACAGTAGCCGCCGTCCTATCCGGCAATCGCAACTTCGAAGGCCGCGTGAACCCGCTAGTGAAAGCGAACTACCTCGCGTCCCCGCCGTTGGTAGTCGCCTACGCCCTCGCCGGCCGCGTCGACATGGATCTCACCCATGAACCCCTCGGCCAGGACCCCTCCGGCCAAGACGTTTTCCTGCGCGATATCTGGCCGACCAACCAAGAAGTCCAAGCCGCCGTCAAGAAAAGCGTCCACCGCGAAATGTTCGCGAAGCAATACGCCGAAGTTTTCGAAGGCGACGCCGCCTGGCGCGGCATGAAAGTCCCGCAAGGCGATCTCTACGTTTGGGACGACGCCTCCACCTACATCAAGCGCGCCCCCTATTTCGACGCCATGGTCGACCCCAAGACCTTCGTGAAAGACATGCAAGGCCTCCGCGTGCTGGCGATGCTCGGCGATTCCGTCACCACCGATCACATTTCCCCAGCCGGTAACATCGCCAAGGACGGCCCCGCCGCGCAATACCTGATGTCACTCGGCGTCAAACCGGGCGACTTCAATTCCTACGGTGCGCGCCGCGGCAATCACGAAGTCATGGTGCGCGGAACCTTCGCCAACATCCGTCTGCGCAATCAAATGGCCCCCGGCACCGAAGGCGGCTGGACCCGCCACGTTCCCTCCGGCGAACAAATGTCGATCTACGACGCCTCTGTGCGCTACCAAAAAGAAGGCACCCCGCTCTTCGTGATCGCCGGCAAAGAATACGGCACCGGCTCCTCGCGCGATTGGGCCGCCAAAGGCACGCTGCTGCTAGGCGTCAAAGCCGTCATCGCCGAAAGCTTCGAGCGCATTCATCGCTCCAACTTAGTCGGCATGGGCGTGCTCCCCTTGCAATTCGCCGAAGGCGACACCCGCGAATCGCTAGGCCTCACCGGCCAGGAATCCTTCTCCATCGAAGGCATCCCCGCCGCCGTCGACTCCGCCGGCAAATCGCGCGCGAAGATCACGGCCATGCTCAACGGCTCAACCAAAACCTTCGAAGCGATCGTGCGCATCGACACCCCGCAGGAAGCCGAATACTATCGCAGCGGTGGAATTCTGCCCTACGTGCTGCGCCAATTGGCCGGCCGCCCGGCTACTGTCTAGGCCCGCGCCGCCGTGCGCGCCTCAATGGCCTCTAACACTCGCTCCAGCTCCAGTTCTTCGAGCGGCCGACCCAGCAAGTAGCCGCCGCTCTCCTGCAGACTAGCCGCCAGATCCGCATCGTAACCGTCGCTGACCAGCACGAAGCTCGGAACCAGCTCGCGCAGCCGCTCCTGAAAGTCACTCCATTTCGCGCCCCCCGGCCGCAGCGCCCACACCACCCCATCGAAGCGCAGCCGGTGCGCCAGGTCGCCCGCTTCCTCCGGCCGCGCCGGAACCACGCGATGCCCGCGCGCCGAAAGCATTCCCAGAAGCTGGCGCTGCGCCCCCAGATCCACATCTACCAGCAGCAGCGTGAGCACGCGGCGCGCCGCCGCAGGCGCGCTGCGCACCGGCCGTGGATCGACGCCCGGCGCCAGCGGCAGATCGACATCGAAACTCATGCCCCCGCTCTGGCTGCGCGCCCGCAGTTCGCCCCCGTGATTTTGCATAATCGCGCGGCACACCTCCAGGTTGGATTCCACGGCCGCCGCCTCCGCCCCATCGTCCGGGTAGTGAATCTCCACCACCACGCGCCCGGCGATCAGGCTGCTCGAGACCTCCAGCGTTTTCGCCGCCGAGCGCACCGCCGATTGTTCCGCCGAAACCAGCAGATTCAGAAACACCTCCTCGATCTGCCCCTGCACGCCCAACACCAGAGCCGGTTCCGGCGACAAATGGTTTTGCACGCGCAGCCCCAGCGCTTTCCATTCCGGCTCGCGAAACTGCAGCAAGCTGCTGCCAAGCGCATTCACATCCACCAGCCGCGCGCCTGTTTCGGCCGGACGCGCGAACGACACCAGCCGCGACACAATCTCCGCCGCGCGATAAGCTTCTGCCGCGATTTGTTTCAACTCGCGGTCGTCTTGTTTCAAGTCGCGCCCAGCCTGCGAGCCGCCATCGGCGTCCATCAGCGAAGACGCCAGTTCTTGAATCCGTTCCAGCGGCGCTCGCAGATCGCTGGCGACGCCTGAAATCAATTGCCCCGTCGCCGCCAGCTTTTCGCTGCGGAACAGTTGCTCGCGCACGGCCTGCTGTGCTTCGAGTTTTAGAGCAGCCGCCACTTGATTCGCCAGATGATGCAGCGTCGCCTGCTCCTCCGGCGTGAAGAACCCCAGCCGCCGCGTGCTGCCCACTTCGATCACGCCCAGCACATCCTGTTGCGCCAGCAGCGGAGCGAAGATGACGGATCGCGACATGCCGGACTTCCATCCCGCGTTTACCAACGGATTGCGCCGCACATCCGGAATATTGATCAGCGCCCGCGTCTGGAAACACTTCACCGCTCCCGCCGCTAGGCCTTCCGCGGATCCTTCGAGCGAAAACGCCACCGGCGCCGGATCGGCAGCGGTGGGAACCGACTCGAGCGATCCCGTGCGCCGATCCGACAAATACAAGCGCACCGTGCTTGCTTGCAAAATGGAGGGCAGCGTATCCGCTAGCCTCTCCGCGATTTCAGCCGGCGTGGGCGCCTCGAAAATTTGTTCGTTCAAAGTGTAAAACGCGCGCATCGAGCGCCGCTGCGCATCCAACTGCTGCGTCCGTGCCCACCAGATCGCCACGCCGAGCGCCACCACCACCAGCAGAACCACCCAGAAATACGGCGGCAGCGCCATGCGTTAGACAGCCCTCTGCTCTGCGAGCCAGCTATCTAATTGCGGGTCCAGAAAATTCGCAACCGAAAACTGAATGCCCTCGAGAGGACTCGGATGCGTGCGCACCCCCACCACGCGCATCCCCGCCGCCACGGCCGCCGCCACGCCCACCGGCGAGTCTTCAAATACGATGCAATTTTGCGGCACAATTTTGAGTAGCTCGGCAGCGCGCAAATACACATCGGGAGCAGGCTTGGGGCGCGATACTTCCGAGCCATCCACAATCACCTCGAAATAGCGCCGCAGCCCCGCCCCGTCCAGCGTAAAATCGACGTTGGCCCGCTCCGCGTTCGTCGCCAGCGCCATGGGCGCGCCCTCCACCCGATCCAGCCACCCCGCGATCCCAGCCACCAGGCTCTCGCGCAGCCGCCCGCGCAGCATCTCGCGAAACACCCGCTCCTTCGCAGCTCCATGCGCGAGGACTGTCTGATAATCCATCTTCTCGCCCAAAAAATCCCGAACAATTTCATCGTTGCGCCGCCCGTGCATGCGCGAAGGAATATCGCCGCCGTCGAAACCCAGGGATTCCAGGTAGCGCCGCCACGCCAGTTCGTGCACCGGCATGGAATCGACAATCACCCCGTCGAGATCGAAAATCAACGCCAGCCCCGCCCCCACCCGCAGCGCCGCCTGCGCGGCCGTTTTAGACATTCTGGCCGAATCATAACATGCGGTAGAATCAGCGGGCATGGAGCCGAAAACTGCCCGCCGCTTTGTCGTCTCGGGCCGCGTCCAGGGCGTCGGCTTCCGCGCCTTCGCGCAGCATGCCGCGCGCGCCCTGGGCGTCACCGGCTGGGCGCAAAACCTCGACAATGGCGACGTCGAAGTGCACGCCAACGGCGCACCGCGGCATCTCGACGACTTCGAATCCCGCCTCCGCCAAGGCCCGCGCTGGAGTGAAGTGCGCTCAGTGACGATAGTAGAAGTAGAAGCATCGGACGCCTCCGGCTTCTACATTCGCTAATCTGGAGATTCATGATCACTACCGTCCAGCAACACATTCAGCAGCAGCAGCAGGCCTTCGGCGGAAAGGGTACGTTTTCCTACCTGCTGTCCGGCATGACGCTGGCCACCAAAATGATTCAGGCGCGCATCCGCCGCGCCGCCCTGATGGACGCCCTCGGTTCCGCCGGCGACGTCAATGTGCAAGGCGAAGTGCAGCAGAAGCTGGACGTCTACGCCAATCAGTCATTGCTGGAATCGCTAGCTGGCCGCGACGGCGTCGCCATGTTGGTCTCTGAAGAAAATGAAGAACCGGTGGTGTTCGACTGCGCCCCCGGCACCGGCCGCTACATCGTAGTATTCGATCCCCTAGACGGCTCGTCGAACATCGACGTGAACATGAGCGTCGGCACCATCTTTTCCATCCTCCGCCGCCCCGATGGTTTCGAAGACGATCACGCCGGCGCCGCCCTCCAGCCCGGCTATAAGCAGGTGGCCGCAGGTTACGTCGTCTACGGCTCGTCAACGATCTTCGTCTACACCGCCGGCCGCGGCGTCTTCGGTTTCACGCTCGATCCCGGCATCGGAGCCTACGTGCTCTGTAACGACAACATGCAAATGCCCAAGTGCGGCCAATACTATTCCGTGAACGAAGCCAACGCCGAAGCGTTCCCCCCAAATTATCAGGATTATCTGCACCGCCTGCGCAGCGGCGCGCTAGGCCGCGAGTACAGTTCACGCTACGCCGGATCGCTGGTAGCAGACTTCCACCGCACTTTATTGAAAGGCGGCGTCTTCCTCTACCCCCCCACTAAAAGTCACCCCACCGGAAAACTGCGCCTGATGTATGAAGCCAATCCCCTGGCATTCATCACCGAACAAGCCGGCGGCCTGGCCACCGACGGCGAGAAACGCATCCTGGATGTCCAGCCCGACTCCATCCACCAACGCACGCCCTTGGTGATCGGCAGCCAGCAGGAAGTAGAAGCCTTCACTTCTGTGGGTAAATTTTCTTGATCTTCTCAGGCAGCTTCAACACGAACGCCGCTTCCGCTAGCGGTGGATTCACCTTGATATCCGAGTAATCCACCAGCTCGTAGTTCTTCGACGGCTCACTGAACTTCGCACGGATCGGATTGCTCTGCCCCTCCGGAATCCACAGCTCGATCTTCGTGATCAGCTTTTGTAACTCCGCCGACCTCGGCGTCAGCTCCAGCCGCGTGGTAGCGACGCCGCCAATCTTCTGCGCCCCACCGTCCTTGAAGTCGTAAGACTTCTTAAGCTCCGCCGACGAAGTGCCAAACCCCATCAGCAGAATCTGGTCCATGTTCGCTGAGTATTTACTGGTGTCATAAATCTCGACCGTGTTCGCCTTGGGGTAGTAAATCTGCACGGACTTCCCTTTGATCACCACCGTGCGCTTTTCGGGCTGCTGAAACTCGACCACGCCCTCGGTGCCGCCCTTGGCCCGCCGCAGCCGCAGCACGCCATCCATTTCGGACGTTTCGCTCAACACCGCCGTGAATTGCACGCGCTTCATCTGCGCCGAGAGCGAGTGAAAATCCGCCGCCGCCTGATCCATGCGCGCCAGTACATCGGCCAGCGGTTCCGCCGGCGCGAGCGTACCCACCAGCATCAGGATGGAGAGTGCAGTCTTCACTTATTGCTGAGGGAACGCCAGGTAGCCTTTCAGCTCCTGTTCAGCGTCGTCGTAAATCGGCTCGACGGTGGCGATCACCGCATGCGCCTTGTATTTGGCATTCACCACCGCAGCCGCACGCGCCGCCAAGAGATTATCAGGCACGCCCGCCAACTGCTGCGCCTCAATCCAATACCCGCCGCGCACGATAGCGACGCTAGCCGGCTTAGGACGGTCTCTGAAAGAAATGTAGTTTGGCGTAACGAAGATGAACAGCAGAATAGCGCCGACAATCACGTCGTACTGCCAGCTCGCCCGCGGATATTCCCACAGAATAAAGCGCTTCAGGGCGTTCATAACTACAGTCTAACGCTTTATCCGCGCAGGTATTGATCCACCGCCGCCGCCGCTTTTCTGCCCTCAGCGATAGCCCACACCACCAACGACTGCCCGCGCCGCGCATCCCCTGCCGCAAACACGCCCGGCAGCGAAGTCTGCCAGTCCTGTTCATTGGCCGCCACATTCCCGCGCGCGTCGAGTTTAACGCCCAACTGCTCCACCAGACCTTGTTTCACCGGCCCCGTGAACCCCATCGCCAGCAGCACCAGATCCACGTCCATCGTGAATTCCGTCCCCGGAATCGGATCGAACTTAGGAGCCGGCGTCACCCGAATCCCGTGCAGCTGTTTCACATTCCCCTCAGCGTCACCCGTGAAATGCGTAGTCGCCACCGCCCACTCTCGTTTGCCACCCTCTTCGTGCGAGCTCTCCATGCGCAACTGCAAAGGCCACAACGGCCATGGCGTCGAAGGCGCCCGCTCCGCCGGAGGCATCGGCATAATCTCAAACTGATGCACCGACGCGGCCTTTTGACGATGCGATGTCCCCAGGCAATCCGCCCCCGTATCGCCGCCGCCGATAATCACCACGCGCTTACTAGTAGCCAGAATCTGCCCCGGCACCTCGTCCCCGTATCCGCGCTTATTCTGCTGCGGCAGGAAATCCATCGCGAAGTGGATGCCTTTCAACTCGCGTCCCGGGACGTTCAAATCACGTGGATGCTCCGCCCCCATCGCCAGTACGATCGCATTGAAATCCTTGCGCAGTTTTTCCAGCGACCCATTCACGCCGATATGCGCATTGGTCACGAACTCGACGCCCTCCGCCGCCATCTGCTTCAGCCGCCGGTCGATCCAATGCTTCTCCATCTTGAAATCCGGAATCCCGTAGCGCAGCAGCCCGCCGATGCGATCCGCCTTCTCGAAAACCGTCACCGAGTGCCCCGCGCGCGCCAGTTGCTGCGCCGCCGCCAGACCCGCCGGACCGCTTCCGATCACCGCCACTTTTTTTCCCGAGCGCGCCTCCGGAATTTCCGGCACGATCCACCCGTGTTCATACGCGTAGTCGATAATCGACCGCTCAATCACCTTGATCGCCACCGCGGGCTCATTGATCCCCAGCACGCAAGCCGCCTCGCAAGGGGCAGGGCAGATTCGCCCCGTGAACTCCGGGAAATTATTGGTCGAGTGCAGCACCCGCACCGCTTCCTGCCAGCGTCCCTGATACACCAAATCGTTCCAGTCCGGAATAATGTTGGTGAGCGGACACCCGGTGTGGCAGAAAGGGATCCCGCAATCCATACAGCGCGCCCCTTGCTGCTGAATTTTCTCCACCGGGAAGTCCTGATAGATCTCGAACCAGTCGTTGACGCGCTCCGCCACTGGCCGCCGCGTAGGCAGCTCGCGTGCGTATTCCATGAAGCCGGTGACTTTACCCATGTGTCTCTCTACCCATGCGCCGCCACCGCCCTCCGCGGAACGCCCAGCACGCGTTTGAATTCGTGCGGAAATACTTTGACGAACTTGGGCAGCAGAGCCCCAAAGTTTTCCAGAATCCAATTGGCCCGCGGGCTGCCCGTCTCCTCCGCGTGGCGCGCGATCCAGTAGCGCAGCTCTTCGATGTCCTTAGCCTCTTCCACCGGCTCCAGATCCACGCTGGCCGGATTGCAGCGAGTCTTCGTGAACTCGCCCGTTTCATCCAGCACAAACGCGATGCCGCCCGTCATGCCCGCCGCAAAGTTCTTCCCGGTCTCGCCCAGAACCATCACCAGGCCCTTCGTCATGTATTCGCAGCCGTGATCGCCCACGCCTTCGACAACCGACGTCGCGCCCGAATTACGCACCGCATACCGCTCGCCCGCGACGCCGTTGAAGAACGCTTCACCGGAAGTCGCCCCGTACAGCACCATGTTCCCAATCAAAATATTCTTCTCCGGCGGGAACGTGGAATTGCGCGGCGGATACACGATCAGCTTGCCGCCCGAAAGCCCCTTGCCCGCGTAATCGTTGCAGTCGCCTTCCAGTTCTAAGGTCACGCCGTGCGCCAGAAACGCGCCGAAACTCTGCCCCGCCGAGCCCGAGAAGGTAAAGTGAATGGTCTCCGCCGGCAGACCCGCGCCGCCGTGCTTGCGCGCAATCTCGCCCGAGAGCATCGCGCCCACCGTGCGATCCACATTGCGAATCGGCAGCTTGAAATCCACCGCCGTGCCATTCTCGATCGCCGGCTTCGCCAGTTCAATCAGCCGGTTGTCGAGCGCCGCCACCAATCCGTGATCCTGCGTAATCGTGCAGCGCCGGCTCACGCGCCCCGGCACTGGGGGCGTGAACAGCAGTTGCGAATAATCCAGGCCCTTAGCTTTCCAGTGATCCAGCGCCGGACGCATCTCGATCATGTCCGCGCGCCCGATCATATCGCTCATCTTCCTGAAGCCCATCTTCGCCATCCACTGGCGAATCTGCTCGGCGATGAAGAAGAAATAGTTGATGACGTTCTCCGGCGTGCCCGTAAACTTCTTGCGCAGCGCCGGGTCCTGCGTGGCGATGCCCACGGGACAAGTATTCAGATGGCACTTGCGCATCATGATGCAGCCCATCGCGACCAGCGGAGCGGTCGAGAAACCAAACTCCTCCGCGCCCAGCAGCGCCGCGATCACCACGTCGCGCCCGGTTTGCAATTTGCCGTCCGTCTGCACGATGATGCGGCTGCGCAGATCGTTCATCACCAGCACCTGCTGCGTTTCCGCCAGCCCCAGTTCCCAGGGAATCCCCGCGTGCCGCAGCGATGTCAGCGGAGCCGCCCCCGTGCCGCCATCGTAACCGCTGATCAGCACCACGTCCGCGTGCGCCTTGGCCACGCCCGCCGCGACCGTCCCGACGCCCACCTCGGCCACCAGCTTCACCGAAATGCGAGCCTTCGGATTGACGTTCTTCAAATCGTAGATCAACTGCGCCAGATCCTCGATCGAATAAATATCGTGATGCGGCGGCGGCGAAATCAGCGGCACGCCGGCGATCGAATGCCGCACCCGCGCGATCACCTCGTCCACTTTGTGCCCCGGCAACTGCCCGCCTTCGCCGGGCTTCGCCCCCTGCGCGATCTTGATCTGCAATTCGTCGGCGTTCACCATGTAATTGGTGGTGACGCCAAACCGCCCCGAGGCCACCTGCTTGATCGCACTGCGCGCCCAGTCGCCGTTCGGACGTCGCTCAAACCGCGCCTCGTCCTCGCCGCCCTCGCCGGTATTCGATCGCCCGCCCATGCGGTTCATCGCGATCGCCAGCGTCTCGTGAGCTTCTTTGCTAATCGACCCGAACGACATCGCGCCCGTCGCGAACCGCTTGACGATTTCGCTAGCCGGCTCCACCTGCTCGATCGGCACCGATTTCTTTGCCGTCTTCAACTCCATCAACCCGCGCAGCGTGCACAGATCGCGATTCTGCTTGTCGATCAGATCCGTGTATTCCTGGAACGTCTCGAAACTCTGATTACGCACCGCGTGCTGCAATTTCGACACCGACAGCGGATTCAGCAAATGAAATTCGCCGCGCACTCGATATTGATAAGCCCCGCCCGGATCGAGCTCCGTTTCCGATTCCGTGAACGGCTTATAAGCGTGCGCGTGCTTCATCTGCGCCTCGCGCGCCAGCACTTCGAGTCCCACGCCTTCGATGCGCGAAGAAGTGCCTGTGAAATATTTGTCGATCAAGCTCTGGTTCAGCCCGATCGCCTCGAACACCTGCGCGCCGCGATAACTTTGCAGCGTCGAGATGCCCATCTTCGAAAAGACTTTCAGCAGTCCCTTGTTAATCGACTTCTTGAAGTTCTTCAGCGCCGTCTCAAAAGTGACCTTGCGACAGCCGTCCGCGCTGCACCATGTCCTCCAGCGTCTCGATCGCCAGATACGGATTCACCGCGCTCGCGCCGTAGCCGATCAGCAACGCGAAATGCATCACCTCGCGCGGCTCGCCCGATTCGATGATCAGCGCCACCTGCGTGCGCGTCCGCTCCCGCACCAGATGGTTGTGCAGCGCCGTCAGCGCCAGTAGCGCGGGCACCGGAGCAAAATCTTTATCCACGCCGCGATCGCTCAAAATCAGAATGCGGTAACCGTCGCGAATCGCCTGATCCGCGCGCCGGCAAATCCCGTCCAGCGCCCGCTCCAGACCCGTCTCGCCGTCAGCCACGCGATACAGCGTCTGAATCGTAGTCGCCAGAAAATCGCCCCAGCTCACGCGCCGCAGCTTTTCCAGATCCAGATTGGTCAGGATCGGATGCGGCAGCTTCAGCGTGTGGCAATGCTTCGGCGTCTCTTCCAGAATGTTGCGCTCGGTGCCGATGTAGCTGGTGAGAGACATGACCAGCTCTTCACGTATGGGATCGATCGCGGGATTCGTAACCTGCGCGAACAATTGCTTGAAGTAATTGAACAGCGATTGCGGCCGGTCCGACAAACACGCCAGCGGCGTATCGACGCCCATCGATCCGATAGGTTCTTCGCCGCCGGTCGCCATCGGCGCCAGAATCATTTTCAAGTCTTCGTCGCTATAACCGAAAGCCCGCTGCCTGGTCAACACCGTCTCCGGATCGAATCCGTAAACCCGCGGCGGTTGCGGCAATTGCTCCAGCGTAAGCTGCTTGGCCTTTAGCCACTCGCCGTAAGGCTGCTGCGAGGCCAGCATGTGCTTGATCTCTTCGTCAGGCACAATGCGATGCTCTTCCAGATTCACCAGCAGCATGCGCCCCGGCTGCAGCCGTCCCTTGTATTGAACTTGCTCTGGCTTAATCGGCAGCACACCGGTCTCGGAAGCCAGAATCAATTCGTTGCTGGTCGTCACCAGGTAACGTGCCGGACGCAGCCCGTTGCGATCGAGCGTCGCTCCCAGCCACTTGCCATCCGTGAACGCCACGGCCGCAGGACCATCCCACGGCTCCATCAGCGAAGCATGATATTCGTAAAACGCCCGCTTATCGTCGGGCATTGTCGTGTCGGCGTCCCAGGCCTCCGGGATCAGCATCGCCATTACATGCGGCAACTCGCGCCCGGCGAGGGTCAAAAGTTCAACCGCGTTATCCAAACAAGCTGTGTCGCTGCCCCCCGGCCGAATCACCGGGAAAATCTTCGCCAAATCCTCGCCGAACAAATCCGACCGCAGCACGGACTCGCGCGCATTCATCCAATTCACGTTCCCGCGAACCGTGTTGATCTCGCCGTTATGGCAGATCATGCGGTACGGATGCGCCAGTTGCCACGTCGGAAAAGTGTTGGTCGAAAACCGCTGGTGCACCATGCACAGCGAGCTCTTGGCCAGCGGGTCCGCCAGCTCCGTGTAGAAATCCGAAATCTGCGGAGCCAGCAGCAGTCCCTTATAAATGATGACCCGCGAAGACATCGACGGCACGTAGAAAAATCCCTTATCGTCGAAATCGCTGGCCGCAATCTCGATATCCGCGCGCCGCCTGACCACATACAGCTTGCGCTCGAACTCGTCCTGCGTCATCGGCCGCCCGTCGGCGCCCTCGCCCTTTTGAATGAAAATCTGCTCGATATAAGGTTGCGTCGCCCGCGCCTGCCGCCCGATCGCATCGCCATGCAGCGGCGTATCCCGCCATCCCAAAACCGTCAGCCCCTCTTCGCGCGCAACCCGCTCGACGATTCCCTCGCATAACAACCGCTGGGCATTCTCCACCGGCAGAAACATCATGCCCACGCCGTACGATCCCGCTTCCGGCAAAGTGAAGCCCAACTTCGCGCACTCCCGCGCAAAGAATTCGTGCGGAATCTGGATCAATACGCCCGCGCCGTCGCCCGTTTCCGGATCGCACCCGCAAGCGCCGCGATGCGTCAGATTGATCAGGATCTGTATGCCTTTTTGCACGATTTCGTGCGTTTTGTGGCCATCCAGATTCACCACGAAGCCCATGCCGCAGGCATCGTGCTCATGACGCGGGTCATAGAGTCCCTGTTTTTCGGGAGGGTAGGGCATGGTTCAGAATACCTTAGTCAACAATATCACGTCAACAGAATTTACAGACTTGCAATATTAGCCGCAGTGATGTTAATATCGGTCCCAGTGGATTACGAGAACCTACAGCTTTTCCGGGATATCGCTCAGACAAGGAGCTTCAGTCGCGCTGCCGCCATGAACCAGGTCAGCCAATCGGCCGCCAGCCAGCACGTTCAAGACCTGGAACGGACGCTTGGTATTATTCTACTCGACCGGTCAACCCGACCACTGGTGGTCAATGCCGCTGGTCAATTGTACAGCGATTTCTGCCGCGACGTCTTGCGCCGCAAGGAAGAGTTCGAAGTCGCGCTCAATCAATTGAAGCACGATGTCGACGGCACCGTGAAGATCGCGTCCATTTACTCGGTGGGCCTAAGCGAGATGGCGCAGCTCGAAAACGAGTTCTCCCGCCGCCAGCCCAAAGCGCATCTCGAAGTGGAATATTTGCGCCCCGAAAAAGTGTATTCCGCAGTGCTGGCCGATCAAGCCGACCTGGGCCTGGTAAGCTACCCCGAGCCCAGCCGCGAAATCACCGTGATCCCCTGGCGCCAGGAAGAAATGGTGCTCGCCGCCGCGCCCGATCATCCGCTGGCCAAGCGCAACCGCGTAAAACTAGAAGACCTCAACGGCATCGACTTCATCGGTTTCGACGAAGACCTGCCCATCCGCCGCGAAGTCGACCGCTTCCTCCGCGAACACGAAATAGAGGTGACGCAAACGCTGCACTTCGACAACCTGCAAATGATCAAGGAAGCGGTAGCGCACCGCACCGGCGTGAGCATTCTGCCCGCCCGCATCCTGCGCGACGAAGTGCTGCAAGGCCGCCTGGTCGCAATCCCGCTGCCGTCTTCAGAGCTTTATCGCCCCCTAGGCATCATTCACCGCAAGAAAAAACGTTTCCACGCCGCCGCGCAAGCGTTCCTGGAACTCCTCCGCGAGCCCGAATTCAAAGCCGCGTAAAGAGGGACAGTACACTCTGTCCCCTGTACTTCGGGGACTGAGTGTACTGTCCCTCTTTACGCGCGTAGACATATAATACGGGCGTGCCCGGAGCATTCGCCATCCTAAATCCCTGCGCGAAACGCTGGACAGATTTAAGCGGCGAAGGACGAAAGCGTTTCTGCGATGAGTGCCAAACGTACGTTCACGCGCTCGATCAATATTCAGCTCGAAGAGTTCGCCGAACTCAAACGCAAATCCGGACGCGTTTGCGGCTTTCTAGGCGGCGAGTCGCTCCCCGAGCCGCGCAGCCGCCGAGCGATCTTGATCGGCGCTTTCTTCACCGCGATTTCCCCGTTGCTGGCGCAATCCGGCCGCGTCCGCATTCGCGTGATCGATCCAGCCGGTCACGCGATCCCGAGAGCCCAGGTGAGTTTGCTCGGACCCGAAGACAAACCGCAGCGGACCGAGCAGGCCGATGAAGTGGGCGAGCTTGTTTGGGCGGCTCTCCCTTTCGGCGAGTCCAAAATAAGCGTCACTTCGCCGGGTTTCGCAACTAGTAGGTTGGTCCTAATCGTTCGTAATTCAATTGAGCTGAACGTTGATGTGCAACTCCAAGTCGGCGGCGTGGGTGGGGGCGCGCTGATAGAACCCGATCAAAGCCCCTTGGTCGCGTATCTCGACCCTCCGCCGGAAGTCGCAAAGCCACCGCGTCCCAACCGCCACTGGTGGCAAATCTTCCGTTAATAACGCAGCACCGCGGCGATGGCGCCGAAGCCCGGCAGTTCTTTACCTGCGTACGCGAAGACATCCGCGCCGGTGCGCAAGCCTTCCACCACGGCGGCATTGATGGTTTCCTCGGGCACTCCTTCTTCGGCCACGAAGATTTGCCACACGCGGCCTTCGTTGGCGGCGATGAAAACTCCGTCGGGATCTCCCGCGATCTTGTCGCGAACTTCAGGCAGCGCTTTCAGCGCGCGCTCCGCGGCCAAACGATATTCCCGCATCGCTCCGGCGGCAGCGTGCTTCGCCACTTGATCGAGCGTCGAATGCTCCGCGTTGCCGCGGCATTCGGCTTCGAATATGTGCGGATACTTCGCGGTCTTGCGGTAAAGCGCCAACTCCTCTTGCACGCCCGCGAGGAACAGCGGCTCTCCGAGTAGCGTTTCTTTGATCCCGCGGTCCACCAGTCCGAAGAAATGCCGCAGATGTACCGCTTCCGAGTCGCGATCGCCGGTGCTGGCAAAGCGCACACCGCGCAAGCCGCCCACCGAAGGGCCGGCCGCGGAATGGCTATCGGAACTATGTTCGGGCTCGTCGAACGCACCCGCCGCTTCGAGACTCGGCGGCACGCTGGCAGGCAGCGCCCGTTCTTCGACGTGTCCATCCGCATAATGGTACAAGCGAATTCGATTCCGGCTCACTCCCAACACGAAAAACCGGTTGGGGATCAGCGCGGCGGCCACCAGCGGCAGCAGATGGAAGCGGTCCCCGACTGTGACCGCATCGGCCTGCACACCGGGAGTTTCGTAAGATGCCGTAAAGCCCGGCGCGCAGAACAACGTGATGCCCGGGCCGCCATGGCCATTGTCCAAAGTCCCAGCCAGCAGCTCCAGGGCGGCGGCCATCTCAGCGGCCTCCGGACGGTTCAAATGCCCCAGTTGATCCGCGGCGGTTTGCGCCAGATGCCGCAGATGCGCGTGGCGGCTCCCGCCCGCCGCCCCCGGCTGATATCCCGGAATGCTCACCGTTATGCACGGTCCGCTGTGCCGCGCGAGCAGTTTGAGGTCGTCCATATTCAGGAATTTCGAGGTGATGTTGATGCTGGCAGTCATATTGATTCTCCGTTACGCCCGATCCAAAGCAATAGAAGGGCCGTTTACGTGCATGTGTCCCCAAGTAGAGGCAAACATATGTTCAAGGTTGGCGTTTGGCTTACGGCGGCAGCATTCTGCGGCGCCCCGTTATGGGCCCAGGAAACCACCAAAAGACCCGCGGAAGTGAAGCTGATTGTTTCCATTCAAGGCAAGGATTTATTCAAATCCTATTGCGCTTCTTGTCACGGGCTGGACGCCAAGGGCAACGGGCCGATGGCGGCGTCGCTCAAAATTCCACCCTCCGATCTGCGGCGCATTTCCATTCGCAATCACGATGTTTTTCCCATGATGCACGTCGAAAAAATCATCGCCGGCGAGGAATCGACAGCCGGGCACGGCTCAAGTGAGATGCCGGTATGGGGGCCGATCTTCTCGCGCGTCACCAGCGATGTCGACCTGGGGCGCGTGCGCATCGATAACCTGGCGCGCTATCTGCGCGATATTCAGGACATGAAGTGAAGCAGCGGCGCTAATTCACCAAAACGTTTCCGGCGAATTCACGTTCCCGCACCACTCGTGAAGATGCCGTTGCCTGTTCGCGGTGCGAATGTTTTTCGGAATACATGCGGCGGTCCGCGACCGAGAGCAGTTCTTCGGCGTCGGCGCCGTCTTCCGGATAATAGGCGGTGCCGATGCTGATGCTCAGCAGGTCGCCCGAGAACATTTCGTGCGACACCTGCGAAATCACGGTGCGCAATTGCTCCAAGCGGCCCGTGAGTTCGCCCGGCCGCGCGCCCGGCAGAACCAGGACGAATTCATCGCCGCCCATGCGCGCCACCAGATCGTATTCGCGGCACACCGATTTCAATCCGGCGCCGATCGCGCGCAGGACGCGATTTCCTTCCAGGTGCCCGTAGCGGTCGTTGACCTGCTTGAAGCCGTCGAGATCCATGGTCAGCACCGTCATGGGCTGCTTGCTGCGGCGGCTGCGCGACAACTCGGCGTCCAATTGCAGGAACAAAGAGCGGGCGTTCGGCAAGCTCGGTGAGATAGTCGGTGGTGGCGGAAGTCTCCGCCTGCCGGAAGCGCAGCGCGTTTTCGATGGAGAGCGCGATCTTGGCGTTGATCGCGAGCAGAATGCGCAGGTGATCTTTGGTGAAGGCGTCGCGGTCGGAATGATACAGCGTCAGCACGCCCACCACGCCTCCGCTTCCTTCGAGCGGCACCGCCAGCGCCGAGCGCAGCGCGGAGAACTTCGTGGGATCGCTCAAATAGCCGGACTCGACCGACGGATTCCCGTTGAGGATCGGCTTTGCGGTTCTCCGCCACCCAACCCGAGAATCCTTGCCCCACCGGAATCTGCAGGGAAGAGAACAGGCGGAAGTCGTCGCCCGACACATATTCGGGCATCAGAACGCCGCCGCGCTGGACCCAGATCGCCAGGCGCATGATGCGGCACGATGCGGCGCAGGCGCACGCCCAGCAGCGAGAGCGTTTCATCCAGGCTTAGCGAATTGCCCAGATCCTGCGAAATCTCAAACAGCGCCTGCACCTCCTGCCGCGCGGCTCCGATCAGGCTCAGGAAGTCGCTGCGCTGTGCCGCGGGAGCGCCGGGTGCCGCTGAACTGGCGTTGGGCGCGGCGGCTTCAAATCCAGCGGCCGGCGCCAAGCCGCGCTCTACTTTGATGTCTTTCGAAAGCTTGGCGGCGTCGTGAGTGCGCGGAGCTTTGGCCTTCTTCTCCAGTGCCACATAATGCTTGGAAAGCGCTTCCACCACGCGCGGATCGAACGAAGTGCCCGACTCTTTTTGCACCACTTTCATGGCTTCATCGAGCGGCAAAGCGCGGCGGTATTGGCGATCCGATGCCAGAGCGTCCAGGCAATCGACGGCGGCCAGAATGCGCGCGCCGATGGGAATGTCCTCGCCTTTGAGGCCGTTCGGGTAACCGCTGCCATCCCATTTTTCGTGATGCGCGCGCACGATGGGTACCACCGGATAGGGGAATTGGACGCGTTCCAGAATTTCCGCGCCGACGATCGGGTGAATCTTCATCTTGTCGAACTCTTCCGGCGTCAGGCGCCCGGGTTTGGAGATGATGTGCTCGGGCACGGCCAGTTTGCCGATGTCGTGCAGAATCGAGGCGGCTTGCAGCGCCTGCTGCTCCTCTGGCGTAAGACCTAGCTCGCGGGCCAGCTCCCGCGCATAAACTTGCACGCGCGCCAGGTGATCGTGAGTGGTGTCGTCCTTGGCTTCAATCGCCAGCGCCAGCGCTTCAATGGTTCGCAGATGCAGCGCCGATACTGCTTCCAGATGATCGCGCTCATTGTCCACGCGCGCGGCGTAAAGGCGGTAAGAGCGGAACACCAGGTACAACACGGGACCGGTTGCCAGCACCGCCGGCCAGCCCGCCAGATGGACCGCAAAGCTGGCGAGCTGAGCTACGGCGGCTCCCCCCAAATAATAGGGCAGCGACCAGAAGTAACCTTCGCGCCATACCGACCAAATTGAAATCTCCTCAGCCATCGACACGGCCAGCGCGAGCGGAACCGTGTTCAATAAAAAGAAGGCGAAGGCGGCGAGCGCCAGGCGGATCTCTCCCTGCGCGTGATCGGCCAGCATCCACGGCGAGTGGTAAATCCACGTTGCGGTCGCGGCGGCCAGCGCCATGGTGGCCACTTTGAATGTCAGCTGATCCACACCGGGACGGCGCGGCTGATTCCAGAAACACTGCACCAGCGCCACAGTTGAGGCGAGAACAACCGTTTCCGATGCCGTGAGCTCGACTACGCCGAATAATGCGAACAGAAGACTGAGCGAAAGCGGACTGGCAACCGCTGGAACGCTGAATTGAACTCCGCAGGACAAAATGGCGATCGCCAGGAAGCCGGCGAATTTGTACAGGTCGGGCGAACTCCAGCCAACCGCTGCCCGGCCGAGCGCTACGGCGCCCAGCAGGAAGAGGAACCCGATATAGAAGCGCACTCGACTTGGGAGGCGCGGTTCTTCCGCAGTCATGTTCAGTAGTGCAGGGAATGCACGTGGCTGGCCATGAGTACGGGAGAATACTCGCTTGTATTTCAGCAACTTGGCGGAGTGCCCGCAAGCGGGGGTGGACAAAATGGCCGGTACGGGAGGGGGTCATGCGACAAAGTGTCCCAATTTGAGAGGTGGATTTCTCAGGTGGACTAAGGTGTTCGGTCGAGGGCACTAAGACCGCATTACTGGCCAAATGAAATCATGGCGATAGCCGCAAAAATGACGCAGCCAACCAAAACGTTCCTGGGCATGGAAGCGGTGATCGAGAGCGAGCAGATGCGTGCGCTGCTCGCGACCATCGAACGCGTGGCGCGCTCGCAGGCCACGGTTTTGATTACGGGTGAAAGCGGCAGCGGCAAGGAATTGATCGCGCGAGCGGTGCACCATTATTCTGCGCGTTCGCACAAACCTTGGGTGGATTTAAGCTGCGCGGCGCTTCCCGAGCACTTGATTGAAAGCGAACTGTTCGGCTACGAAAAAGGCGCGTTTAGCGGCGCCGATACTGCGAAACCAGGCTTGTTTGAGATGGCTAGCGGCGGCACGATCTTCCTGGATGAGATCGGGGAACTCGACCCGCGCATGCAAGTGAAGCTGCTGCGCGTGCTGGATTCGGTGGCGTATTACCGGCTGGGCGGCACGAAAAAAGTGTCGGTGGATGTGCGCGTGGTGGCGGCGACGAATCAGGATCTGGAAAAGGCCGTGGCGGATGGGCGTTTCCGCGGCGATTTGTATCACCGGCTGGCGCAGTTTACTTTGCAGGTTCCGGCGTTGCGCGAACGGGTGGCGGATATCGCTCCGCTGGCGCGCTATTTCCTGGCGCAGCAGAATCCGCAGTTGAGATTTATGGAGTCCGCGATTGCGGTCCTCGAAGCGCAGCCGTGGCCGGGTAACATTCGCGAGCTGCGGAATGTGGTCACCAAGACGGCGGTGCTGGCGCCGCGCGAGGAGATTTTCGCTGGGGATCTGGCGTTTACGGTTGGTGCGCAGGATTCCAGGGTCACGGCGAAGCCGGCAGATCTGGAATCTCTCGAGAAGCGCGCGATTCTGGACGCGCTCAACGCCAGCGGCGGGCATCAGCAGCGGGCGGCGGCGCAATTGGGGATTTCGCGGCGGACGCTGAACCGGAAACTGAAGGTATATCGTCCGGCAGCGATGGGGGCCCAGGTGTCGGCATGAGCATCTCGGTTTCGATTGCGGAGCAACGGCGTGAGGCGCGGCATCCGGGTACCGGGAATGTGCTGGTGCGGCCGGAGGCGCCGGGTTCGCGCGATATCCAGGGGAAATTGGTGGATGTGAGCGACAGCGGGTTTCGCATGGCTCACCAGTGCGCGGCGCTCACGGCGGGGCAATACGTGGAGTTTGCGCATGTCGAGGCGCGCGGACGAGCGCGAGTGGTTTGGACTCGCATCCTGAACCACGCTGTTGAGAGCGGGTTTGTTGTGGACTAGCGGATCGACTAATTGCGGGTCTGCTGAACCTTGGGCGCGGATACGTAGCCGCTGATCAGATCCTTCTTAATGTCGTTAACCACCAGCTCGTAGGGCTGGGTGGCTTTCGACAATAGGAACTGGACCGGCTCGTTAATGGTTTTATCCTTCTTTTGAACCGTCTTGTCGTCGGCGATTACTCGAATGGTATAGCGATTATTCTTGGGGTCAGCTTTTTCTAGCAATACGGAGATGTCGCCCACCTTTTGCGGGGCTTTGGTCTTGGTCAACTTGAATTCGGTGTAGTTGCGTTCGCCCAAGGCTTTCAGTGCTGCCAGTTCTTTGCCGTTGGTGGCGATCAAGCCGCTCTGCACGCCCAGGTCGCCTTGGGTGGCTTTCAGGGTGGCAATGGTTTTCTCGAGCTCGGAGCGGGTGGCGGCTACGTCGCTCTTGACGTTGCCGACGTCGGTGGATACTTCACCGATTTTGGCGTTCGCGGCGACGGCTTGCTCCTTCACCTGGCCGACTTCTGTGGATACGGCCGAGACGCGTTGGGCTTGCTCCTGCTGTACCTTTTGTAGATTCGCAGCGAGTTCATCGGCGTGTTTCTCG
This sequence comes from Bryobacterales bacterium, assembly GCA_963752205.1. Classification (GTDB taxonomy): domain Bacteria; phylum Acidobacteriota; class Terriglobia; order Bryobacterales; family Bryobacteraceae; genus Palsa-187. The sequence goes on along the minus strand of CAVVZG010000086.1, from coordinate 5,219 downwards.
GCATCCACTTTGGCTTGGCCGGCGAGCTGGCTGGCCTGGCGGCGCGCGGCATCCACTTCGGTCTTGAGCGAATCGACGGAGCGGCGGCTGGTCTGCGTGGTGACGGCGGTGGTTTCGTGGATCTTGGAAATCTCATCCAGCAATTGATCGCGCGTCTGCGTCAATTCGGCGCGGGTTTGGCTGACGAGATAAAACAGGTAGCCCGTTGCGGCAATCAGGATGATCACGAGAACCAACATGACCGGCACCTGGGGACCAGAAGATTTCTGGACCACTACGGGTGGCGGCGGTGCGTTAGGATCGCTCGGGTTTGAATCTCCACGGATTGAAAACAAGGGGACTCTCCTTTCCTTCACTCTATCTTACATCGCGCGGCAACAATGTTCTGCCGATCTTTACATGACTCTTCGCGCTGCCTTAAGGTTTCATGTATTGCGCGCCGTGGACGCTCCGGGGCGCGCAAAATCGAGGGTTTCTTGTTTGGGAACGCCGGGTTCGAAGCAGCGGCGGCAGCGGGCTTCGTACATACCGGCGGCTCCGACGACGATCAGGTCGTCGGATTCGACCAGGCGCTGGGTGTGTTTGGCGGGGTTGCCGCAGCGCATGCAGATGGCCAGGGTTTTGGTGATGGACTCGGCCAAACACAGTAATTCCGGCATAGGGGAGAAGGGGCGGCCGAGGAAATCGGTATCGAGACCGGCGACGATGACCTGCTTGCCGGTGTCGGCTAGCTGGGCGGTGATTTCGACCAGGTCGGAGCCGAAAAAATTGGCTTCGTCGATGCCGATGACTTGCGTTCGCCAGTCGAGCTTGGCCAGCATTTCCTTGGCGCTGGCGACGACTTCGGAATCCATGCGCTGGTCGCCGTGGGATACGATTTCGTCGACGGAATAACGGTTGTCGAGGGCGGGTTTGAACACTTGGACGCGTTTGCGGGCGATGCGGGCGCGGCGCAGGCGGCGGATGAGTTCCTCGCTTTTGCCGGAGAACATGGGTCCGCAGATCACTTCGATCCAGCCGATGTGTCCGGTGACCAGTTCCATATGGAACCGTTAGCATAGCAAAAACGGAAAAGACACTTCGGCTGTAGGAACTGGCTCACAGATAGACACAGATGGACACGGATAAAGCAAATCGTTTCGCGGTGGGCTGCCTTCGAAAGCAGCCCACCGGGGTGTGTCAGAAACAGGCGGCTAGCGGTCTTTTGAAAAGTGTTGAGTCAACCGTTTTCTCTCTCTCCTATTTCCTCGTGTTGGAACCTGGCGCCGTTCTCACGACGTTTGTATCTCCAAAAGAATCGCGATTCTTCTCCTGTCCCGCCCTTTTCAACAATGTCCCCTGGGCGGCTAGCCTCCTCTTGCGACGAGGCGCGGATTCCACCTAACTTCTAACGATCAGCCTGCGCAGGCCGGTACTGCGATTCGATTATGCATGGGGCGATGGAAAAACGGCCCTAGGGAGAAATGGGATGCGGTTGAAAGGGTAGGGGAATGGAGATTGCGAGCGGCGGGTAAAGGCAAAAGGCGGGTCAGGGTTTGGGGAGAAAGAGGGGTGGGTCAGCGATCCCTTTCCAGGGAGCGTAAATCTTTTTCGGCATGTCGTTGTTTAGATAGTCGGTTTCCATAGCGATGCGATCTTTCACTGTTTGATCTATCGCGCCGGCTTGCAATATTTTAAACAAAGCCATAGTTTTTTCCGGCCTCCTGGACGCGCCGTTTTGGATCGCCATGGGATTTGCGAAGGACTTATGAATGATGTCCAGAGAGGTTAGCATCTGCGGGGTAGTTAGTGGCGGGTTGTTAAAGATGAACCCGAAGATGTGAAATGCGGCTTCATCGCCCAGCGCGGCGAGATAGGTGTCCCCAATTTGTAAAGGTCTCGGAAGACGCATATAGGCGCTTACCGATGCGAATTGCGCTCGAATAAACGCGGGCAGGGCAGCACTTGGAGTGGATGGAGAGGGATCGACGATGGCACCAGCGGGAAGATCGTTGGCGGGCACGGACAGATCGACCTCTACCTTCGGTGGGCCCATGTTGCAAGGAAGATGCGACAAAACCGGGGCTTCGCTTGCAACGTAATCAGCGAAAAAACCCGTCGCGGCGGCGATATTTTCTTTGGTGAATTGATCGGTGGCGGATACTTGCATGGTCTCCAGCAGCGCCAGGGTTTTTTCGGGATTGCGGTTGGAACACAGGTGAATAAACTTTGGGTCGCGGAACGCGGTGTGGATCATGTCCAGCGCTCTGAGGGTTTCTTCGTCAGAAAGAGGAGGGCGGCGCTCCAGAATGAGGTTGAAATAGGTGGCGATCTCATCGCCCATTGCCCAGAGGGTAAAGTCTCCGACCGGCGACAACGGCCTGGGATAACTCATGAAGTGTTTGACCGCTAGATAGCGGCCTTGCTCTTCGAGCGTGTCAAACGGCGGGAGGATTTCGGGAGGAGGCTCATTTCGGCCTGCAGAAAAGGGCTGCGCGTTCTTAACCTGGCCGAAGACAGCACCGCAAGCGAGGACGACAAGAATGCCGAGGAACGCTCTTCTCATTGCAAACCTCGTCCATAGGCTCTCATATTCAATGCAGGTCCGTATGACGCGGTATCTTAAGTAAAAATGCATTGTTTGAAAGGGCGCGTTCTGAAGCCGGAGTTGCTGGATACGCTGCCGCCGGAAGAAGCTCGCGCTAGCTTGGCGGATTTGGTGCGGGTTAATCGATACTGGGGCGGGCACAGCACGCTGCGGAAGCTGGTGGATCGGGTGATTCCGCCTGGAGAAGCGTTCACCTTATTAGACGTCGGGGCGGCTTCGGGCGATATGGGGCGGGTTTTGCGGGAGATCAGGCCGCTGGGGCGCGTTACCTCGTTGGATTATCTTGAGTCGCACTTGGCTGCCGGGACGGGCGCAAAGTTGCCGGGGATGCGTTTGCGCTGCCCTTTGCGCCGCGGAGTTTTGACTACGTTTTCAGCTCGCTGTTCCTGCATCATTTCACGGACGAGCAGGTGGTGGAATTGCTGGCGGGGTTCGGGCGGGTGGCGCGGAAACAGGTGCTGGTGATCGATCTGTGGCGGCATCCGGTGCCGTACTATTTCATCTCGCAAACGCGCTGGTTGTTCGGCTGGCATCCGGTGACGGTGTATGACGGAGCGATCTCGGTGGAGGCGGCTTTTCGCCGTGACGAGTTGGTAAATTTGGCCCGCCGCGCGGGGCTGGCGGCCCCTGAAGCGCGCACTTTTGTTCCTGCCTTCCGCATCGCGCTCGCCGCTGGGGCGCTATAATCTTTCTGGGAGGACAATGAGCACACGACCGGCGAGGAATAGCGCGTCTCAAGGTACTGGCCTGCGCGCTGGGTCACCGCGAAGTAGACGTAGGGAAGCCGGCGTGCATAACGAAGCGGTCTCCAGAAGCCGGCGGGCTCCGTGCGGAACTGCGGGGGGTAGGTTTCGCCGATCCACAGGGGCAGCATCATCGAGACCGTGAAATCCATGAAGCTCTCCTTGCCCACGTCGAACGTGTATCCGATCTCGTTCGGCTCGTACGCCTGGATGACGCTGTCGATGGGAAACAATAGCCCGCTGGTCTGCTGGACCTCCGCGGGGCTCCCCGGAGGGGCTGCCGTGGAGCCGTCGGCTTTGGCGCGTGGGGCGATCACGATGACGGCGAAGCACGTGAGGGCGCCGAAGCAGCCTGAGCGTCCAGGGGTTCTCATTGCCTTTGCTGGATTCTCGCCGGCGCGCGCGTCGCATTCATCGGGTCATGGACCGTGTCATAATTCCGATCACATCCCCCTGCTCCAAGCAAAACCGCGTGGAATCATGTAGGGCTTTGTATTACAGCCTGTTGGGGAAACACCCGATCTGGATGGCAAATTCGCCGCGGGCGCTCGGCCGGACGCCGCCAGATCGTTTTCCCCCGCGCCGGACACCCTTCCCACCGCCGGCCGGCGGCTCCCTAGAAGGCGCCCCGGCTGTAGGCGTAGAGGAGGCCGCCGACCGCGGAGTAGGTCCAGTAGTCGCGCGGCATGAACCACCACCACTTGGGCGCGTGCCACCAGATCTGGTCGCGCCTGAACCGGCCCACGCCCCAGGCCGGGTTAAAGACAAACCAGAGGAAGTCCTCCACGAACCAGAGGAGCAGCGTGAAGCTGAGCGCCCTCGCCTCCGCCCGGAGGCTCCACGAGCTGAGCCCCATCCCGAACGGAAGGTGGACCATCATGAGCACGAGCAGGAAGAGGTAGGTGTGGTAGCCCGTGAGGGGCTTGCCCGCCATGAGGGCACGCGTGAGGGCGTTGTCGATCCGCCAGGTCGGCAGCTTGGCCGCCCACCCGTCCCCGCCCTCGACCTGGATCTCGAACAGCGCGAGGAGCGCGGCGCAGGCGACGAGGCTGAGGAAGAATGCGATGTCGGTCATGGAGCGCCGCGGGCCGTTCGGAGGGGACGGCAATGAGCACCCATGGGGACCGCGGGTTCAATTACTTTTTGGGAGGAACGGGCCTGCGGGCCAAATCCCTTCATTTTCCTCGTAAAATCGCGCCCCGGCTGAATCGTCTCCCGTCGGACCCCCGAGCCATGGCAGATCCCAAGACCCTGAAGACGTTCCCCAACCCGGCGCCCGGCCGCGACTACGTGATCGAGCACACGCACCACGAGTTCACGTCCATCTGCCCGATCACGGGGCACCCCGACTTCGGGTCCGTCACCGTCCGCTATGTGGCAGCCGGGAAGTGCGTCGAGCTCAAGGCGCTCAAGCAGTACTTCCACGCGTTCCGCAACGAGGGGATCTTCTTCGAGGCCGTGACGAACAAGATCTGCGACGACCTTGGCCGCCTCCTCGCGCCCCGCAGGCTGGCCGTCATCACGGACTGGAAGGGCCGCGGCGGGATCACCTCGGTCATCACGGCCGAGTGGAAGAGGAAGCGCTGAGGCCCGCGCCTATTGCTGGTTCCACCACTGCTGGACTGAGCTCGCCGCGTGGTGGAGCCTGGGGGGCAGGTGCTGGATCGCATCGTGGAAGCCCGTGTGGATCCCGAAGATCCAGATGACCAGGTACACGACGAACACCCACTTCAGGATGCACCAGAGCGATCCCGCCGGTCCCCAGTAGTAGCCCCACGGGTATCCGTAGTAGGACCGGCGGATCGCCTTCAGCGGGCACCGGATGAGGCAGATGATCCCGATCAGCGTCAGGAGCCTCGCCCAGAAGGGCCACCACACGAAGAAGCCCA
>CAVVZG010000085.1:0-17057 GCA_963752205.1 Bryobacterales bacterium | reverse complement strand
AAAGCCGCGCGATGATCTCCGGGATCAGAATCGCGAGCGGTTCCACTCTCGCGAGGAGGCTGTCTTTGGTCAAGCCGGTGTCCGTAAATTCACGGTCGCGCTCGCGTGTGTAGGGAACGCCGCCGAGTTGGCGGCCGATGTATTCGCGAAGGTTTCCTTCCAGATGCAGAACCAGATTTCCGATGGAGTTGGCGACGCCGGCAGGTTTGCTCCAGAGCACACCGTCGTGGGGGACAGCACGAAGCTCTTGCGCGAGACGCGTAAGGTCGCGCCGGAACAAGGCTGCGAGTTCGGCGCCGTTCATGCCTCAGGCCACCTTCACCACGCGCTTGCCGATGTTCTCGCCCAGGAACAGGCCGATGAGCGCGCGCGGCATGTTCTCGAATCCTTCAATGACGTCTTCGTGGTATTTGAGTTTGCCGCTGCGCACCCACGCGGTAAGCTCGGCCAGGGCGGGCGTGGTTTGCGCGGGGCTGTAGTCGAAGATCAGGAAACCGCGCACTGTCGCGCGCGCTACCAGAACGTAGCGCAGCAAGCGCGGGCCTTGGGACGCTTGCGTGTCGTTATATTGCGCGATCTGGCCGCAGATGGCAATGCGGGCTCGCAGGTTCAAGTGCGTGAAGACAGCATCGCTGATGGGGCCGCCGACGTTGTCAAAATACGCGTCGATGCCTTGCGGGCACAGTTCGCGCAGGGCGGCTGCGTAATCGCTAGTGGACTTGTAATCGAGCGCGGCGTCGAAGCCGCATTCCTCGGTCAGATACTTGGTCTTTTGCGGGCCGCCGGCGATGCCCACGACGCGGCATCCGGCGATTTTGGCGACTTGTCCGGCGACGGAACCTACGGCGCCGGCGGCTCCGGAAACCACCACCGTCTCGCCGGGCTTCACGGCGCACACTTCGTGGATGCCGATGTGCGCGGTGAGTCCGGTCATGCCGAGAACGCCTAGCGCCGTCGAGATGGGCGCAACCGTTGGGTCTACTTTGCGCAGTCCCAAGCCGCTGGAGACGGCGAATTCCTGCCAGCCCGTCAGCGGATTGGCAACGATGTCGCCGACCGCAAAGTCGGGGTTCTTCGATTCGATCACTTCGGCGACGCCCGCGCCCACCATCAGGCCTCCGATTTCGACCGGCGGCGCATAGCTTTTGGAGGCGTTCATGCGGCCGCGCATGTAAGGATCGACAGATAGATAACGGGAACGCAGCAAGACTTCGCCGCCAGCGGGGGCGGGCACGGGCGCTTCGATCAGACGGAAGTCGGTGTCCACCGGCAAGCCCGCCGGACGGCGCGCGAGAACGAATTGACGATTGACCATAAGTTTGAACTGTCCTATTATCACCCCGAGGACTTACGATGGCTCAAACAGAACAGAACTTCAAAAATCACGCCCGGATTGACCCCATGTTTCACGGCTTTCTATTCATCGGCGCCCTAATCTTGTTGGGATGCAGCATCTACGCGCTGGTGCGGCAGCCGGATTGGTGGGGCGCGGTGCGAGTGTTCGGCGTCCTTTGGGTCATCATCTTGATGTTCCGTGTGCGGATCTATGCGCTGAAGGTGCAGGACCGCGTCATTCGCCTGGAAGAGCGGCTGCGGCTGGCGCAGTTGCTGCCGGATGCGACGCGGTCGCGAATCGGTGAATTGAGTGAACCGCAGCTCATTGCGCTGCGCTTTGCGTCCGACGGCGAAGTGGACGGGCTGGTCCAGCAAACGCTTGACGGGAAGTGGGATCCGAAGCAGATCAAGGGCGCCGTAAAGGTCTGGCGGGCCGATTTCTTCCGGGTTTGAAAACTTTCCGGGAACATCCGGGGCCTGGAATTCGTTCCTGTGGACATGACCGGCAAAGTGGCACTGGCGATCGGACTGGCGGCGCTCGCGCTCACCGGTTGCGATGAAGCCTACCGGCGCGCTGTCACGGGCCCGCCGCAGCACGACACGCAGACAGTAGAGCTCGACAAAGCTGAAATAGTGCGCGTCGAGATGCTCATGGGCGCGGGCGAGTTGAACGTCACCGGCGGGTCGACGCGGTTGCTGGATGCGGATTTTGAGTATGTGTTCCCCGAGTCGAAACCGGTGGTGCGCTATCAGGCCAGCAGTTTTCGCGGGACGTTGACCATTACCGAGCCGGGCGTGCACGGTTCGCGCGCGGGCTCGCCTTACGAGTGGAAACTGCGCCTCAATAACGGAGTTCCGATGGATGTCCTGGCGCATTTAGGCGCCGGGAACGCGGAGATGAACCTGGGCGCGCTCGACCTGCGCGGCGTCGAAGTGCACATGGGCGTCGGCAACCTGGATATGGATCTGCGCGGCGATCCTAAGCGGGATTACGACGTCGAGATCCACGGCGGCGTGGGCAATGCAACCGTGCGGCTGCCGGCGGGTGTGGGAATCGTGGCGGATGCCCGCGGCGGGATCGGCAATATCGACGCGCAGGGCCTGGAGCGGCATAACGGCAGATGGGTGAGCGCGAAGCACGAGGATGCCAAGGTCACTATTCACTTGGATATACGCGGCGGCGTGGGTAACATCACGCTGCTGGCGAATTAAGGTGGAATAGTTTTTCGCAACCAATCCGCGTTAATCTAGTTTCAGTGAAGACTACCACTGAAGAAGGCATCGCGATCTCGACGCCCAAGTGCGAACCGGGCATCGGCAAGATCATTCGCACACCGGAGTCGGCGGACTTGATTGATGGCGTTAAGGTGCGCGCGTACGATCTGTGGCCTGACGACCGCGGCTATTTTTTGGAAGTAGTGCGGATGAAGCAGGGTCTGGCGGCGGATTTCGTGCCGGAGATGACGCAGGTCTCGGCGGCGCTCAGCTATCCGGGCACCATCAAGGCGTTCCATTTTCATAAGCATCAAACCGATTTGTGGGTGCCGTCGCAGGGCATGTTCCAGGTGGCGCTGGTGGATCTGCGGCCGGAATCGCGCACTTTCGGACTGAAGAACACGCTCTATACCGGAGCGCTCAAGCCCTGGCAGATATTCATCCCGCCGGGCGTGGGGCATGGCTATAAAGTCATCGGCGAGCATCCGGGCATGCTGGTTTATGTGACCAATCGCTTGTACAATCCCGCCGACGAAGGCCGTATCGCGCACAATCAGGAATCCATCGCCTACGATTGGGAACTGCAGCACAAATGAAATTTTTCGTGACCGGCGGCGCGGGCTTCATCGGCAGCGCGTTTGTACGGATGCTGCTGGGCTCAAAGCATGCCTCGCTGGTGGTGAATTTCGATAAGCTCACCTACGCGGGCAATCTGGAAAATCTGGCGCCGGTGGCCGATGACCAGCGCTATCGCTTCGTACACGGCGACATTTGCGATGCGGCGTTGGTGAATAAGACCGTCGCTGAGACCGACGCCGGATGTGATCGTTCATTTCGCGGCCGAATCGCATGTGGACCGCAGTATTCTGTCGCCGGCTCCGGTGTTTGAGACCAATCTGCGCGGGACCTTCACTATGCTGGAAGCGGCGCGCTTGCACAAGACGCCGAAGTTTCTGCACGTTTCGACTGACGAAGTGTATGGCAGTATTCCGGCGCCGCACGATGCCGATGAAGACTATCCACTACGCGCGAGCAGCCCGTATTCGGCGTCGAAGGCCGGATCGGATCTGCTGGCGCTGTCTTATTTCGTCACCTATAGGATGCCGGTGATGGTAACGCGCGCTTCGAATAATTACGGTCCGTATCAGTTTCCCGAGAAGCTGATCCCGTTGATGATTTCGAACGCTATCGAAGACAAAGCGCTGCCGATTTACGGCGACGGCCAGCAGGTGCGCGACTGGCTGTATGTCGACGATCATTGCCGGGCCATCTTAGCGGTGATCGAACGCGGGCGCGCCGGAGAGATTTACAACATTGGCGGCAGCCGCGCGCTGCCCAATCTGGAAGTGGTGGAGCGCATCCTAGACACCGTCGGCAAGCCGCGGTCTTTGATGCAAACCGTGAAGGACCGCCCCGGCCATGACCGGCGCTACGCGCTTTCCACCGAAAAGCTGATGCGCGAAACCGGCTGGCAGGCGCAGATGCCGTTCGAGGCAGGGCTGCGCGCCACCATCGACTGGTATCGCGCCAATGCGGCCTGGATCGCGCGCGTAAAATCGGGCGAATACCAAAGCTACTATCAGCGCAATTACGCCAACCGCGCGGTGTAGCAATGTTCTCGACGCCCATTCGCGATGGCTTCGAGCTGCGCTTGCTCGAAGAACGCCACGCGGATGAAATGTTCGCCACCATCGAGCGCAATCGCGAGTACCTGCGGCAATGGCTGCCTTGGGTGGATGCGACCAAGAGCGCGGACGACAGCCTGGCGTTTATTCGCTCCGTGCTCGAAATGTTTGCCGCGCACAACGGGTTTACCGCGGCCATCTGGCATCGCGGGCGGGTGGCGGGAGTGCATCGGCACCCATCGCATAGACTGGCGCAACCGCCGCGCGGAGCTGGGCTACTGGCTGGCCGAGGAGTTCCAGGGCCGTGGCCTCATGAGCGACGCTTGCCGGATGGCCATCGCGCATTTATTCGAAGAGTTGGACCTGCACCGTGTCGAGATCCGCTGCGCCGCCGGGAACGCCAAGAGCAATGCGATCCCGCGGCGGCTGGGCTTCAAGCTCGAAGGCACGCACCGCGATGCCGAACTAGTGAACGGGCGCTATCACGATCTGCATGTGTACGCGATGCTGAAGTCCGAGTGGACTTGATTACTGCGTCGGCGCGGACGGCCCAAAAATATTGGTCTGCGAGAACGGGTTGTTCGAAGCCGGGGCGGCCGTCTGTCCCGCCGCGGGAGTTGCCGGGTTCGAGCCGAGCGGGTTCTGCGTCGCGGTACCCGGCTGTCCGAGCGGATTGGCTCCGGGCTGAGTCGCTCCAGGCTGCGTGGCTCCAGGCTGGTTGACGGCGGGCTCGTAGACGAATTCCCATTCCTGATATTTGGTGCGTTCTTTATAGGCTTTGATGCTGGGGCCTTTGAATGTGCTCGCTACGCCCGCGATGCCGGGGGATCCGGTCGGCCCCGTGGTGGGCGCCTGATTGGGACGGAACAGCGTGTTGTCGATCGCGTTTAAGGCTGGATTGCTCGCAGTGTTGTTGGAGGCGCTGCCGGGCAACGCGGGATTGACCGTTCCCGCCACCGCCACGGGCTGGGGCGGCGCGGGGTTCTGCGGATTGAAACCGGCGGTTGCCAGGTTGCCGAACTGGCTGCCATTGAGCGGCGAATTGGGATTGAAAGCCGGCTGCGGCTGGGCCGCCGGTTGCGTGTCCGCGGGAAGCGGCGTGGGATTCGTGCCGGGGACAACATTGTTCGGCGTCGTAAACGCGTTAGCCTGCGCGGAAGGATCTTGCACCGGTGCCGCCACCAGGCCATTCTGCCCAAACGCATTCGTGTTGCCCAACGCAACCGGCTGCGGATTTATGCCGCCTTGTCCGCCGAGTTGCCCGAGAACGTTCTGCCCTTGCGGCTGAAAACCGGCGGCCTGGCCGGGGCGCTGGGCGAGTCCTTGCTGCGGTTGTCCGGATTGGGCGGTGGCCGGCGCGAGCGTGATCGGCGGCCAGGTGCTGGGGTCGTCGGGATTAAAGTTGGCGGGATTCGCTCCGTTGCCCGGAGTGAGCGCTCCCGGAGGCTGCGGGAAGCCGGGACTGGCGGGGAATCCGCGATCGCTGGGACGCCTTTGCGCGGCGGCATTCAGCGGAGCGGGCGCAGCAGGGGCATTGGGGTCATTTGGATTCGCAGCAGAATTCGTGGCGCCGCCCGCGGTCGTGTTCGCCGCCGGAGCCGTATTCAAATTGTTGGCTCCCAGGGGACCTCCGCCGGGAGTTTGTCCCGCGCCGGGCAGGCCGTTGCTGGCATTCTGCGTGGGCGGCTTGGTCACCAGTGAATCGGTGAGGAAGCTGCCGTTGGTGTGGATCAGACGCCATTCATCCTTGCCGGTCATGGGATCGATATAGCGATGGCGCAAAAAGCGCTTTTCGTTGGTGTTCTCGAGATCCTTGATGTCCTGCGGATAGCGCTTGTTGACGGCGTAAAAGACCTGGATGGCGCGCTTGTACTGATTGCCGCGGTCCATCAGAACCTGCTCTTTGTTGCGCGCGCTCTCGAAGGCGACGCGTGGCATTTCCTGATACATCGTGAACGCCACGGCAGCGGCGATCAGAAAGATCACCAGCAGCGCGAAGCCACCTTGCTCGCGGCGGCGGACGCCCTTGCTAGCGGGAGCGCGCGTCATCCGGGCAGCTCCTCTATTAAAGGCAGAGTTTGCTGATTTTTATTGGTAGTGTCTTCGACCACGGCCGAGTTCACGCCGATGCGGATGATCTTAAAGCGATTGCGGATGATGTCGTTTTCGCCCGCAACCACGATGTCTTCGCCATCGAGGAAGAACGCTCGTTTGGCAGCGCCCGGCACTACGCCGCCGGAGTCGCTCACGTAGCCGTAGAATTTGAGCGGAATCGGCGGGATCACGGGCTTCGGCGGAGTCGCCGGGGCGGCCGGGGTTGCGATCGGCGGAGTGATCGGCACCACTTTCGCCACCACCGGCGTGGGAGTTTTCGGTTTGGGCGCGGCGCCGAACTCGAAGAGGCTGCGCTCGCCGCCTTCGAGCGGCAAGTTTTGCAGGCGCGCCAGCAAGTCCAGTTTCAAGGCGGGATCGATGCGGCTGACGTCCATGCCGTCGGGCAGTTTGAGAGTGGGCTTGAAATCCTGAATGGCGGCTTCTCCGCGCCGCGTCGGTGCGCCGCCCTGCGCGGGAGCAGGCGTGAGGGTTGCCGCCGCGCGCGAGCGGGAGGCCAGCGATTCAAGCGGCAACGGAGGACGCGCGGCCGGCGTAGTGACTGACGCCGCCTGCTGCGGAACATCCGGAGTGCGATTGATCAAGTACACAATCAGCAGCACCACCACCAGCGCGCCCAAAGCGGCCAGCTTCTTCGGTTCCGCGCCGAGTTGTGAGGGGATCAGGTTCATGGCTGCGAGCCGTCTTCCCGCACAAAGGTGTCGATCTTCATGCTTATATTCAGAGTACCGCCGGTGGCTTGCGGGGCCGCGTTCAAGCCTTCGATGATGAGCAGGCGCGGCGAGCGGTCGAGCTCATGGACGAAGTGCATGAGGTTCGAGTAAGTGCCCTCGTAGTTCGCGGAAATGCTCATCATGCTGAGGTTGTCAGAACCTTCGATGGGTTCGGTCGAGTAGGCGTGTTCCTTGGGCTTGATCTTGGCTTCGTCGGCGGCGGCAACCAGTTCGGTGAGCAGCGTCGAATACGCGGTGCGGCGCGCCAGGAAGTATTGGTTCAAGAACTGCTCGCCTTCGCTGCGGCCTTGTTCGACGGCGGCGACGTGCTGGCGGGTGCTGGCCAAGAGAGCCCGCTTGGCGGCGGTTTGCGCCTGCAGAGCCGCTAATTGTTGTTCGAGTTCACTGGCCGAGCCGCCCGGCGGATAGAACAGGATCCAGGCCGCGCCGATATCAGCCACGGCGAACACAAGCAAGGCGATGCGCCACCAGCGCAGGGGTCCCGCGGCGCCGCTAAAGTTTTTGGCCATAATTCACACTCACGCGGTAGCGGTATAGCGGTTCGTTGTCGGTGGGCGGCACCGAATTATGCACCGTTGCCGGGCCGAAGCGGGGCGACGCCTGTAGTTGCTTCAGGAAAGTAATGACGGGTTCGGGACTTTGCGAGCCCACCACCATGTCGAGCAAAACTTGATTCGCGGAATCGATCTGCGGAAGACGCACTTGGATCAGGCGCACGTTGGGCGGCAGAACGGCTTCGAGATCGGCGAAAATTTTGGTCCAACTGACGGACTTTCGCTCCACCAGCGTGTTCAAAAGTAAACTGCGTTCCAGAATGCTGGCATTGGCGGGCTGGCGCAGAGTGGCGTCGAGGCGCGTTTGTTCCGTGGTGATGGCAGTCAGCTCCTGATTGAGCTGGGCCACGCGGGCGCGCGTGTCGCCCATGCGGCTCCGCCCCGTGGCGATCAGCGACAGCAAGACCACGAGTACGACGCCCAGTGTGAGAGCGCCGAACGCGGTGGCGAAAAGCAATGGACGGTCCCTGCGGAAGGGGTCGCTCGCGAGATTGATGGGGATTCTCACGTCAGTTGCGCGCTCCTTCGAGGTAACCCAGCAGGCCGGCGTTGAACGCTCCAGGCGCGCCGAAAGTGCTGCGCAACACTTCTTTTTCGTAGCGCAGCGCGGAGAGAGCACCGGAAGGGAATCCGCACAGCGTGAGTTTTTCGGCGGGCGCGGCGAGTTCGTCTTCGACGTAGGAGAAAGTGGGCTGGAGCACGGCCAGAATCTGTTCTTCGGTGACTCTTTCGAGCGCCACGCAGCGGAATAGCTTGAGAGTCTCGCCGCGCAGCACCATCACGGTGAGCGTATTGGCGCTGAGCTTGGCGACTACGTTGACGGCGTCAGGGCGCAGCGGCGGCGGACATAGATGCAGCGCCGCCAACGCCGACGTGGTCACTTCTCCAGCGTGAAAATTCATGGCGCGGAACAGCGCTTCGTAGCGCGCGATGATTTCGAGCGCGACGATTACCGCCACCACTTCGATGGTCGCGCCCTTTTCGGCGGGCTGCGCGAAATAGCTGACGGCGGCGGAATCGATGTCGAAGGGCAGGGTCTTTTTCAAGCGGAAACGGATGAGCGAAAGCTGCTCTTCGGGCGACGTCGGGAAGGCGTCGAAGTCGAGCACGCTGACGCGGGCCGCGTAATCCGGCAGAATCAAGGCGGCGCGGCGGCGTTTGCGGGCGTGGTCGAGGGGAGCGATGCGTTTGAGAACGGCCGTCGCGGCGTCAGCCTTATGGATGTTATCTTCGACTGGAGAAACCACCAGCGTGCCCGGGTCGAAGGGCGCGAAACCGGCGTCGCCAGGACGACCGTTGCCACGCTGGGCGAAAGCAATGCCGGCCTCCGACAGCTCGAAAATGTAGTTGGGCGCCGGGTCTTTCACCAGGCTCGAGATTTGGTTCAGTATGGACATCAAACCTCGATGAATGTCACCTTATTGATCTCTTTGAGCGTGGTGATGCCGGTGCGCGCCTTTTCGAGCGCCGATTCGCGCAGGAAGGTCATGCCTTCTTCGCGCGCGGCGCGGCGGATTTCCGATGCCGGGCGGCGGTCGAGAATCATTTCGCGGATGCGCTCGCTCAGATCCAGCAGTTCGTGAATCGCGCTGCGGCCGCGGAAGCCGGTGCCGCCGCATTCGAAGCAACCCGCGCCTTCATAGAAGGTGACGTCGCGCCAGTCGTCCGGATTGAGACCGCTTTCGACCAGATAGTCGTCGGCATATTTGACGGGCGCTTTGCAATGCGGGCAGATCACGCGCACCAGGCGCTGCGCCAGAATGCAGTTCAGCGCGGAGACGAAGTTGTAGGCTTCGACGCCCATGTTGAGGAAGCGGCCCAGCACGTCCAGCACGTTGTTGGCGTGGACGGTGGTGAACACCAGGTGGCCGGTGAGCGCGGCGTTGATGGCGATCTGCGCGGTTTCCTGGTCGCGGATTTCGCCCACCATGATCTTGTCGGGATCGTGGCGCAGGATGGAGCGCAGGCCGCGCGCGAAGGTCAGGCCCTTCTTCTCGTTCACCGGAATCTGCGTGATGCCCTTGATCTGATATTCGACCGGGTCTTCGATGGTGATGATCTTGTCTTCGTCGTTCTTGATCTCGCTCAGCGCCGGCGTAGAGCGTGGTGGTTTTGCCGGAACCGGTGGGACCGGTGACCAGCACCATGCCGTAGGGTTCCTTGATGTAGCGGCGGAATTTGACCAGATCGGTGTCGGCGAATCCCACCACGTCGAGCGAGAGCTTGGCGAACTTCTCGCTCATGGATTCTTTATCGAGCACGCGGAGCACGGCGTCTTCGCCGTGGATGGTGGGCATGATGGAGACGCGGAAATCGATCAGGCGGGTCTTGTAGCGCACGCGGAAACGGCCGTCCTGAGGGACGCGGCGCTCGGCGATATCCAGTTCGCTCATGACCTTGATGCGCGAAATGATGGTCGAATGCCAGTCCTTGGCGATGGGCGGCATGGCGTAATGCAGCACGCCGTCGATGCGGTACTTGATGGCCACTTCCTGGTCGCGCGTTTCGATGTGAATATCGCTGGCGCGGCGTTCGAGCGCGTTGAAGATGGTGGTGTCGACCAGCTTGATGACCGGCGCGATGTCGGAATCGGTCGGCGGCCAGCTTGTCGATGGAAAGGGTTTCGTCCGGATTCTCTTCGTCGCCGACGACGTCGAGCGTGAAGCCTTCGGTGACTTCTTCGAGGACGCGCTGCGATTGCTCGGTCTTCTTGAGCAGGTCGGAAATCTGCGAGAGGGTGGCGACTTTGACGCGCAGCTTCTTGCCCAGCAGCACCGCTAACTCGTCGATCAGGTTGAGGTTGCGCGGATCGGCCAGGGCGATTTCGAGCGATCCGTTGTACGCCTGAATGGGCACGAAGTTGTAGCGGAACATCAGGTCGACCGGCACGGAGTGGAACAGGTCGTGGTCGATGCGGACTTCGCGCAGATCGACGAACTCGTGATAGTAGCGCTCGGCCACGCGCCCGTGGCCTTGGAGATTTCCTGCACCGGATCTTGCGGAAGAATTTGGTTGGTGGCTGCCATAGTCAGTCTATGAACGAATCGAATCCGCCAAGGAGAAGATCGGCAAATACAAGGAAATCAACACGAAAGCCACGAAAATTCCCATGATGATCATGATGACCGGTTCGATCAGGCTCAGCGCCGCGGTGACGCGAATTGCGACATCGTCTTCGTAAAACTCGGCCACGCTGGTGAGCATCTGCGGGCAGCGCGCCGGTGGATTCGCCGACTTCAATCATGTCCAGCGAGAGGCTGGGAAAAACGCCGTTTTGCGCAGCGACGCCGAAAGCGACTGCCCTTCGCGGACCAGCTTGGCGGCTTTGTCCAGAACCTTTTTCAGAACCTGTGTCCCCAGCGAATCGGCCGCGGTATCCAGCGCCTGCATCAGCGGAATGCCGCCGATCAGCAGCGTGCCCAGCACGCGCGAAAACTGCGCGACCTGATATTTCAACCAGACTTCGCCCAGCACCGGGACTTTGAGCAGCACGCGGTCGAACGGCTTCCTTGCCGGCGGGCGTTTTGCCCCAGGCGCGCAACGCGATGGCAGCCGCGACCAGGATCCCAAACCCCAGCAGCACGTAGCTGCGCGCCGTCGTGCCGATGGCGATCAGGATCAGCGTCGGCGTCGGCAACTGCGCCTGCATGCTGCTGTAGAGCTCGGCGAAATTCGGGACCACGTAGGTGATCAGGAACACGATCAGGCAAGTGACCAGCACGATCAGCAGCGCCGGATACATCAGCGACACCAGCAGTTTTTTACGCACCGACAACGCCAGCTTTTGATAGGTGATGAAGCGCTCGATCACTTCGGCCAGCGATCCGCTGCGCTCGCCCGCCAGCACGCTGGTGACGTAGATCGGCGGGAACACGCCCTGCTTCGCGAAGGCGTCCGAGAGCAGCGCGCCGCTCTTCACTTCGTCGCGCACGTTGCGGATGTGGCTGGATAGTTTCGGGTCCGTGAGGCGCTCGGCCAGCAGATCCAGAGCGCCGCAGAATCGGCAGGCCGGCGCGGATCAAGGTGACGAACTGCTGGTTGAAGATCAGGAACTTTTCGAGATTGAAACGCTTGCCGCTGGGGCGCAGGCCGGAGGCCAAGCCGCCGATTTCCGACCGCGGCTTGATGTTATAAACCAGGAAGCCCTGCTGCGTGTAGCGGTCGCGCAGTTCGCGCTCCGAAGCGGCTTCGGCCACCTGTTGGTGGATTTCCCCGCGCGCGTCAGCGTATTTGAGCGTCCACTCAGCCATGCCGTAACTTATTGAGAGCTAGGCGCTTAGACAGAAGACACTGCTCCGGCGCCAGCCCTACAAAGAGATAGACGCGCGCAGGGGGCGGAACGTGCATCACTTTTCCCTAAGCGGCGCACTCATCGAGCCAGACGTTCATTGAGCCAGACCTTGATGAGCGATTGATAGGGGACGTCGCGACGGTTGGCTTCCACTTTGATTCGTTCCAGCAGGTCCACCGGCAGGCGCAGGGAGATCGATTTCGTCGACGGGCGCAGATTCGGGAAGAGGGCGTTTCGGGCTTGGGACCAATCCAGATATTGGGTGGTGTCATTCGTCTCCCAAAACTTTCGTTCGGCTGTTGTCGAGCGGAATTTTGGGATGGGCTTAAGAGGTTTTTTCATAGATCATTCTCTCCTTGCGATGCATAGGCCGCGCCGAGATCACCCGAATTCTGGTTCCCGCGCCACGCACCGTGAAAGACACATGAAGCAGACGGCTCTCCGCGCTCTTGCCCAACGCATGAAAACGTGGCTCGGAACCACTGTGTTTGGTGTCCTCGAGTAATAGCAATGGTTGATGCAGAAAGACCTGCTCCGCCTCAGCTTGCACGACACCGTGCCTTTCTTTCTTGCGCTCGTTCCCGGAGGCCCATTCAAATTCCTCGAAGCGGGCTAAATCCAACATCCCCGTATATCACCATCATATACGATCGACGCTACTTTGTGGCGGCGACCTTCGTGTAAATGAGAATGTGCTGGCGCGGCAGGGTTTCGATCACGGGCCCTAGCTTGAAGCCCTCGGTTTCTACTTCAGTTTTCGCTTCAGCCACGCTCATTTTATGATCCGGCAGGATGGGGACCGCGGGGTCTTCCTTGCGGTATTCGAGCTGGACCAAGCGGCCGTCGGGCTTGAGCGCCGCGCGGATGCCTTGCAGCATTTTTTGGGGCTGCGAGAACTCGTGGTAGACGTCGACTAAGACGATCAGGTCGATCTGGCCCAACGGAAGCTTGGGATCGGTCTCGCTGCCCAGCACCGTCACCACGTTGGCGAGTCCGGCTTTGGAGGCGTTGCCGCGCAGCAGTCGCAGCATCTCGGGCTGCACATCGTTGGCGTACACCTTGCCCGAGGGGCCGACCCGGCGGGCCATGCGCAGCGCTACATAGCCAGTTCCCGCGCCTACTTCAGCGACGGTCATTCCGGGCTTCAAGCCGATGGCGTTGAGCGCGCCTTCCACGTTTTCCTCAGATTCGCGCTCGGGGCGCTCCAGCCAATCCGCTCCGCCCACGCCCATCACTGTGGCGATGTGCCGGCCAGTGAGGGGATGCGTTGCCTGGAAAGCGGGCGCCAGCGCGGCTACCAGCGCCATCGTCATCGCAAGTCCCGCGATTTGCCTTCCGCTGCGATTCCCGCTAGATTGTGGATTGAACATGCCTAAGCGCCCGACGCTGCTTTCATTATGCCTCTTGCCAATCGCGCTCACCGTGGGGCTGGCGCTGGCGGGATGCCAAAAGGGCGACACCCAGCAGACCAATTTTCAGATGGGCGACCGCGTTCTCGCCGCGCCCATGGTCTATAACGTGATCCAAACGGTGTGGCGTACGCAGCTCGGCAACCTGTTCAAGGTGCGGGTGCCGGACCACCGCTTCCTGCTGATTTCGCTGTCGGCTACCAACAACGGCGGCAAGCCGGTATCGGTGCCTTTCTTCACGCTGGAAGGCTCGAACCGCGAGGAATATCACGAGCTGCAAACCGGCGACGGCGTGGACAACTGGTTCGGCCTGCTGCGCGAAATCACGCCCGGCGAAACCAGGACGGGCAACATCGCCTTTGACGTACCCCTGGCCACTTACCGCTTGCGTCTGACCGATGGCGGCGAGCCGGGATCGGAGAGATTTGTATGGGTGGACATCCCCTTGCGCATCGATACGGACACGGGCGTGACCGCGCCTTTGCCCGGGCAGTAATCCGCCGTGGCGGGTTGGCGTTATTGCTGGTGGCCGCACCCGCGGCATTCGGCGCGCTAGCGGTGGATCGCATCGCGCTGCACCAGTTCGAGGATGGGCCGGTGCTGGGCCCCAACCATGCGTTTTTGCCGGGGGAAACTGTGTATTTTAGTTGCCGTCTGACCGGTTATCAACTCGCGGGAAAGGCCGACGAACAGCGCAGCGTCAAGCTTTCCTGGAACATGCAAGTGAGCGATCCCAAGGGCGTCCCCCTGGTGAGCGAAGCCAGCGGCCAGATCGCCGAGCCCGTGGCGACGCAGGATAAGAACTGGTTTCCGAAGTTTCTGCAGCAGTTCAAGATCCCGCCTTTTGCTCCCGGCGGCGCTTATCACATTAAAATTACGGCGCGCGATGAAGTGGCGAAAACCGAACTGACGACGCAACTGGATTTCCAGGTGCACGGGCATTCCGTCGAGCCCAGCGATACTTTGACGGCGCGCAATCTGCGCTTCGTCAAAGATGAAACCGACGGGCCGCCGCTCGACCCGGCGCTGTATCATCCCGGCGAAACCATGTGGGCGCGCTTCGATATGACGGGCTACAAATACGGCGATAAGAACCACTATTCGGTGGAATACGGACTGGCCATCCTGCGCGAATCGGGCGAGCAGGTCTTCGCGCAACCCGCGGCCGCGGCCGATGCCAGTGAAGGGTTTTATCCGCAGCGCTACGTGCCGGGCGCGGTCAGCTTGAATCTGCAGCCGGATGTTCCCGAAGGCAGCTACACGCTGGTGATCACCATGGAAGACAAAGTGGGCGGGCAGATGGCGGAAGCGCGCGCCGGCTTTCGCATCCAGAAATAATGCTGCGTTGCGGCCCCGTGTTACACTAAAAATCGCACATTTCTAGGAGTTTTCGCGTGGATCGTCAAACCCGTAAAGATCTCAAGACCGATAAGTTTGCCGAGGATGTCTTCGACGTTTTCGAGTGGGCCTCCGTACACAAGGCCGAAGTGATGCGCTACGGCGCGATTGTGGTGGCCGTGGTGCTGATCATCGTGGGCATCGTGTACTATAACCGGAGCCAGGCGGTCACCCGCGAGGAAGCGCTGGCGAAGGCGCTGCGCATCGACGACGCCACCACCGGCGAAGTGGTCCAGCCCACCAATCTGCATTTCGACACGGAAGCGGAAAAGGACAAGGCAAGGATGCAGGCGTTCACGGACCTTTCGACCAAGTACAACGGAACCCAGGAGGCCGCGGTGGCCGACATGTACCTGGGCAGCTACGCCGTCGACGCGGGCAACTTGGGCGAAGCTGAGAAACGCTACAGAAAAGTGGTTGACGACGGGCCCAAGGCCTACGCCGGTCTCGCGCGCCTTTCGCTGGCGCAGGTATACGCTTCCGAAGGCAAATTGGCGGACGCCGAGAAAGTATTGCGCGACGCCATCGCGAATCCCTCGCTGACGGTTTCGAAGGAGCACGCGACCATCGTGCTGGGCGAGCTGCTGGCGCAGAACAATCCGGCCGAAGCGCACAAGCTGATCGATCCGTTGCGCACTTCCTTGCGCGGAGCCATCAGCCGTACGGCGATCACGGATTCGGCCAACCTTCCGCCGGTGAACGCTCCGGCTCCCGCGAAGTAATTTGCCCGGCACGCTGGCTCATTTGCGGTTCCCGCTGGAACGCTCGCGGGGCCGACGCTACCCCGAGCTGGCGCATCCTTATCGCAATCCTTTTCAGCGCGACCGTGACCGCGTGGTTCACGCACGCGCTTTCCGGCGTCTGGAAAACAAAACGCAAGTGTTCACGGCAGGCGTTTCGGATCACTTCCGCAACCGCCTGACGCATACCATTGAGGTTTCGCAGATCGCACGGACCATGGCGGCGGTGCTGGGCGTGGATGAAGATTTGACCGAAGCGCTGGCGCTGGCGCACGACATCGGCCATCCCCCCTTTGGCCATGCGGGCGAGGATGAACTAGACCGCCTGATGCGCCGTTTCGGGGAGCGCTTCGATCACAACCTGCAAGCCCTGCGCATCGTGGAATCGTTTGAAAGCCGCTATGCGCGTTTTCCGGGGTTGAACCTGACGTTCGAAGTTCGCGAAGGGATCGCCAAGCATTCGCGGGATTTCGAGCGCGGCGAGTTTGCGGAACTGGACGAATATCTGCCGGGCCTGCGTCCGCCGATTGAGGCCCAGTTGATTGACGCGTGCGATGAGATTGCTTACGACACGGCGGATCTGGATGACGGCTATCATGCGGGTCTGGTGTCGATGGAAGCCGCCTGCCGCGCGTCCGATATGTTCCGCGAATTGGCCGAGGCGGCGGAGATGCAGTTTCCCGGGGCGCCGGAGCGGGTGCGCATGCATGAGGTGGTACGGGGATTGATTGACTGGCTGGTGTCGGGGCTCCTCGAGGGAACCGTGGCGGCCTCGCAGGGGCTGGCCGATGTGGAAGCTGTGCGGGCGCATTCCCAACGGGTGGTACGGTTCACTGCGGCGACGGCCGAGGGCGCGGCGCAGTTGAAGCGCTTCTTGCGGGCTGAGGTTTATGAATCGGAACAACTGGTGCAGGAACGGCAGCGGTCCGTGGCGCGGATCGAGCGCTTGTTCGAGATTTTAT
This sequence comes from Bryobacterales bacterium, assembly GCA_963752205.1. GTDB lineage: Bacteria > Acidobacteriota > Terriglobia > Bryobacterales > Bryobacteraceae > Palsa-187. The sequence goes on along the minus strand of CAVVZG010000085.1, from coordinate 682 downwards.
TGGCCCAGCCCGAGTTGATGCCGGCGGCCTATCGGGAAGAATCCGCGGGGGAAACGCTGCACCGGCAGGTATGTGACTACATTGCAGGAATGACCGACGGGTTCTTCGAGCGGACCTGTGACCAGTTGGGCGTCTAAGGCCGTCAACCTTCTGGTCCGATATACGTTGTAATAGGTAGTGATGCGGAAGCTGTTGGCAGTATCGGCATTGGTCCTGTGCTTGGGGGCCCGCAGTCCCAAGCTTTCTAAGGATGAGCAGGTGGTTCATGCGCTCAACCGGTTGACCTTCGGGCCGCGGCCCGGGGACGTCGAGGCGGTTCGCAAGATGGGCGTCAAGAAGTGGATCGATCTGCAGCTTCATCCGGAGCGCATTCCTGAGAACTCCGAGCTCGCGCAGCGGCTGGCTCCGCTGGAATCGCTGCGGCTTTCGCAGGCTGACACGGAGCGCAATTATCCCAATCCGCAGATGATCCGCGCGATTGCGGCGGGGCGGCAGGCGATGCCCGCGGATCCCATTACGCGCGCGGCTGTCGAGCGTCAAGTCCGGCGATTCAAAGTGAAGAAGGATGAGGCGGATAACGCGCCGCTCGAACCCGCTGTACCGTTGGAGCAGTTGCTGAGCCGCGAGCAGATTCGCACGCTGCGTACGGGGAACGTGGAGCAGAAGCGCAAGCGTCGAGGCG
>CAVVZG010000084.1:0-18506 GCA_963752205.1 Bryobacterales bacterium | reverse complement strand
ATGGATTCCCGCGATCGGCGAGTGCTCAAAAGCGCTCACATCCACACACAACTCAGCCGCCACCGCGTTGACCCGTTCAAACGGCAACGCACAAACGTAATAATCGCCGCGCACTTCCTGCTCGCCCGCCATCACGCCGCGCACCTTATTCTCTTCCATCACAACGCGCGCCACCGGCGTCCGCAGACACAGTTCCACATTACCGATCCGTTTCCAAGCGTCGCCGCTGTAAAGCCGCCCCAGCGGAACGTTCGGCACGCCCATCTCGTAAGCGTCCTTGCGCGCCAGAAACCCCAGCCGGAACACCTGCAACCCATGCGCCGCCGCCATGCGATCCAACTCTTCATTGATCGCGCTCACCAGCACCTGCCGCCAGAAGCGCTCGATCGCCCGTGCCGGCTGCCGCTGTTCTTTCAGCCAATCCAACATGCTGATGGCATCCAAATCCGTGCGCCGCCCCGCGCTCTTCACCGCTCGAATCGCCCGCCCCACCGCCACCTTTTCACTGAAATTTAAGAAGCTCAGCTTCAAAAAAGATTCCGCGAAATGCGCCGGCGCCGGCAGCATCCCGGAGCGCAGTACGCTCCGCCGTCCTCCCGGTTCAATGAACGTGAACTCGCGGGAAAACGCGATGTCTTGCTCTACTCCCAGCCGTCGATAGAAATCCAGCAAGTTGACGCAGCAGCGCAACAAAATGTGTTGGCAGTTGTCGATGAATTCCGCTTCCTCGCCGCTGCCTACTTCGTAGGAGGTCGCCCGACCACCCAGGAACGGCCTCGACTCCAGCACCTTAACCGAGTGCCCTGCCCCGCCCAATGCAGCCGCCGCGGCAAGTCCAGCCAGACCTCCGCCTATGACGATCACCTCAGCCATCCGAACGCCTATTTTGAAAAGGGAAAACTAGAACGCGACCGGAACCGGCTTGCGACGCCCGCCGCCACCGCCGCTGGTCAACTCGATCACCAGCCAAAGGACCACGGCCAGGAAAACGATGTCGGAAGGTTGGAAGTCCATGCGTGGTTTTATTATGGCGCACCGTACTCAGATAGGGCAAGTGACCTATGCTCCAGTACGACCTAACGAGCGCCCGCACGCGCCCGCGCGCGCCCCAGCACCCGCACCACGTTTTCCATCAGCTTCAGCCCGCAGCTCCCACCCAGCGTCAGGATCGATTCAGGATGAAACTGCACGGCTTCCATCGGCAATTCACGATGCCGCACGCCCATGATCACCCCGTCTTCGCTTTCCGCAGTGACCTCTAGTACTGCCGGGAGCTTCTCCGGGATAGCGTACAGCGAATGATAGCGGCCTACGTAGAATTCCTCAGGCAGCCCCTCAAACACACCCACGCCGCGATTGCGCACCAGCGAAGGCTTCCCGTGCATCGGATATCCCAGCACACCCAATTCACCGCCAAACGCCTCCACCATTCCCTGCAATCCCAGGCAAACTCCGAAAACCGGAATCTCCAACTTCGCCGCATAGCGCACCAGGGCCGGCACCCCGAAATCCGAAGGCCGCCCCGGCCCCGGCGAAACCAGAATCAGCGACGGCTGCAATTTATCGATCAACTCCAGCGGAAATCCCGTGCGATAAGTGATGACCTCAGCGCCCGTCTGCCGCGCATAATTTGACAGCGTGTGAATGAAACAATCTTCGTTATCCACCAGCAGCAGCCGCACTCCCGAGCCCTCTTCCGCCCGCGGCGCATACACCGGCTCCGCCTTCTTCTCCGCATTCAACGCCCGGAAGAAGCCGGTAGCTTTCATCAGACACTCGTTGTGCTCACTCAACGGATCCGAATCGTAAAGCAGCGTAGCGCCCGCGCTATATGCCGCCACCCCATCGCGCAAATGCACCGTGCGGATCGTAATCCCGGTATTGATGTCCCCATCCATCGAGATCATCCCCACCGCCCCGCCATACCATCCGCGCGCCGTCTTTTCCAGATTCTCCACCGCCTGCGCCGCCCATTTCTTGGGAGCCCCAATGATGGTCACCGCCCACATGTGCGACAAGAACGCATCCAGCGAATCGAAGCCTTCGGCCAGCGTCGCCTCGACATGGTCTACCGTGTGAAACACCCCAGCGTAAGACTCAATCAACTTCCGCCCGATTACCTTCACCGATCCCGGCACCGCAATCCGCGACTTATCGTTGCGGTCCACATCGGTGCACATCGTTAACTCAGATTCTTCTTTCCGCGAATTCAGCAGCTCCCGAATGTTGTCAGCATCGCGCAGCGGATCCCCCGTACGCCGAGCCGTTCCCGCAATCGGACAGGTCTCGATGCGCCGCCCCTCGATGCGCACAAACATCTCCGGCGACGCCCCAATTAGTTGCTCCTCCCCTAATTGCAGAAAGAATTCATAAGGGCTGGGGCTCGCATGCTGAATCTTCTCGAACAACTCCGAAGGGCTCCCCGAGTAAGGCGCGCGAAACGTCTGCCGCAGCACCACTTCGTAATAGTCGCCCTGCCGCATGCCCTCGCGCACCCTCTCGACCTTGGCCATGTATTCCTCGGCCGTGTGATCGCTGACGATCGCTCCCGGCTTGGCCTTCTTCGCCCGCTTCAGTTTTTCCCCGGTGTGCGCCATCCCACGCGTCGAAACATCCCCACGCGCGAAATCGAACTGATACCGTTCAATGCGCTCCTTCTTGCGATCCATGAAATAAATGTCGTCGCACAGAAAAAGGTGCAGATCTTTTACATCGTGCCGCGGCAGCTTGCGCTCAATAGGATCGAACTGCAGCAGCAAATCGTAGCCGAACGCCCCCACCAGCGCCAGCCGCGCCGACAACGGATGATGAAATTCCTTCAGCAGCGCCCGTACCACCGAAAACGCCGACGGCTGCTTGCTGCGCTCCTCTTCAGAAAAGAGTTGAGGCAGCGCCTTCAATTCCCCGCGCAGCACTCCGTCTTCATTCGCGAACCGTTCCCAATGCGGATGTGGCGCCAGTACCGGTTCCAGAAGCTGCGTGAGCACCCGCCCCCGCGGACTCAGTGGCCGAATCACAATGTCCCGCCCCTGCGCAATAATCTCCAGCGGAGGCGCCACCGCCCCCACATCCCACCGCGAATAACGCCCCGGAAACTCGTAGCCCGAAGAAAGATAGATCCCGCGCTGCGTGTCCATCTTCTTCAGCAGCCCCTTCAGGCCACGGCTGTAGGACACGTTAGAAATCGTGCGCGTGACTGCAATGCCGCTCGGCGTGGAGTAAGTTTCAGGACGCATAAAAACCGCGGGGATTAATTTGAGGATATCACCCCCACGCGCCGCGCCGATAAGTTGGCATGCGACTCGCACTGCTGGCGATCACGATGGCGGGCACTCTCCCCGCCCAGTTCTCAACCCCCACCCCCTCCGATTGCGCCAACTACACCGTAGCTGCGCTCCCCGACGGCACCTTCGCCTGCGAACGCTACGCCGCCTTCCCCTGGTTCGCCGCCGGACAAGGCTGGTCCACCCAAGTGTCGATGTTTACAGCCCCGGAGTCGGGCCAACGAAGAGGCGTCCAATTCCAGATCGGCCTGGGCCCCGGAGCCTCCGTCAAAGCCGTCTACGGCGGCCTGGCCGGCAATTACGGAAACCTCACCTTCGTGCAGCCACCCGTCCTAGCCGGAACCTCCGCCCGCCTCGACATCCTCTCAGCCGCCTTCGACACAACCGTCTTAGCCTACGGCCCACTCTGGGTCCAACTGGACGCCCCCGACGTCCAGACCCTCGAAGCCGGCAGCCTGCAACTCATCTTCTTGTTCGCCGACAGCACCGGAAAATACAACACCCAGCTAGCCGTGCCGCCCATCTTTAACGACCAAGCCGCCCCGGCCTGGGTCACCAGCTTTTCCGAAACTCCCGTCGACCGCAAAGCCACAACCCCCAACAGCAACGACTGCTCCTTCGCCGTCGCCAACCTCTCTGCCCAGCCACAATCCGTAACCGTATCGCTCTACGATCAGTCCGGAAATCTGCTCGCCCAGCAAACCACCCCCATGCTAGCCGCAGGCGTTCAAAATGGCGCGCAAGTGATCCCAGGAGGAGTCTACGGGATCGATTTCGGAACCTTCTTCGGCCTCACCAGTTCCGCGCTCACCTCGCCCACCGGAACCATCGATGGAACCGTGCAGTTCGCATCCTCAGCCGGACTCCCCATCGCCCCTTTGGTAGTCCGCCTCGCCGGAAACAGCGTCAGCACCTTCCAGGTCGCTCCCGTACAAACCCCTATCGCGCCAGTTGAATAAATTCCGCGAACACTTCGTTCGAAAGCAGCACGCCCCGCGAAGTCAGCCTCACCCGCTCGCCAGCGCGCTCCAACAGCCCGTCCTGCACGAACCTCTCGACCACTTCAGCGAACCCGCCACTCGCAATCCCCTCGCGCAGCCGTAGCCCCAAGAAGAATGACTCCGATAAAGGCTCCGCCGCCACCCGTTCAATCGCCCCCAGCGCCGCCACATAATCCGCAGCCGTCTCCGCGTTCTGCCAGCGCTCGGAGCCGTCAAACGAGTGCGCGTCCGCCCCGAATCCCAAGTACGGCTCCCGCTTCCAATACTTCAAATTGTGCCGCGACTCAAACCCCGCCCGCGCAAAATTAGAAATCTCATAACGCTCGATCCCTACCCGCGCCAGCCGCTCCACCGCCGTTTCATAAAAATCAGCGATAGCATCTTCCCCCGGCACGTCCCCCGCGCCATACCGCGATCCCAACACCAGCAGTTCGCGCCCCAGCCGGCTGTCCTCATCCACCTCCAGCATGTAGACCGAAACATGCGGCACCCCCAGCCGCTCCACCCAATCGAGCGACTGCTTCCAGCTAGCCTCCGTCTGCCCCGGCAGCCCAGCAATCAGATCGACGCTGATCGACTCAATCCCCGCCGCCCGCAGCAGCCCGATCTCCTGCTCCACAACCTCCGCCGTATGCCGGCGACCCGTCCGCGCCAGTTCCTGGTGCACGAAGGACTGCACACCCAGACTCACCCGGTTAATCCCCGCCCCGCGCCACGAAGCGATCTTCTCCGCCGTGAGTCCACCCGGAGCCGCCTCAATCGTAGCCTCGGCCCATTCCCGCCCCGGAACCGCCGCGAGAATCGACCCCAACGCGTCCGGCTCAACCTGGCTAGGCGTCCCCCCACCCAGATAAACCGTTTCCGGCGTCCACCTCCACTCCGTCCCCCGCAGCTCCGCCAGCAAAACGTCCAGATACCGCGCCTCCAACTCCCTCGGAAACACCCCCGAAGCAAAGTTGCAATAGGTGCACTTCTGCGCGCAAAACGGATACGAAATGTAAACTCCAGCCACGCCTACAAACTCACTTCTTCGCCGATCTGCCGCCCTACAGCCCCCGCCACCAGTTCCACCAAAGTTTGCCCCGAATCAGGAGTCACGAAAGCCCCCCGTGCGGCGTCCCAATCCAGCTTGAAACTCTTCATCTGCGCCGAAACCCAAACCTGGCTCACCGGCGCATTCGGGCTCACCACGAACTTCGCCGGAGGGTCCTCGAACTCGATCACCAGCGCCCCGCCGTTGAAATCCGCCTCGAATTCGTGCCGCTCTCCAGCCGCCGAAAGCCGCCGGTAAAGGTCTTCGAGCGCCTGGTCGGCGCGAGTTCTAAACTCTTGTTCGTCCATGGGTTTTGAGGAATCCTCTACCAGCATAGCGCGCAAAAAATCTGTTACTCTTGAACCTGCAACGCATCTAACTGGTTTCATGCAGCCCGCCTGTATCCGACACACTGACCTGCCTGGGACCTCCCAGCTCTTCGCCGATTTCGCCTACCATTTCGACCGCGTTGCCCATTTCTACCAGCACGATCCCCACGACCCCGAATCTTTCCAGCGCGCCGCCGCCCAAATCCAGTATCCAGATGATCGCCGCGCCGCCATGGTGGCCGCCCTCAAAGCCCAAAACGGGGACAGCGAGTCCCTTCGGCGTTTGGCCCAGCCCGGAACCGTAGCCGTAGTCACCGGCCAGCAAGCAGGATTGTTCTCCGGCCCTGCCTACACGATCTACAAGGCCATGGCCGCCGCCCAAGTAGCCAGCCAACTCACCGCCAGCGGCATCCCAGCGGTGCCCGTGTTCTGGATAGCCACGGAAGACCACGATTTCGCTGAAGTAAATCACGCCTGGGTGTTCGGCGCATCCAGCGAACCCGCAGCCCTTCGCGTCGACGCCCCCAAGGAACTCGCCGGCAAACCGAGGCCGGTCGGCGGCATCCCCATCGCGAATCCTCCGCTCCACGAACTCCGCGCCGCGCTAGCCGGCTTGCCCTTCACCGACGAAGTCATGGGCATCGTCGATCAAGCATACAAGCCGGGAGCCACCATGGGCTCCAGTTTCCGCACCTTGCTCAAATCTCTACTCGCCAAGCTGGACCTGATTTATCTAGATCCCCTAGACCCCGCCATCCGCAAAATCGGCGCCCCGTTCTTAGCTCAAGCGCTAGCAGCCGTGCCTGACTTGAAAGCCGGACTACTGGCCCGCAACAAAGAGCTAACCGAAGCCGGCTACCACGCGCAAGTCCACGTAGATGCCAAGACCTCGCTGTTCTTCCTGTTGGAAAAGGACGAACGCGCCACCCTCCGCCGCAAAGATTCCGATTACGCCGAGTTAGCCTCGCGCGCCGAACAAGTCTCCCCCAACGCCTTGCTCCGCCCCGTCTGGCAGGATTACTCTGCTGCCGACAGTAGCCTACGTAGGCGGCCCCGGCGAACTAGCCTACCTGGCGCAATCCCAAGTGGCTTACAAATTATTGTTAGGCCGCATGCCCGTAGCCATGTCGCGCAGCGGCTTCACCATCCTCGACGCCCGTTCTCAAAAACTCCTGGACCGCTACCACATGACCGTAGCGCAGGTGATGACCAACGAAGCCGCCCTGCAAACCCGCATCGCCCAATCATTGGTTCCCGAGTCCGTCAACAAATCACTAGAAACCGCGACATCCGAAGTCACCCGCCACATCGACCGCCTCCAGTCCAGCCTCGCCACCTTCGATCCCACCCTAGCCGCCGCCGCCGGAAAAAGCCGCGCCAAAATCCTGTACCAGCTCGAAAAACTCGGCCGCAAAACCGCCCGCGAAACCCTGCGCCGCGACGAACGCGCCCAGTCCGACGCGCGCCATCTCTCCGCCATGCTCTACCCCCACAAGCATCCGCAGGAACGCTTCTATTCCATCCTTCCCTTCCTAGCCCAACACGGCCTGGACCTAATCGACCGCCTCTCCGGCGCCGTCGACCCCATGTGCCCCGACCACCGCGTCTACACGATCTAACCCATGCGCGTTAACACCGTCAAGCAAGCTCTAAAACAGGGCAAGACCCAGTTCGGCTGCAGCGTTTCAATGCTGCGCTCCCCCGAAGTCCCCCGCATCCTGGCCGCCGCCGGACTCAACTGGACCTACCTAGACTCCGAACACGGCGCCTTCGACTTAGAAACCCTGCAAGACCTGATCCGCGCCGCCAACGACGCCGGCCTCTGCCCCGTCGTTCGCGTGGCGGATCTCCAATACGCCCTGGTCGCCCGCGCCCTGGATTGCGGAGCGCAAGGCGTCCTCTTCCCCCGCGTCGAGTCCCCCGAGCTACTAGAGAAAGCCATCAGCTGGACCCGTTTCCCTCCCGAAGGCGTCCGCGGCTTCGGCCTCCAGCTCACTCACCTGGGTTACGAAGCCGCCACCATGCCCGAGATCATCGCGCACATGAATGCGAACACGATGGTGGTGCTGCAAATCGAAACCCAAACCGCCCTGGATCGCATTGACGAGCTTTTATCGGTGCGGAATATAGACGCCGTAATGATCGGTCCCGCCGACCTCTCCGTCTCGCTAGGAGTCCCCGGCCAATTCGAGCACCCCAAGCTAGTAGAGGCCATCGAAAAAATCCGCGACGCCTGCAACCGCAACGGCATAGCCCCCGGCCTGCACATGCGTTCGCTGAAACTCATCCAGTATTGGCGCGACCACGGCCTCCGCTTCCTAAGCTGCAACAGCGAAATCGGCTTCCTCTTGGATAAGGCGACGGAAACCGTAGCCGCCCTGAAGAGCTAACCCCGCCCGATCAGCGGCATCTTAGTAGCCATCACCGTCATGAACTGCACGTTGGCCTCGAGCGGCAACTTGGCCATGTACAACACCGCATCCACCACATGCCGCAGATCCAGACGCGGCTCCGGCGCGACGCCCCCATAAGGTTGCAGCACTCCCACCGCCATCCGCTCCGTCATTGGAGTCGCAGCATTCCCGATATCAATCTGCCCGCAAGCGATATCGTGCGCGCGCCCATCCAACGAAATAGATTTCGTCAGCCCCGTAATCGCATGCTTCGTAGCCGTGTAAGGAGCGCTATGCGGACGCGGCGCGTGCGCCGAGATCGACCCGTTGTTGATGATCCGCCCCCCACGCGGCTCCTGCGACTTCATAATCTTAATCGCCTCCTGCGCACACAAAAAAGAGCCAGTGAGATTAACCGCCACCACGCTGCTCCACTGCTCGAACGTCAGTTCCTCCATCGGCACCGCAGGCGCGCTAATGCCCGCATTGTTGAACAACAAATCCAGCCGCCCATAAGTTTCGAAGACCCGCCCAAACAACGCCCGCACCGCCTCCGGATGCCCCACATCGGTCGGCACGACCAACATCTCCGGCCCCCCGCAAGCGATCGCAGCGGTCTTGCGCAGTTCCTCCGCCCGCCGCCCCGCGATGACGACAGCCCATCCCTCACCGCGCAGCCCCAGCGCCACCGCGCGCCCAATCCCGCTGCCCGCCCCCGTCACCACCGCGACTTTCATAACGTCTTGGTAGAACCGCCATCCATATCGATCATCGCCCCCTGCAAGAACCGCCCCTCCGCCCCCACGATAAACGCCACCAACGCCGCAATATCTTCCGGCTCGCCCACCCGCGTAGTTTTCGAAGCCGCAACCATCTGCCGCTCCGCCGTAGCCAGATCCACGCGCTGCTCCTTCGCGACAGCCTCCAGACGCTTTTGAAACCGCCCCGTCCGCACCAACCCCGGATTGATCACGTTCACCTGCACCCCGTCAGCAATCCCCACCTCCGCCATCGCCTTAGTGAAGGACTGCATCGCCGCATTCACAGACCCGCCGATCGCAAACTCCGCCCCCGGCGTCCGCCCGCCGCCTCCAGAAATATTCACCACCGACCCGCGCGACGCTTTCAGATGCGGCCAAGCCGCGCGCGTCAACCGCACCGCGCCGAAAAATTTGAGCGCAAACCCATCCGCCCAGTCGTCGTCCGTGAGTTCCAGAAACACCCCGCGCTTAGTAGCCCCCGCATTGTTGACCACAATGTCGATCCCGCCAAAATTTTTCACCGCGAATTCCGCAAGCTGTGCCGGACTCTCCGGCAGCCGCAGATCGAGCGCAATCGAACTAGCCGTCCCGCCCGCAGCTTTGATCTCCTTAACGCCAGACTCCAAAGCCGCCGCATCGCGCGCGCACAACACCGTCTTCGCGCCGTCCCTTGCTAGACGCATCGCGATGGCCCGCCCAATTCCTCGGCTAGCCCCCGTGACGATCGCTACTTTAGCCGTCACAGATGGCTCCGCCCGATTAATCATGAACGTCGACATCCCCTCAAAAAAATCCCGCACATATTTCTCAGCCTCCGCCGGAAACGCCGCCTGCTTAAGCGCCGTATCCATGAATTGCATCCAGCGATCCCGCGCCGCCTTCGTCACCGGAAACGGAATGTGACGCGCCCGCAGCCGAGGATGCCCGCGCTCCTCGATATACCGTTGCGGCCCTCCAAAACGATAGATCAAATAATCCCGCAGCCGCTGTTCCGCGCCTTCCATATCGTGCTTGGGATACATCGGCCCCAGAATGTCATCCCCCGGCACCTGCGAGTAAAACGCCGCAATCAACCGCGCAAACCCGTCTTCCCCCACCACCGAAAACACTTCCATTTCATCCATTCAAAACGATGCTAGCAGCCGCGCAGGGGTTTGTGAAAGGCGCGCGGCCTGTTAAACTCCGGAATAGCGAGTGCGGTTTATGCGTTTCCAGACGATTCTCGCCGAATTTGCAATTTGCGGTTGCCTTGCAATCCCTGCGATCTGTCAAACCTCGCAGATTAGTAAGACCTGGGAACCCGGCCGAAGCCTCGCCGATAAGGTCCGCGACGTCGAACATCATCATCCGCGTCAGTGAAAGTCGTGCGACACCCCCGCCGCCGCATCCACCCGCAGCGCCTCCACGCGTGAAGCCTTCACCGACACCGACCCTCGCTGATTTTGCAGAATCCCCTCGATCAGCAAAAACGGTTCCTCCACAATCGTCAGCCGCTGCTCAGCAAACAAATCCGGCAGCACGATAGCGTTAGAAACCCCCGTCTCATCCTCCAGACTCACAAACAAAAACCCCTTAGCAGTACCCGGACTCTGCCGGCAAATAACGCTCCCCGCAATGCGCACCAGCACCCCGTCACCAATGCTCCCCAGCCGCGCCGCCGGAATCACGCCCAGCCCATTCATGTGCTCGCGATGCAGCCGCATCGGATGCATCCCAATGGTCAACCCGGTAGAACGATAATCCGCAAACAGCCGCTCCTCCGCCCGCATAACCGCCAGCGGCGACGCCTCCCCCTCAGCCGTTGCCGGTTCCAGCAACTCCCCCACCGGCCGCGCCGCCAGCTCCGAATCCCACAGCGCTTCCCGCCGGTGACTCGCCTCCTCGCGAATAAAATTCAACGCCCCCGCCTGCGCCAACGAATTTAGTTCTTCCTTGCGGATCCCCGCCACCCGCCGCACCAGATCGCGAATGCTCCCAAACGGCGCGCGCGCCCGCTCCTCGATCATGCGCGCCGCAATCTCCCGCCGCAGCCCCTTGAGATAGTTGAACCCCAAGCGCACCACCCACCCGCCGTCTTGCTCCAGCGTGCACTTCCACTCCGACCGCGTCACATCGATAGGCCTGAAGTGCAGCCCATGCCGCTGCGCATCCTTCACCAACGTCGCCGGATGATAAAACCCCATCGGCTGATTGTTCAACATAGCCGCCGTGAAAGCCGCCAGATACCGGCACTTCAAATAAGCGCTCGCATAAGCCAGCAGCGCAAAACTAGCCGCATGCGATTCCGGAAACCCATAAGCCGCGAAGGACCCAATCGACCGCACAATCAAATCCTGCACCTCCCCAGCAATGCCGTTGCGCGACATCCCCTCGCGCAGCTTCCCTTCAATCTCCTTCATGCGTTTTTCCGAGCGTTTAAATCCCATCGCCCGCCGCAACTCCTCCGCCTGCCCCCCCGTAAATCCCGCCACAATCATCGCCATGCTCAAAAGCTGCTCTTGAAATAAAGGCACTCCCAAGGTTCGTCTCAGCACTGGCTCCAAAGCCGGATGCGGATACGTAACCGCCTCCAACTTCTGCCGCCTTCGCAGATAAGGGTGCAGCATCTTCCCCACAATAGGACCCGGCCGGATAATCGCCACCTGCACCACCATGTCGTAAAATCTCGCCGGCCGCAGGCTCGGCAGAAACGACATCTGCGCCCGGCTCTCCACCTGAAACATCCCGATGGTGTCCGCCTTCTGCAGCGCCGCATAAACTTGTTGGTCGCCCTCCGGCAAATGTGCCAAGTCTACTTCCTCGCCGTAATGCTCGCGAATCAGCCCGATCGATTCCTTCATCACCGCCATCATCCCCAGCCCTAGCAGATCCACTTTGACGATGCCCATATCCGCGCAGTCCTCTTTATCCCACTGCACGACAAACCGCCCCGGCATGGTCGCCGGCTGCATGGGCACAATCGAATCGAGCTGCCCCTGGCAAATCACCATCCCTCCGGAATGCTGCCCCAAATGCCGCGGCAGATCCTGCACCCGTTCATACAGCGATAAAAACTTCTGCACCAGCGGCTGCTTCAAATCCACGCCCGCTTCGTTAAACTGCCGCTCCGAAGTATCCGCCGCATCATGAAATCCCCAATGCGGAACCACTTTTGCCAGGCGCCCCAACGTCTCCTCATCGAACCCCAGCACCTTGCCGATATCGCGTGCCGCCGACCGTCCGCGATAAGTAATGACGTTCGCAGTCATAGCCGCACCCAGTTGCCCGTAGCGCTGGTAGACATACTGAATCGCGCTCTCCCGTTCATCGCCGCTAGCCAGATCCAGATCGATATCCGGCCACTCCCCGCGCTCCTCCGAAAGAAACCGCTCGAACAGCAAATTCATCCCGACAGGATCCACCGCCGTGATCTCCAGCGCATAACACACCGCGCTATTCGCAGCCGACCCGCGTCCCTGCACCAACAGCCCCTTCTCCTTGCAGAACCGGACAATGTCCCAGACGATCAAAAAATACCCCGCCAGATTGAGCTTCTCGATCATCGCCAGCTCCCGCTCAATCTGCCGTTGAGCTTTTTCGTAATACGGCCGATAGCGCCGCCGCGCGCCTTCATCAGCAAGCTGACGCAAATAAGAATTCATAGTCTCGCCCGATGGCACCGGATACGCCGGAAACTCATACCCTAGATCGCACAGCGTAAATTGCAGCCGCGCCGCCAGATTCTGCGTGTTGACGATGGCCTCCGGCAAATCCGCAAACAGCTCACCCATCTGCGCCGCACTCTTCAAATGCCGCTCCGCATTCTTAGCCAGCAGCCTCCCCGCCTCAAAAATAGTAGTCTTGTGCCGCACGCAAGTAAGCGCATCCAACAAATCGCGCTCGTCTTCCATCGCGTGCGTGACCCCATTGGTCGCCAGCAGCGGCAATTGCAGCCTGCGCGCAATAGCGATAGCGCTTTGGTTGTGTCGCTCCTCGTCACGATCAAAATGCCGCTGCACCTCGACAAAAACATTGTGCCGCCCAAAAATCTCCACCATCTGCTCCACACGTTCCCCGCTAATACAAACCAGCCCCGCAGCATGCTCCGCGACATCCTCGGCAGTAGCCGCAGCACTCTCCTGATCCCCATGCCCCGTCCGCATTTTGATCTTAGTCAGCAGCCTGCACAGATTCTGATACCCCAGCCGCGACTCCGCCAGCAGCGCGTAACGAAACCCCTCGTCACCCACCACCTCAGCCCCGATAATCGCCCGCACCCCGGATTTCTGCGCCTGCTTATGAAACCGCACCGCCCCCGAAAGACTGTTCCGATCCAGCAGCGCCATCGCCGGCGCCCCCAACTCCGCAGCGCGCGCAATCAAAGCCTCCGGCAGCGACGCCCCCTCCAGAAAACTAAACGCCGACCGCGCATGCAGCTCGATATAAGCGCCGCTAGTCATACACCCCCTCCAAAAACCAGCGCTCCGCCGCCGAGTACACCCGATACAACCCGCCGTTACTCAACTCCACATCCCACTCCTCGCGATCCCACGGCACCTCCGTCCACCAGTCCCCCGAACCGCGCCAAGGCCCGGCAGCAACAAGAACCCGCTCCGTATTCACCGCTACCGGCCGCTCCCCTTTCACCCGCACCTTCGCCGCCAGCGGAGGCCTGTAGTATCGAAACGCAAAGCGCAGAGCCACCGGCTCGCTCCGCCCCACCGCCGCAGTCTCTGCGGAAAACCCCCGCATCACAAAAGCATCCGGCCGATGCGTGTCCAGCAATTCAGGCGACCCCACATTGTCCTTCCCCAGCAGCCCCGTCAACCGCGCCAGCGTCAAATGCAATTTCTCCGGTGCCGGAGCCTGTGGAATAAACAACCCATGCTGCAACACCCGCGCCTCGGTAGGATTCAACAACACCTCAACACTCACCACAGCAGCCCGCGGCGAATGCGCCTCCAGATCCATCTGCAACTGCTTCAACACCACTTTCGATTCCCGCACCGGCACCGGAAACTCCAGCGTCCGTGGAACGTTATTCAACTTGAGCGTCACCCGATTGAACGACAACCCCTGCATTAACTCGTTCAGCAGCGATGAAATCACAAACAGCAGCGGCTCCAGCAGCCGTTGCGGATACTCCAGCTCCACCCGCCGCTGATAATTCTCCGCAGCCGCCACCACCTGCAAAGACCGCCTCGTTTCCCCGCGCGCCAGCCGCAGGAGCCGCTCGCCCTGATCGCCAAAGCGCGCAACGAACCCCAACTCCGGCAGCGCCGCCAGTTCCGCTAGCGTGCGAATCCCCCACCGGTCCAGCGTCTCGATCAACTCCACTTCCGCCGGCAGCACCTGCACCGGCAGCCCCCCCAACCGGTCCGCTTCCTTGCCCGGCGGAATCAACGTGATCCCGCGCAGATGCCGCGCCGCCAGCATAGCCGTATCCGGATCGCCTCGAAATCGCGAGATTAGCCTGAATCCCCGCCTCCGCCCCCCGCCGCGCCACCACCGCGGCGATCTCCGGCGGAGTCCCAATCAACCTCCCCAACCCCACAATCGAAAACACCACCATCCCCGGCGCCGTATCTTCCACCAATGGCGAAAACGACGAAGCCAGCGCCAGCAAGCCGCCTGCGGAGACCCCGGCGCAAACACACAAGCAAACATCGCTCACCCCGCCATCCGTAATTGCTTGCGCGGCGCCACTGCGCATTCGATCCCCTCGAAAACCGGCCCCCGCCACAACAGCCGCTCGCGCTTCACCTCTAGCTGCACTCGCGCGCACGATTTCACCAGCGCCTGATCCCCCGTGACGATCAAACTGGTGGGCGTGTTTTCCACCGTAAGCCGGAAACGATACCAATACGACAGCGGAATGCTATTGAGGTCGCGCAGCGGCGCCTCGCACAAATCCAGTACGACTACGCCGAACCCCCCAGCGTGCAGAATCATGTCAGCCGCTTTGAAGGCGTGAGCGATATGCCGGTTCGCGCGCACCCACAACAGCCGCCGCAAATTCACGCCCGCGCGCGCCGCCGAGAGCGGATCGAAAGCCCCCCGCCAATCCACCACCGCACAAAACTCCTGCCGGGCGCTCGAATCCGCCAGCAACCCCTGCAAAAACATAGTTTTACCGGAGGAAACCGCCCCAAAAATTTCACTAATCGCACCCTTCGGAAGAGCTTCCATATTCGCTTTTTGTTCGCCTATGTATTGTGCGAAATATCCCGGCGAAAGTCAATAAGAATCCCGCCCCCAAAAAGTAAAAAGGCAGCCGCGAAAGCAGGAGCCGTGTGACCGAAATCACGCCCCCGCTTAAGCGACTGCCCTTGCGCAGTATGAATGAGTTTATAAATCTACTGGCCGCCAGTGCTCGACGCTACCGTCTTGCCCTGGCTTTCCGGAACCCACAACTTCACTTCCACGCGGCGGTTCATCTTGCGGCCTTCGCGAGTTTTGTCGTCCGCCACCGGCCGCGCATAGCCCGCGCCCAGCATCGAAATGCTGCGCACCGGAACCTGATGCTCGTTCGCCAAATAACGCGCCACCGCTTGCACGCGCGCCTCGCTCAAGGTCTCGTTATAAGTCGCCGAACCAATCTTATCCGTGAAGCCCTGCAGCTCGATCACGTAGCGATCCATCCCGCTGGTCTGCTGCGCGATCTCATCCAGCTTCGCCTTGGCTTCCGCCGTCAGCGTGTCTTTGTTGAAGTCGAACAGGACCGCGTCTTCCTTCGCCACCTGGAACTTGTTCATGGCTTGCATGGACAGATCCAGCTTGGTCAGACCCTGCTCCGCGAAAGTGCGCGCGCCATCCGCCGCTGTCTTCGCGCCATCAGCCGATTGCTGCGCCGCGCCAGCGTGCTGATCCGCCATCTTGGCGGCCTGTCCCGCCTCGGTCGCCTTGGCATCGGTGTCGCGCAGCCTTTCCTTGGTCTGCGAGAGATCCTTGTCCAGATCCGCGATCTCCGAAGTGTGGCTCGCCAGTTCCTTATCCTGGTCCGCGTTCTTAGATTCGGTGCCGCTCACGCGCTGCTCCACCGGAGCAACCGTCTTCGCGACATATTTATGGGTGGCAACGCAACCCGTGCCTAGAAGGCTCAATCCAAGCGCGCCCACCGTTAGAATTGTTGTTCTCATAGTGATCTCCTTATTACTTTCCTTCCAGGCGGCGTAACGAAACCCGGTAATACTTGTTTGCCGAAATCGGGAAGTTCTTTCCGTTTTCCCTCGTAACTGATTGATTCCGCCAAGCCACGGCTGTTATATTGCACGTGGGATACCATGAAACATTCGGGAGGCAATATGAAACTTCATTTATGCGCCGCACTTTTGACCATCGCGGCTCTTGCGCCAGCGCAGCAACGCTCGTTCTACCAACAGACCGACCTAAAAGGCCAGGAAATCGGCAAACTGACCGAGAATGTCTACTATGCGCGCATGGACGATTATGTTTCGGCGTTCATGGTCACGCCCGACGGCATCATCCTGGTCGAACCCATCGGCGTCGAAATGGCCACCTGGCTCAAAGCCGAGCTAGACAAGCGTTTCCACGTGCCCGTCAAGTACGTCATCTATAGCCACTCGCATTGGGATCACGCCTCCGGCGGCTCGGTCTATGCCGATACCGCGCGCTCCATCGGGCATGAAAACATGCTGAAGAATATCGCCATGCCTCCCGCGAATACGCCGCTCCCCGCCAATCTCCGTGTGCAGGACACCAACGGCAACGGCACCATCGAGCCCTCCGAAGCCCAAGGCAATCTCAAAACCATGTTCAGCATGTACGACGCGAATAAAGACGGCGTGTTAAGCGGCGCCGAGATCGTGCGCGGCCCCCTGCAATTCGTCAGCGCTCCCGACATCACCTACACCGATCGCATCAACATCAACCTCGGCGGCAAGCGCGTCGAAGTCATCCACATGCCGACGGTTCACGCCGACGATAACACCATCGTGCGCTTCATCGACGGCAGCAACGTGCTCTTCGCCTCCGACTGGATCACCGTTCACCGCCTCCCCTTCGGCCCCATCACCCCCGACGAAATGGACAACGTGAAAAAAGTAGAAGCCATGGACTTCGAGTACTTCATCTGCAGTCACGGCCGCCTAGGCAAGAAGTCGGATGTCTCCGCCAATCTGCACTATCGCGAGCAACTTCGCGACGCCGTCGCCAAAGCGATCGCCGCCGGACAAACACTCGAGCAAGCGCAAGCCAGCATCCTCATGGACGATTACAAGGACTGGGAATTCTACGCCGTCCAACGCCCGCAAAACATTGCGGGCACCTATCGCGCGTTAGCCAAGCGGTAAAACCCGCAGAACGAAGTTTCGTGGACCTTACGCAACCACCGCTGCGTTGCGACGCACTTGTCGAACGCCCCGTGGTTGAAGAAGATGAAGAACATTTCGCGCGGGTGCGCCGTCCACGATTCCCGAATGCGCTCCACCACCCGTTCGAGCGTAGCCCCGCTAAACGGATTGAAAAAGAAAAATACGTTAGCGTCATCGGGCACCGGAAACGCCGCCGCGTCCGCATGATGAATTTCCACCTGCCCCGCCCGCCGGCGCTTCAGACGAGCCAGATTGCGCCGCGCGCTCTCCACCAGCTCTCCCGAAATCTCCACGCCGATCACCTTGCGAAACGGCTGCGCGGCCGCCGCTGCCAGCGCCCGCCCCTTGCCCGCCCCATAATCGACAAACACCACTTCGTCAGCAGGAAACGGAATCGCCGGCAGCGCCCATAAAAGGTATTCGTACTCCAGCGCACTGTATTCCGCCGTGCGCCCGCGTGTCGACACACCAAACTTCCGCTCGCAATATCCGGTATAAATCCGATGCCGGACTCGATTGGCGAACCCCATAGAAAACATCTTACGCTGTAAGGGTGAACACCACTCCAAGAATCGGATTCATCGGCTTCGGCGAAGCCGGCTATCATCTCGCCAAGGGCTTGCGCCAGGCCGGCATCGAGCGCATCGCCGCTTACGATATCCAAAACACCCCGCAAATCCGCCAGCGCGCCGCCGAAACCCAAACCGCGTTAACCGCCTCCAACGCCGATCTGGCGGCAGCCAGCGACATCATTTTCTCCACCGTAACCGCAAACCAAGCCGGCGCCGCAGCCTCCGCAACCGCTCCGCACCTCTCAGCGCGCCATCTCTACGCCGATCTAAACTCCGTCTCCCCCGGCCTAAAACAATCGCTAGCGAAAATCATCGACGCCACCGGCGCCCGCTTCGTAGAAGTCGCCGTGATGAGCGCCGTCCCGCCCCACGGCCACAAAGTCCCCATGCTGACCGGAGGCCCCGCCGCCGCCGAGTTCGCCGCCCTCCTGACCCCCTACGGCATGAAGATCGAAGTAGGCTCAGCCCAAGTAGGCTCCGCCGCCGCCACCAAAATGTGCCGCAGCGTCATGATCAAAGGCATCGAAGCCCTGGTCACCGAATGCGTCCTCGGAGCCACCCGCTACGGCGCCGACGAACGCGTCTTTTCCTCGCTAGGCGAAAGCCTCCCCGGTATAGACTGGGCCAAGCTCGCTACTTATATGGTGGGCCGCGTCGTGATGCACGGCGAACGCCGCGCCCGCGAAATGGAAGAAGTCGTCGAAACCCTGCGCTCCGCCGGCGTCGACCCCATCATGGCCGAAGCTACCGTCCGCCGCATGGACTGGAGCGCCCAGATGAACCTGAAAGCCCGCTTCGGCGGCAAAGATCCCGCCAGCTAT
>CAVVZG010000083.1:0-15179 GCA_963752205.1 Bryobacterales bacterium | reverse complement strand
CTCGCTCTATTGACGTGGGCGGCAGGTACGCAGCAGGACGCCAAGACCGTCATCAGCAGTGCCACCAAGGCGCTCGGCGCGGACAATCTCAAGACCGTCGAGTTTTCAGGCTCCGGCTTCGATTATGTGCTTGGGCAAGCCGCAAACCCGAATTTGCCATGGCCTAAGTTCATCGACAAGACTTACACTCGTGTGGTCGATCTGGATGCACCGGCCTCGCGTATGCAGAGGATTCGCATGCAGGGCGAGAATCCTCCGCGCGGCGGCGGCCAGCAGCCTGTCATAGGAGAACAGAATCAAACCCAGGTAGTGGCTGGAGCCTCGGCGCGTGATGATCTCACGATGCGCTGCCCTATAGCTTTCTGCGTTCCGCGGCGGCCGCCAGCGACGCTACCGTGAAATCCCAGAGCATGGGCGGAAAGAAGTTTACGGTGCTGTCCTTCACAGGTTCTAACAAAGCCGCCGTCCGCGGCTATCTGAACAGCGACAACCTGCTGGAGAAAGTCGAGACCAAGATCGACAACAACGTGCTGGGCGACATCCCCTTTGAAACCGCATTCTCCGATTACAAAGACTTCGGCGGCGTGAAGTTCCCCACTCACATTGTTCAGAAGCAGGGCGGATACCCGGTGCTGGATCTTACGGTCACGGACGTGAAACCCAACGCTCCGGCGAATATCATGGCGGGCATCACCCCGCAGGCAGCAGCGCCAGTGGCAACCTCCGAAAAACTCGGCGATGGCGTCTATCTGATCCTAGGCGGATACGCGGCCATCGCGGAGGATTTCAAAGACTACATCGTCATCATCGAAGGCGGCCAAAGCGATCAGCGCAGCGAGGCCGTGATCGCCGAAGCCAAGAAGTTGATTCCGAACAAGCCCATCAAGTACGTGATCAACACCCATCAGCACTTCGACCATTCAGGCGGTCTCCGCGCCTACGTGGCGGAAGGCGCCATCGTAGTCACGCACCAGATCAACAAGCCGTACTACGAGAAGATCTGGGCGAACCCGCATACCTTGGCTCCGGATAAACTGTCGCAGAATCCCAAGAAGCCCAAGTTCGAGACGGTCGCCGATAAGAAAGTCATGACCGACGGCAACCACGTCATCGAGATCTATCATCAGCAGGATCTCGGGCATAACGATGGCATGCTCTTGGTCTATCTGCCCAAGGAAAAAGTCCTGCTCGAAGCGGATGGCTTCAATCCGCCGGCGCAGCCGCTCACACGGACCCCAGCCACCATCAGCCCCTACACCGCCAACCTCCAGGCCAACATTGAACGGCTCAAGTTGGACGTTGAGAGAATCGTTCCCGTCCACTATCCGGCCGACAATCGGAAAGTCATGAACAAAGAACTTCTCATCGCCGTTGGCAAAAACAACTGACTCTGGCTAGTCGGATTGCTCGTCTTCGTCGATTTCTTCCAAGCGCTCCGCCTCCGCGGCGTAGCGCTTGAGAACCTTGATGGAGCCTCCGGCGCTGAAACCCGCCGTGCGCAGGCGGCGGAAGGCGGACGCCAGATGCTTTTCCTCCTGTAGCAGCGCCCCCAAATTCTTACCGCGAAACTTGCGCTGAAGGAACTGCTCGATCAATGCAGTTTCATCGGAGCCCGAGTACGCCGTCTCCGCCGCTTTCTTAGCGAGCTCCGGCGCCACGCGTCGTGCCATCAGATCGCGCACCACTCTGGTCTTCCCAAAGCCCTCGTTATCCCGCCGCCAATTTGCGAAGGACTCGGCGAAACGCTGATCGTTCAAATAGCCGTTCTCTTTCAAGCGCCGGATGACCTCGTCGACATCGCTGCGCTCCGCCGCCCGTCGCGTCAACTTCTGCCGCAGCTCCGAAGTCGTCTGCGCACGGGCGCCCAGGACGCGCGCCGAATACGCCAGCAGTCCTTCGACGTTCAGGGGAGCAGGAGGCTTGCGGGGTTTGCGGGACCGCGCGGACGGCATGCCGCCATTGTAGCGGCTTGCTGCCCAAAAATTGGCCCGCTGCAAAATAGAAAAGGCCCCGGGTAGCGGGGCCCTCTCATTGAATTGTAGAAACCTGGCGCTCGGCGGAGAGCGTTAGGGGCGATTGACGTTCTCGGCCTGCAGCCCTTTGGGCCCGGTCTTCACCTCAAATTCCACCTCGGAGCCCTCCTCCAAAGTCCGGTAACCGGACATTTGGACTGCCGAGAAGTGGACAAATACATCTTCACCACTGGAGCGCTGGATAAATCCATAACCCTTCGCGGCATTAAACCATTTCACTACACCTTTTTCTCTCACTACGTGAATCTCCTGTTCCATTCCCGGCAAGCCGGGACGAATGAATCAATCGCTGATTCTGAGCACATAGCGCTAAGCTGAGAGCCCCTCCGGCCGATCCCCAACTTAAATCCACGCGTCAAAACTCCGGCCATTGTCGCATGGAATTCGCTCCTCCGCAAGGGCTAAAATAAGCGCTATCCTCCTGAGAATCCGGCATTAGGCAGGTACCGGCGGTTTGACATTTGGGTGGAAACTTAAGTAAATTACCTAAGGCTGAAAGAGTCATCGTGGCGCGCTGCGGTTACTGCAAATCGGAAACAGCGTTGTTGGATCGCGGTATGCTGGTCTGCTCAGACTGCGCCAACCGCCTGGAGACGAAGCAGCAACCTTCGGCCGCGGAGGATAGCCTGTCCTTATTGCAGCGTGAACTGAAAGAAGCCACCGCGCGAGCCCATCAAGCGACCGACGCTTTCAACGCCATCATGGGCGATATCCCCAGCTCTGTTCCCCAGCCCGACGGCACGCAGCGCATCAACAATGTTTATCGCGAATTCTCGCTGGCCAGAAGAGAGATGATGCGGGCGCATTCGCGCCTTACCCATTTTCTCGACACCGGCGCGATACCCGAGGATTTGGAATAACCACCGCCCGGCGTCGTATACTGGTGAGCAAGTTTATGCGCTACCTCATTCTTGCTTCCCTCGTTGCTACTGCTTGTTTCGGCCAGTCGGCCGGCGCCATCGCGGGCGTTGTTCGCGATCCGTTCGGTGGGATGCAGATCGACGCCACCGTGCAAGCCAAGAACGTGCAAACCGGAACGGTCGTGAAAGGCGTGAGTAAAGCCGGCGGCAAATACACGATAGCCGATGTCGCCCCGGGCACCTACGATATTTCCGTTGCGGTGCCGGGCGTGAGGGCCTTCGAGCAAAAGGGCGTCACCGTCGCGGCCGCGAAGACGCTGGAGCTGAACATCAAGCTCGAAGAAGGCACGCAACTCAGCACCCTGGGCGAAGACGGCCTGGCCATCGCAGCGGACCGCAAGCGCCACAACCCGCCCTCCGGTCCCACGCCGCGAACCGTTGACGGCAAGCCCGACCTCTCCGGTGTCTGGTGGTCTCCGGTGACAACGGAACCCGGCAAAGCGGACTGGCTTCCGGCCGCCGCCGCGAAGGCCAAGGAGCGGCTCGACAATAACGCCATCGAGAGCCCGCAGGCCCACTGCCTGCCCTCGCCCGTGGTGCGCCTCGGCCCGCTGTTTCAATTGACGCAAAGCAAACAATCCCTGGTGATCATTTCAGACGACGAGAGCCCCGGCTTCCATCAGATCCACCTGGACCGCAGTGCGCATCCCAAAGAGCCCGACACGGACCTGTGGTACGGCGACAACATAGGCCACTGGGAAGATGACACGCTAGTGGTCGACCGCGTCACCTTCAACATGGGTGTGTGGTTGGACCAACCCGCGCATCCGCACTCGGAGAAACTGCACGTGATCGAAAAATACCGGCGCCCCGACCTGGGTCACCTCGAAAAGACCGTTACTGTCGACGACCCCGGTGTGTTGGCTGCCCCGTGGACCTTCAAGCAAGTAGCCGATCTCGCGGCGGGCGAAGAAATCCGCGAGTTCATCTGCGCGGAAAACAACCGCGACCTGGTTCACATGGTGGGCAAGTAGCTACTTACAACTGAAGTTCGCGCTCTCGTCCGTGCTGCCCGTGCCGTTGTAGACGGCGACTTTGGGATACGCGCACAGGGGACGCGTGCGATCTACTTTGCCGTTGCGAATGCGTGAAGCCTCAATGCGTTCAGGAGCCTTCGATTTTTCCACCCATTGCTCCAGCGCCTTGACGGCGTCGAATTCGTCCGTGCCGTCGCCGCCCCGGCAGTGCCCCATCCCGGGGACCATAAACAGCCGCATGTCCTCGGAAGCCTTCGCGCCGACGGTCTCGCGCACGCTGTTGAAATAATCGACGGTGCCCTGCGGCGGCACGCCCGGATCGGCCCACCCGTGGTACATCAGCAGCTTGCCGTTGTGCGCGAAGAACGGGTTCAGATTCGGATCCACCGAATTCACCGCCGGACCTTTTTCCTTTTCAAAGCGCATAATGTCATCGACTTTGAAGTCCTTCAGATCCCAGTTGCCGTTGAAAGCCGCGTATTTGTACATCTCGACCGCGAGCGACATCGGCTTGGGACTGGCCAGCATATTCCAACCCATTTCGCTTCCCGGCTCAATGCCAGGGAATAAGGTGTTAATACCGTGCTGCGCGCCTAGATGCCATTCCGTGCCAATCCCCGAGTACATCATTCGTGCCGTACGCACCTGCTCGGCGTTCAAGCAGTTAGGGCCGTCGCCTTCTTTACACGCCAACACCTGCGGATCAAACTTGCACTTAGTGGGGTTTTCCAGTACTCCATCCTTAACCCCATCGAGCCCATCGCAAGCCGCCAGCACCGCATTGTGAATGAGCGAAAACTTCTCCGCCGGAATCAGACTCGCCGGACTACGATTAGCCTGCTGCGAAATCCATACCTGTACGCCCTGCAAACGCGTTACATAGGCAGCGGGCGCGCCCGCGATGATGCCGTCATAGTCGTCAGGATAACGCTGCGCCTCAGTGAACGCCTGGCGCCCGCCAGTGGAACACCCATTCCAATACGAATACTTAGGCGCGCTCCCATAGAACCCATTGACGACGCCCTTCGCCGCCACCGTCATTTCATGCACGCTGCGATGAACGAAATCCGCCAGCTTATCGGGATGCCCGACGATGAAGTCTGGGTTGTTGCCTTCGTGACCCGTGTCCGTGCTAGCCGCCGCATACCCCGCTGCCAGCGCCGTCGCGAGCGCAGGATAGCTGATACTGCCAGCCCAAGCGCCGTTGCCCACCGATTGCAGTTTCCCATTCCACCCCGCCATCGGCAGCCACACTTCGATGCGGATATCGGAATCGCCAGTCGGCTTGAGAGACGCCGCCACTCGGCAAAACGCCGGCAGATTCTTGAACGCCACGTTCGGATTCGCACCGCGTCCTGGCGTCGGCAGTGTGAATTCCCCTGCCGCAACCGGCTTCGCCCAAAGAATCGTCGAGTGCGGCAACGCCAGCGACGTCAGACTGTCGCAAGGAGCCGCCCAAGCCACTGCCGAACCCACAATCATCCAGCCCGCAACCACGTGAAGACGCATATTCCCAACCTCTTTCAGCCGCCAAGTATATCAAACGGCTTATTGGGGCTCTCGGCGGCATTTGCTACGCTTGATTGGATAACGCGTGAGGATGTCGAAGAAGCTGTGGCTGTTGGCGGGAGGCATGTTCGTCTTCCTCGGCAGCATGACTGCGTTCCAGCGGACTTTCCGCGAGTATCCCGGCATCGAGTACAACGATTTTCCCGTCCCCCCCGATTACCAGCACCCCGCCGAATTCATGTTCGCGCGCCTGATGTATCCGCCCTACACCGGCCAGGGCGGCTTCGGTTTCGGCGGCTTCACCGTCAATAGTTGGCAGGAAGGCCGCTCCATCTGGACCCAGGATTATCCGCGCGCCGATCGCCACTTTCTGCAGGCTCTGCGGCGCTTAACCCGCATCGATTCGCGCTCAGTCGAGCAGCCCGTGAATCTCGACGACGACGACGATGTCTACAATTTCCCGTTTCTCTACGCCGTCCAGGTAGGCCAATGGGACCTCACCGACGCGCAAGCCGCCAAGCTGCGCGATTTCATCCTCCGCGGCGGATTCTTCATGGGCGACGATTTTTGGGGTCCCAACCAATGGAAGACCTTTGAAGCCAGCATGAGCCGCGTGTTCCCAGACTTGATCCCACTGGATCTGAACAACGACTCCCCTATCTTTCACTCCGTCTACGACTTAGAAAACCGCTATCAAGTCCCCGGCGCACGCTACCTCGAAACCGGTTCCTACGAAAAGTGCCAAGGCTGCCCCGCGCAATGGCGCGCGATTTCAGACGCCAAGGGCCGGATTCTGGTGGCCATGACCGTCAACTCAGATGTCGGCGATTCCTGGGAATTCGCCGATGACCCGCGCTACGAAGAGAGATTCTCCGCGCTAGGAATCCGCATCGGCGTCAACTACATCATGTATTCAATGACGCACTAAAGCGGCCGGTCCGGCGAAGCAATCGACCGCCAGATATGCGCCACAGGACTGTTATCGAACCCCAGCCCTTCCTTAGGCTGCTTGAAATGCCGTCCGATGATATCGGCAAACTGCTCGATGTGCGGATTCACATCATGCTCGAACGAATACAAATCGTTCACCGTCACCATGCGCGCATCCATGTACCACTTATGCTTCCGCACCATCTGATATGCGGCCTCGATATACGGTTCTGGCTTGTAGTCTTCGCCAAAAAGCACCCGATACAGGTCAGGGTATTCATACCCCACCGCCTTATCCTCATAAAAGCGCAGCGCCTGGTGATAGCGAATCGCGAACGCCACCTTCTCGGAAACATACGGCTCGTAAAGCTGCGCGCTCCACCAGCCGTGATCTACCTTGATGAGTTCCTGCGCAGTGTCGTGAAGCAGGCAGGCGAGGATAACCTCCTCTGACATCCCGTTCTTCATCGCCAGATTCGCGCTCTGCAGCACGTGGTTTGACGTCACCTTGAAGCGCAGATGGAAGAAATCGGCGAGCGTTGGCTGAGCCGGCATCGCAGGCAGCCGTTTTACATTGCCGCCGTGCGAAATAAATAAATTCCCCACCCCGCGGCGATGGCGGCGCGTCTCGATCTGCGCTTCCACTTCCGCCATGGTCGGATACTTGCCCGCAGCTCCGCCCCCGCTTTCGTTCAGATGCTCCATCATGAACTCTTCAAGTGCGTCAGCCTTCGCTTCCGAGTTCATCGAAGCCACTTTGGCTTCCCCACCTAGATCGGCAATAAGAGCGTTGCGATCTACTTCCATAAGAGTTTAGTGCGGGGCGGTGGCGATCTGCGTCAGCACGGCCTCGGCGTCTGCTTCCGTAAACTCCTGCGTCTTCACCGAGTGATTCATCGAACAGAACTTCGGACCGCACATCGAACAGAAAGCCGCATCCTTGAATCCCTCTTCCGGCAGCGTCTCGTCGTGATAAGCGCGCGCCGTCTCCGGATCGAGCGACAACTCAAACTGCTTGTTCCAATCGAAAGCGAAACGTGCGCGCGACAGCGCATCGTCTCGATCGCGAGCGCCCGGACGATGCCGCGCAATATCAGCCGCGTGCGCCGCAATTTTATAAGCGATCAGCCCCTGCTTCACGTCCTCCAGATTCGGCAGCCCCAGATGTTCCTTAGGCGTCACATAGCACAGCATCGACGCGCCATGCCAGCCAATCATAGCCGCGCCGATCGCCGACGTAATGTGATCGTAACCCGGCGCGAAATCCGTCACCAACGGGCCCAGAGTGTAAAACGGCGCCTCGAAGCACAACTCCTTTTCTTTCTCCACCTGCAATTGGATCTGGTCCAGCGGGATGTGCCCCGGACCTTCCACCATTACCTGGACATCATGCTTCCAGGCGATCTGCGTCAACTCGCCGAGCGTCTTCAATTCGGCAAACTGCGCCGCGTCACTAGCGTCCGCGAGCGACCCCGGCCGCAGCCCGTCACCCAATGAAAAACTCACGTCGTACTTTTGGAAAATCTTGCAGATGTCTTCGAAGTATTCGTACAGCAAATTCTGCTTATGGTTCTTCACCATCCACTCCGCCAGAATCGCACCGCCGCGGCTGACGATGCCGGTAACGCGCCGCGTCGTCAGGGGAATGTATTGTACTAGTACGCCAGCGTGGATGGTCATATAGTCCACGCCCTGCTGCGCCTGCTCCTCAATCACCTCCAGCATCACCTGAATGTTGAGATCCTCTACACGGCGCACGCGCGCCAGCGCTTCGTAAATCGGCACCGTCCCGATCGGCACCGGCGATTCCTGAATGATGGCTTTGCGAATGCGCGGAATGTCACCGCCCGTCGACAGGTCCATCACGGTATCCGCGCCGTATTTGATCGAGTAGCGCAGCTTCTCGACCTCGCCGTTGATATCGGAGGTGGTCGACGAATTTCCTATATTAGCGTTGATCTTACACACCGACTCAACACCGATGCACATCGGCTCCAGATTGGTGTGGTTGATATTAGCAGGGATGATCATGCGCCCCCGGGCCACTTCGGCGCGGACGGTTTCGGCATCCATGCGCTCCCGGCGGGCTACATACTCCATCTCCTCAGTGATGCGCCCTTGTCGGGCATAATGGATCTGTGTACGAATTTTGTCGCCGGCGCGGGACGCCACCCATGCTTGTCTCATACAGCCTTGATTATATGCGAGCCCGGCGCCGAATGCCCGATCAAAAAAATGCCTACTCCTGAAATCTTTATGGATCAATCTACTACGCATGAATCCACCCGATCAAAAGTTTTGATTGGACCCCAGACCCCCGACGCCTTACGCTCAAACTATGGTGGTAACTGAGATGGGTTCGGAGAGTTCGAGTGCATCGGTACTGCACCGCGTCAGTGGGATTGTCAGTTCCCCGTTGTCCCTGGACGAAATGCTAGGAGAGATTGTCGGACTGGCGGCACGAGTGACCAGTTGCGACGCTTGCTTGGTGTATCTGGCAGAATCGGAAAGTAGCGAATTCGTCCTGCGCGCTTCCCTCTTGCCGCACATTTCGGATTTGGGAAATCTGCGCGTAAAGATGGGTGAAGGCGTCACGGGCTGGGTGGCGGAACATCAGTCCCCGG
Source organism: Bryobacterales bacterium (assembly GCA_963752205.1). Lineage (GTDB taxonomy): Bacteria > Acidobacteriota > Terriglobia > Bryobacterales > Bryobacteraceae > Palsa-187. The sequence continues at coordinate 6,186 of CAVVZG010000083.1, read as the reverse complement.
TTGCATTAAGTTCGAAAGCCGCAGCCGATCCGCGCTCTAAGATTTTCCCGACACTAGTCGAAGATACCTACCAAGCTTTTCTATCCGTGCCGGTGATAAACAAGGGCAAAGCCATCGGCGTCATCAACATTCATCATCGCGATAAACACGAGCACGAGCCCGAAGAAATCGCGACCATCTCTTTCATCGGCGAGCAAATGGGCAGCGCCATCGCCAAGAGCTTGCTCGAGGAAGAGAACGCGCGTTTGTCCGAAGAAACGGCGGAGATGAAGCGGCAGCTCGAGACTCGCAAGTCTGTCGAACGCGCGAAGGGCATTCTACAGAAGCGCCACGCTTTATCGGAGGAAGAAGCGTACCTGCGCATGCGTAATGAGAGCCGCCGTCTCCGCCGTCCCATGAAAGATCTGGCCGACGCCATCATTCTGTCGGAAGAACTCAGCCGCAAAGACAACAGCGCGCCGGCCTAAGCTGGCTAAGGTAGTCTGGCTGCTCTAGTCCTGCACAATACGCCGCGCCACTTGTGCGATTTGCCGCGCAGTTTTGAGAACGCCGCAGACCGGGAGCCCGCTGCGTTGCTCTGCCTCGGCTGCGGTGACTCCGCCGATAACCGGCACCAGCAGTAATCCACAAGGCACCTTCTCGCCTGCCACCCGCCCGCTCTGGCCTCGGGCGTCCTCGAGAGAAGCGGCGTCGCTAGTCGCCACCACAAATGCCGCTTCCGACAAGCGCAGCGCCTTGCGAGCTGCGTGCGTGCTTGCATCCGCCAGATCCAAGCACGTGACGAACGCTTCCGACGCCATATCTGCGCCTGAAAAATCTGCCAGCAGGACGGCACGGCCGTCTCCTTCCGCCGTCAGGCAAACCCCGATGGCTTCGGAGAGTTTCCTGATCACCTTGCGGCAATGATTCCGGCGTCGTACCGAACCGCCTGCTGGCATAAAGGAAAAGACCGCAACGGTTGGCGCCTTCACCCTGGCCGCGTGATCTACGGGGAAAATGGACTGTAAAGCTGACACGCATCTTGCTATGCAGCCAGCGTGCCAGTCAGCAGGAGTGTGCCCTCAACAACTTCGCTGAATCGATGGGACGATGTGTCCCTTCTAAGGGACACTTTGTCGCAATGCGGCCTAGCGGCCCCCCGCCATCTCGCGCTTCATAATCGCCGCATTATTCGAAGCCTGCCCCTGCATCGGCCCGCCGGTAGAGACAGCCTTCTCGGTGTATTGAACCCCCGCCAGCATCTTGGACTTGTCCGCCGTCAGCTTGCCCATCTGATAGTTAGAAACACCCAGATAGTAATAGGTGTAACTGAGCATCGTCGAATTGCCGCCCACCAGTGGGAGCGCCGCCTTCAGGCTGCGATCGGCATCCGCCCAACGGCTGGCGCCCGCCTGTAGCACTCCAGCGGACACGTAAGCACTGCCCAGCATGTCGCTCTTGGTCTTCTGCCAGTCCGCGTCGCTCATGCCTTCCGGCTTCTTCTTCTTGCCCAGGACCCCAATCAGCCGGTTCGCCGCCGGAAGCGCGGAACCCGGCGAGCTCCAGTTCCTGGCAGCCGCATCCAGCGCGTACTCGTTCTCCGGCCGCCCCACCAGAATCTTGTTCGCCCCCGCTGCCGCCTTGGCCGCGCCCTGCTTGCCCAGCGCCGCCAGATATTGCGGAGCCGCCGTATCGATCTGATCGCTCTTGGGATTCTGCGCAATCAGCGCGTCCGTCAATTCGATCGTGACCGCCGGATCGCTAGCCTGGCTTGCCGAAACCGCGAGCGCATATTCCGCATATTCCTGTGCGTCCTTGGCGAATTGCTGGCGCCCTTTCCAGGCGTCCACTTGGCCTGCGTCGGCAGGCTGCGCTTCTTTGGCCAGTTCCTGCGCTTCCTTGGAGGCCTCCGCCGACAGCGCCTTTACTTGAGCGTAATCCTTCTTTTCAAAGGCATCCTTAAGACTGGGGTAAGTATCTTTGAGATCCGCCGCCCATACCAAGCCGCTTAACGCGAGTAAACCGATCACCGCAAGTCGCATATTTCAAACGCCTCCACAAGAAGTTGATTATAACAGGTAGGGCGGGCCTCCCGGCCCGCAGCCAACGTCCACGTTGGCCTCATGCGACATTAGAAAGAGCGCTCCTCCCAATGCCCGGCAATCCCCTCTACTGCGACGTTAGCCTGCCGGTTCCGCTCGACCAGTCATTCACCTACTGCCTGCCCGAAACCCTGCGTCACCGCGTGCAGCCCGGCTGCCGCGTCCTAGCCCCATTCGGTACCCGCACCCTAACCGGCCTGGTCCTGAACACCCACACCGACCCGCCAACTGGCGCAGTCCGCGAAATCCTCCGCTTGCTAGACGAAGAGCCAGCCTTGGACGGCGAACTCCTCCAGCTAGGAAAATGGATCGCCGACTTCTACTGCGCCCCCCTAGGCGAAACCCTCCGCGCCATGACTCCGCTAGCCGGCGAAATCCGCCGCGGCAAAGTGTACTCGTTAACGAAATCCGGCCGCGACGTAGCCCGCCAGCTACACCTAGGTTCCGACGAGGCCAACGATCCCGCAGCGACAGCGCTCCGCATGTTGGACGCGCGCCCCCTCTCGGCCTCGTATCTAAAACAAAAAGTACAAAACGGCGCCGCCGTATTGAAGTCTCTCGAAAAAAAAGGCTTCGTGGAAGCCGAAGACGTAGCCGCCGAGCGCGACCCTTTGCGCGCATCCGCCGAGCGTCTGCGCATCGAGTTCGTAGCCCGCGCCGAAAAACTTCCCAAAGCCGAACGCGAACTGCTTTCCTATCTGGAACTCCATCCCGGCTCCCACAACCTTGGCGAGGTAGAAGCCTTCGTCACCAAAGCCAGCACTGCCGCCCGCGCCCTGGCCCGCAAGCAGCTGGTGCGCCTCACCGTGGAGGCCATGGCCGAGAACCATGGACCCGATTCGCACGCCCCACGCCCTGAACCCGCAACAGCAGGCCGCCTTCGATTGCATCCGCGCCGCGCTGGACCGCAAACAATACCGCACATTCTTGTTGCAAGGCGTCACCGGCTCCGGCAAAACCGAAGTCTATCTAAACGCCATCGAAGCCGCTCTAGCGCTAGGCCGCAGCGCGCTGATGCTGGTCCCCGAAATCGGCCTCACCCCCGCCGTAGCAGGCCAGTTCTATCAGCGCTTCGGCGAACGCGTCGCGATTCTGCACTCCGCGTTCAACGACACCGAACGCGCCCAGGAATGGCGCCGCATCCGCTCCGGCGAAGCCGCAGTGGTCGTCGCGACCCGCTCCGGCGTCTTCGCGCCGGTCAGCAATCTCGGACTGATCATCGTCGACGAAGAGCACGACCAAAGCTATAAGCAGCAGGAAACGCCGCGCTATCACGGCCGCGACGTGGCGGTCATGCGCGCGCACCATGCGGGCGCCGTAGTAGTGCTGGGCTCCGCCACGCCCAGTCTGGAATCCCGCTACAACGCCGAGTCCGGAAAGTACACGCTGCTCGAACTGCCGCAGCGCATCGAGAGCCGCCCCATGCCGCAAGTCGAACTGATCGACATGCGCCAGGAGTTCCTCGAAACCCGCAAACACGCCACCTTCTCGCGCGCGCTGATCGACGCCGTGACCGCGCGCCTCGCCAACGGCGAACAGTCCATGCTGCTGCTCAACCGCCGCGGCTTCTCTAGCTTCGTCGCCTGCCGCGCCTGCGGCGAGCGCGTCGAGTGCGCCAACTGCTCCGTCACCCTCACCTATCACCGCCGCGACCGCCGCATGCTGTGCCACTATTGCAACTATTCCGAGCGCGTCCCGGAGCGCTGCCCCAAGTGCGATAGCGAATACATCCAGTTCATGGGCCTGGGCTCCGAGCGCGTCGAAGACGAACTGCAATGGCGCGTTCCCCAAGGCCCGCATCGCTCGCCTCGACCGCGACACCGTCAGCGGCAAGCGCGACTACGAAACCATCCTCGCCGGCTTTCGCGATGGCGACTACGACATCCTCGTCGGCACGCAGATGATCGCCAAAGGCCACGACATCCCCAACGTCACGCTAGTCGGCATCGTCAGCGCCGACGTCGGCCTCGGCCTCCCCGATTTCCGCGCCGCCGAGCGCACCTTCCAATTACTGACCCAAGCCGGCGGACGCGCCGGCCGCGGCGAAACTCCCGGAATCGTACTGATCCAAACCATCAATCCCGATCACTACGCCATCCGATGCGCCGCCGCCCAGGACTACCAAGCCTTCTACGAAAAAGAAATCCACTTCCGCCGCGCCCTCAACTACCCGCCCTTCGCCGCGCTGGCCAACATCATTATTCAAGGCCGCGACGAAGAAGAAGCCCTCTCGCGCAGCGCCGCGCTCGGCCGCGTGCTGCAACCCGCCCCCGAAGGCATCCGCGTGCATGGGCCCGGCAGCCGCCGCCATGGCGCGCATCAAAAACGAGTATCGTTTTCAAATGCTGCTCAAAGCCGCCACCCGCAAGCGCCTGAACCAGGTCCTAGGCGACCTCCGCCGCTTCGCCGCCGCCGAAAAATGGAACCCGACGTCGCTGATCATCGACGTCGACCCCATGACCCTCCTGTAACCCATGAGCGACTTCCAGACCATCGACGAAAACCTGCGCGCCGCCATGCGCTTCTTCGGCTACGCCACTGGCACCGGCGAAACCGCTCCCTTGCCCGGCGGAATCGCCATGTATTCGGGCCTCGACTACGGCGTCTTCAACATCGCCATGATGGACGGCCGCGTCTCCCACGCCGGCCTGACACTGGAACAACGCCTGGTCGAATTCGCGCACTACTTCAAACACAAAACGCCGCGCTGGTCGCTTTGGGTGTGCGAAGATCTGCTCGATCAAGCCACCCGCCGCCGCGCGCGCCAGATCTTGGGCGATTTCGGATTGCGAGCCATCTCGCATCCCCCCGGCATGATCGCTCCTGCTCTGCTGCCGCCCGCCGCTTCCCTGCCCCCCATCGACGTCCAACCCGTGAGCGACCACACCTCTCAAAAAGCTTTCACCGAAATCACCTCGATTTGTTTCGAAATCCCCTTCGGCGTCGCGCAAGCCGTCTACGGACAGGACCACGCCTGGCACGGCGATTATCAAGGCTTCATCGCCCGCGCCGAAGGCCGCGTGGTTGCAATCTGCGCCATCGTCGCCGCCGCCGATGTCTTGGGAGTCTACTCGCTAGCCACCCATCCCAACTATCGCCGCCTGGGCTACGGCGAAGCCACCGTACGCACGGTTGTCGCCGAAATGCAGCGCCGCACCGGCATCGAGCGGGTGGTGCTCCAATCCACGGAAGCCGGCTACGCTCTCTATCGCCGCTTAGGCTTCCGCGACGCCACACGCTTCACCGTCTACCTGACGAAGTAGAATCAAGACAGGTGTATGTGGTTCCTGTTCCTGGCGCTGCTGGCGCAATCCGCGAACGTTCTCGAGGACGGTAACAAAGCGCTCGACGCCAAGCAGTACGACCGCGCGATTCAACTCTTCACCCAGGCCGCCGCAACCGATCCCAAAGACTACACCGCGCACTTTCAACTAGCCCTTACCTATAGCTTGCTAGGCCGCGATCGCGACGCCATTCCCCAGTATCAGACTACACTCGACCTGCACCCCGGCCTGTACGAAGCCGAATTAAACCTAGGTCTATCGTTGCTGCGAACCAACGATCCAGCCGGCGCCATCCCGCACTTCAAAGCCGCCTCCGAGCAAAAGCCCAAGGAGTTCCGCCCTGCCCTCGGCTTGTCCCAAGCCCTGCTCAATACCAGCCGTTTCCCCGAAGCGGAAGCCGCGTATCGCACAGCGTTGGCGATCGATCCCCGCTCCGCCGCCGCCGAGTCCGGACTCGCCACTGTCCCTCATCCGTCAAAAGCGTGCCGATGACGCCGCCCCGCATGTGCAACAAGCGTTCGTACTAGACCGCTCCTATCGTGCCGGCTTCGTTGCCCTTGCCCAGCTTTACGAATCAACCGGACGCACCGCCGAAGCCATCACCTTCTATCGCCTGTTCCCCGACAATCCGGAAGCGCTCGAACGCCTCGGCGTCCTCCTCACCGAAAAAGGCGAAACCGCGGAAGCCATCCAGGCTCTCCAAGCCGTGATGGAAAAGATGCCAACGGACGTTCGCCGCATCGAACTAGCCCAAGCCTACGCCCAAAACAAACAAATGGAGAAGGCCCAGGCCGAGTTGCTCCCCGCCCTGCAAACCTCGC
>CAVVZG010000082.1:0-11381 GCA_963752205.1 Bryobacterales bacterium | reverse complement strand
AGGTCATCGGTTTTCGCAACGGCCGCGTCCTGGCCATGCCCCTCGATGAGCCGGATGGTCTGCAATTGGGTAGCCGCGTCATTGCCCGTTCGCAGGATGCTCAGCTAGCGGTCGGGCCCGGACTATTGGGCCGCGTTCTGGATGGATTCGGGCAGCCTATGGATGGCGGTCCGCCTATCGAGTCATCCAGCACCTATCCGCTGTATGCGCCTCCTCCCAATCCTCTTCAGCGCAAACACATCACGGATCGCCTGGTCACGGGCGTTCGCTCTATCGACAGCTTGCTCGCCTGTGGAAAAGGGCAGAGAGTCGGACTCTTCGGCGGCAGCGGCGTTGGCAAGAGCACTCTGCTGGGCGCGATGTCGCGTAAAAATTCCGCCCAAGTAAGCGTGATCGCCTTGATCGGCGAGCGTAATCGCGAAGTAAAAGCGTTCCTCGAGAACGAATTGGGGCCGGAAGGCATGAAACGCTCCGTAGTAGTGGTGGCCACCTCTGACCGCCCGGCGCCTCTGCGTATTCGCGCCGCCTACGTCGCGTTAGCCGCAGCGGAATACTTCCGCGATCAAGGCGCCGATGTGCTACTGGTGATGGATTCCGTCACGCGCCTCGCGATGGCGCAGCGCGAGATCGGACTCGCCGCCGGAGAGCCTCCCAGCCAGAAGGGCTACACTCCTTCCGTCTTCGCATTGCTTCCCAAGATTTTCGAACGCGCCGGCAATTTCGGAACGGGATCGATCACCGGCTTCTTCACTGTTTTGGTGGAAGGCGACGATTTCAATGAGCCGATCTGCGACGCAGCCCGCGGCATTCTGGACGGGCACTTCATCCTGTCGAGAGACCTGGCTTCCTCCGGGCACTATCCAGCCATCGATATTCTAAACTCCGTCAGCCGCCTTTCGAACAAGGTGATTACCGAAGAGGAGCTCGCCGCGAATCGCCGCATCCGCGAGGCCCTGTCAACGTATCAGCAGTCGGCCGACCTGATTCAGTTGGGCGCGCACGTGCAAGGCGCCAATCCGATATTGGATCGCAGCATCCGCGTCCGTCCGCAGATCCTGGAATTCTTGCGGCAGGACTCCGAGGCTTACGCACCGCTCGACGAAACCCGCAACCGCCTGTTTACTTTGGCCAAGGAGCTCTCATGAAGGCGTTCCAGTTTCCTCTCCAACGGGTTCTCGAATGGCGTGAGCTACAGATGCGCACGGAAGAAGAAAAGCTTTCCACCATCCAAAACAAATTGTCGGAAGTGCTGCATCGCGAGAATGCTCTCACTGCCGCGCAGTTGAATGCCGAGATGAACGTGCTGGGCAGGCCCTTAGTCGAAGCCACCGAATTTCGCGCGCTAGCAGCGTTCCAACTGCGCATCCGCGGCGAAAAGCTTTCTCTGGTTGCAGCCCGCAAGAACCTGGAAGTCCAGATTACCGAACAGCGAAAGCGCCTTCTGAAGGCCCGCAAGGACTGCAAGATTCTGGAGAACCTCAAGGAACGGCGCAAGAAGGCCTGGACGTATCTGCATGATCGCGAGCTGGAAAACACCGCCGCCGAATCCTACATTTCCAACTGGGCGCGCACCAACGCCGAGAGTGAGGAGAGAACTGCTTGAATATTTGTCTACTCACGGAGACGCAAAGCGGCTGCTATAAATGGCGCGGCGCGATTCCCGCGAAATATCTGAGCCAGCGCGGGCACCAAGTCCAGATTCTGTCGAATCAGGAGAGCTACCAGGCCCCGGATGTTGTGGTCCTCTATCGCGCGCACTATCCCCAAGCTGTGAAAATTGTCGAGTGGTGTAAGAGAAACCGCATCCGCGTCGTCTTCGATACCGATGACGCCCTGGATCTGGTTCCGCCCGAGAACCTCAACTACAAGGCCGTGCAATCGCGCCTTCCTCTCTACGAATTTCTGTTGACGATCGGCGGACGTCGTGACCACCACCACCGAAACCCTAGCCAGTTACCTTCGCAAGTGGAATCCCAACGTCACTGTGATCCCCAATAGCGTGGACCCGGATGAATGGACGACCGAGCCCAGGAGCGGGGAAGCCCGTATCGGTTGGACCGGAAGCCCCACCCACTTTCTTGACCTGGCTGTGGCTCTGGATGCCGTTCGTGAAGTCCAGAAAAAGATTCCGTTCACCTTCGTGCTGCAGGGAATTTGCCAGGAATCGACTCTTGAAGAATTGATGGCTGTACTCGAAGCCCGCTGGGGTCAGGCGCTATTCAATACGCCGCTGGGCAGATCCATCAAACACTTCATGGACAAGTTGTCCGGCATACGGTACGAATTTCATCCCAACGTCCCATTGGAGCAGCATCCGCGAAAAGTGTGTGATTTGAAGCTGGATATCGGCATCGCGCCCTTGCTCGATGACCAATTTAATCGCCACAAAAGCTGCATCAAGTATTACGAATACGCCATGTCGGGAGCGGTCACGCTGGCCTCGCACGTCATGCCGTATTCCACCGAAGTTCCGATCACGGCTAAGAATAACCGCGAGTCATGGAAGCGGAAGCTCGAAGAAGTTCTGCAGGCGGACCGCACCAAATTGTATCGCGAGCAGCGCGATTGGGTGTTGACGCACCGCAACATCGAGAAGAACGTCGAGCTTTGGGAACAAGTCTTCGCAGGTGATCATTCCCGCGCCGGGCAGGTCGAAGAAATGACGCCCGTTCTCGAAGCTATCTAAACACAAAAGGAAACACAACTATGAAATTCAAAGAAAGCGCACTGGCTCACAAGCTTGCTCGATGGACTCGAAGGGCTTGAAATTGGCGGCTCCGCGCACAACTCGTTCGGGCTGAAAACTCGCAACGTCGACTTCACCTCGGAATTGACCCCCTTCAAACAGGAAGAGATCAAGCTGTGTGGAGAGGCTCTGCCGGTGGACATCGTGTCGCCTGGTGACCAGTTGCCGCTCCCGGACAACAGTGTCGATTTCGTCATCAGCTCGCACGTGATCGAGCACTTTCCGGACCCCATTAAGGCTTTGCGCGAGTGGTACCGCGTGGTCAAACCCGGCGGTTATCTGTACATCATCGCGCCGCACAAGGAACGCACTTTCGATAAAGAGCGGTCGCGCTCCACGCTGGCCGAATTGATCGAGCGCCATGAGACCGGCAAACAGCCCGAAACCTTGAATGAACATTGTTCGGTTTGGATTACGGAGGATTTCGTCGAGCTGATTCACTGGCTGGGTTGGAATATCCTGCACGTTCAGGACACCGATGACAAGGTCGGCAACGGCTTCACGGTCGTCGTCGGAGTCGCCAAGGGCAACGCCCCGAAGCTGAACGTGACGGCCCACGTCGCCAAGCCGTCCGCCTCCCCGCTGCAGCCCGCATGGGCGAATCCGCCGCGATTTACCCCGGCGGCCACCCTCAGCAGCCCCGTGGATCTCGATCAGTTGAACAAGCTGCAAAAGGAAAACGCGCAGCTGCGCCGTGCCGTGGCCGATTTGATCGTCGAAAAGCAAATGCTGAAGGACCTGGCCCAAGGCCACGTTTAGGCACGAGTATGACGACCGAGACGAAAAACGCCGGGCTGGCGATCGATCACCTGCTGATGGCCAATCTGAACGTGCTCGACCGCGGCGAAGAAGGCCCGGCCGGCAACGGCAGATTGACGTCGCTTCTTTGGGATGTTCTGGAGCGTCTCCGCCCCACCGTGTTCTTGGATATCGGAGCCTTCGATGGAGCCTGCGCCGTGGCCGCGAAGAAGAGGTTTCCCAGGCTCCTGGTGTATTCGTTCGAAGCCAACCCCGAAATTTTCGCGCTTCACAAGCCGGCTGTTTCAGCGGCCGGTGTGACCTATCTGAACCGCGCCATCTCTGACTCCGCCGGCTCGGTTAAGATGTACGCGCCGCGAACTCTTTCGCGGTATTACGACAAAGGCGTGGTGCTGCCGGGTCACATCAATGAGCCGAAAACCACCGGCAAAACATCCCTGCTGCTTAGAAATGAAGAAGCCGTCTACGAAGAATTCAACGTGGACGCAAGCACTCTCGACGGCTTCCTGGTCGAGGAAGGTTTCGATGTGGCGGAACAGCGCATCGCACTCTGGATCGATGTCGAAGGCGCCGCCGACAAAGTTCTGAAAGGCGCCGAAAAGGCCCTAGCGAGCGCAGTGGCCGTCCTGATCGAAGTCGAGAACTTCGAGTTTTGGAAGGAACAGAAGGATAGCGCTTACATCACGCGCGAGCTGATCGCAAAAGGCTTTGTTCCGGTCGCCCGTGACCGCGAGTATGGTGACCACCAGTTCAACATCCTGTTCGTGAAGGCCGCATTGATGCCGCGGATCGCTTCGGAATTGTTCGATGCGAAGTCTCCTTTGCGTTCTTGCATGACCTCGCCCGCGCCTCAGCAAGCTCCCGTAGCCGTCCGCTCCAAAGCGTCTTCCTCGCTAGGCTCCCACTTTCAGAAACGCATCCCCATTCTGATTCCGGTCTTCAATTCGGTGACGTATTTGAAGAGCATGGTCTCGCAACTACGCCGCTTTGGCTTCGAAGAAATCATCGCCATCGACAACGCATCCACGTTCCCGCCGCTGCTCGACTACCTGTCGCAGAGCACTCCGAATCTCTCCGTCATTCGGCTGGAAGAAAACAAGGGGCCGCACAACCTGTTTCTGGACCCGAAGAATCTCCTTTCGCTACCGGACCGCTTTTGCATCACCGATCCCGACCTGGAGTTGAACCCTTCGCTGCCCGAAGATTTCGTCTATGAGCTGCTCTCGCTCACCGAAAAACACCGCGTCGGCAAGGCCGGACTGGCTCTCAACATTTCCGACTGGTCCAAAATGCGCCACGAAAAGTTCCGCATCGGCGCCGCGGATTACCAGATCTGGGAATGGGAAGCTCAGTTCTGGAAGAATCCCGTCGGCTTCACCAGCACCGGCGACGAAGTCTACAGCGCCGCCGTCGACACTACCTTCGCCGTTTACAACAAGCAGTTCTTCAACCCGGCGGACCACCTGAAGGGCGTCAGGGTCGCGGGAAAATATGCTTGCCGGCATTTGCCCTGGTACAAGGACAGAATTGTCCCCCCTGAGGAAGAGGCGTTCTACCGCGCCAGCCAGAAGTTCTCGTACTATAGCTGACGCTTACCTTACTACAGTTCTAAGGCGATTCTGCCGATGTTCTAGCTGATTACACCTAGGGGTTTCACAAAAGGACGGCCGGACAACACTATGAAATTCAAAGAAAGCGCGCTCGCTCATCAGTTGCTCGATGGACTCGAAGGGCTCGAAATTGGCGGCTCCGCGCACAACTCGTTCGGGCTGAAAACTCGCAACGTCGATTTCACTTCGGAGTTGACCCCCTTCAAACAGGAAGAGATCAAGCTCTGTGGGGAGGCTCTGCCGGTGGACATCGTTTCTCCCGGCGACCAGTTGCCGCTCGAGGACGACAGCGTCGATTTCGTCATCAGCTCGCACGTCATCGAGCACTTCCCGGACCCCATTAAGGCTTTGCGTGAGTGGTATCGCGTGGTCAAACCCGGCGGTTATCTGTACATCATCGCGCCGCACAAGGAACGCACTTTCGATAAAGAACGCTCGCGCTCCACTCTGGCCGAATTGATCGAGCGCCACGAGACCGGCAAACAGCCCGAAACCCTTAACGAACACTGCTCGGTTTGGATTACGGAAGATTTCGTCGAGCTGGTTCACTGGCTGGGTTGGAACATCCTGCACGTTCAGGACACCGACGACAAGGTCGGCAACGGCTTCACCGTGGTAATCGGCGTGGAGAAGGCAAATGCCGCCGTTCCCAAGGCCGTCGTGAGGAATGCCATGACCACCGTCCAAGCCCCCGCCGTGCGCGCAACGCAGCATCTGTCCATGAGTTTTCTTCTGGGCCCCACGGCGCGCGTCCGCACCGGAAGCGCCGCCAGCACCCTCGAATACGCACGCCGGCTGCAGGCGAAGGGACATGAAGTCTCCCTCACCACTTGGCCCAAGTTCATGTGGCTCGAAGACGAGCCATTTCCCGGGCTCGATTTCAAAGTACCGATTCACTATGACTCCGAAGCCCGCCGCGAATCGCTGCCGTATCATTTTCTCGACAAGACACCGCGCGATTTCCTCGGTGAGCTGCGCTTCTTCCTGGCGTATGCGCACCTGCTCACCCCGGCCATCCCGCAAGCCGACCTGATCATTGCCGCCAACTGGGAAAGCATCATTCCCGCCTGGCAATCCGGTAAAGGGAAATCGGTCCATTTCCCGCAACACTACGACGAAGTGTTTTTCGCATCCGACTCTAATCCATCGTCGGGTTTGCAAGGCAATCCGCTGATTAAGATGCTGTGCCGCAATACTTTCCAGATGCCGATGTACCGCATCGCGAATTCTGCTTGGCTGGCCGGCGAGTTCCGCCGCCGCTTTAATGAAATTGTTCCGGTGGTTCAAAACGGAGTCGACACCGCCAAATTCCGCCCGCGCCCTAAGTTGAGCGCGCAGGACGGCGTGATCCGCGTGGTCACATACTGCCGCCCCGAAAAGTGGAAAGGTTTCCAGGACGCGGTCCCCGCCATGGCCGAGCTCAGGCGCCGCTATCCCAACAAGATCGCCTGGCATGTCTACGGCTTCGAACACCCGGTTTTCGGCCCCGCCAACGAACTCGCTCCTTACAAGTTTCACGGAACGCTCAACCACGATGAACTGAGCCGCCTTTACGCGGAAAGCGATATCGTGTTGTGCCCTTCGTGGTACGAAAGCTTCCCGCTGCCGCCCGTTGAAGCCATGGCCTGCGGCACGGCTGTGATCACTACGCCCTACGGCACCGAAGGTTACGCCATCGACGGCCACACCGCGATCGTGGTCCGCCCGCGCGTCATTTCGGATTTCATCGTTGCGCTCGACGGCTTGGTTCGTTTGCCCGAACTCCGCCAGCGCCTGGCGCGAAACGGGCGCTCGATGGCGGAGAGCCTCAGTTGGGATGGCGCCGTCGCCGCGCGCGAAAACCTGCTGTGGAGTATCCATCGCAACCAGATGCCTACCGGCGGTCTGCAAGGCTTCGATACCGGAATCATGGACGGCTACGGCGCCTCCTTTGACCGCCTAAGCGCCGAAGTCGGAGCGAAAGAAGGCGAGTTGCTGCAAGGTGCCGACAATCAGAAATACGTAGTGGAGTCCGGCCGCCTGCGCAAAGTAACGAATCCGTCTGCGCTCGGTTTGCCGTCGAATCCCACGCGGCCTCTGGACTTGCTGAGCCTGCTCCGCACCGAGCACGGCCCCGACATCACCTCGACCGCGAACTACTACGGCTTGCGCGCGTAATTGTCCAGGATCACGATTTCCACGCGGCGATTGCTTGCGCGGCCGTCCGGAGTGTCGTTCGAACTCTTCGGATTATACGAGCCAAAGCTCGCCACCGAGAGCCGCGACTCTTCGATTCCATAACGGCTGCTGAGCAGTTCCAACAGGCGCAGCCCGCGCGCCGCAGCCAGCTCCCAATTGTTGGCGAAATGCCAGTTGTGAATCGGCGTCGCATCCGTGTGCCCCACCAGACTCACGTTGTTAGGAATCTTGTTGAGCACGTCGCCAATCGCCTTTACGGTCGGCAACGCATCGGCATTGATTCTATCCTCGCCGGGTTCGAACAGCAGCGCCTGCGGAAGGCTCACCACCACCCCGCGGGAATCCACTTGCACGTCCAGATTGCTTTTCTCCAGGTCCTGCTTGATCGCGACCATTGCCGCGCTGGGCCCCGCCGGCGTCGCCACGGGTACTTTCGCAACCGGCGCCGCCGGAGCTACGGGAGCCGACTTCGCCGAGTTTTGTAAAGTCTGCGCCGCCATCGCCACAAACAGAATCAGCAGAATGGTGAGAACATCGAGATAACTCACCATCCAGCGGTCGCGCCCGCCTTGATGGTTCTGATAATAGGCCGGTTTCATTTGCTGGGCGCCTGCCGCAGGAAGCAATTCAGGCGTTCACGAACCAGCGAAGGATGCGTACCGTCGATCAGGCACAGCCCGCCTTCGACGATCATCTCCTCGATCTCAAACGCTTCCGCCACGCTGGACCGAATGCGGTGCGACGCGGGAAGCAGGATCAAGTTCGCCAGAGCCAGCCCGTACATGGTCGACACAAAAGCGGTGCCGATTCCGAATGCCACCGAGTTCATGTTCGAAAATTGGCGGAGTACATCGATCAACCCCACTACCGTGCCAATCACACCGATCGCCGGCGCGAACCCTCCCGCCACCTCAAGCACTTTAGCGTCCGCATCCCCCTGCCGTTCATGCAATCGCAGTTTGGTTTCGAGAGTGCTTTGGAACTCGCCGCGGGTCTTCACGTCCAGAGCCAGCCCCAGCATCTCCCGCAGAAACGCATTGTTGATCTGCCCGATTCTGGGTTCCACTGCCAGCATCCCCTGCACGCGGGCCGTTCGTACACAGGAAACGATCTCATCCATCAGTTCTTCGCGATCGGTGGCCGGCTGGCGCAGCAGCCCCAACACCCGCTGCATGGCATGCACCAGGGCCTTGCGGGGCGTCGTGATCAAAGTGACTCCGAAAGTCCCCCCCAGAACGATCCACGCCGCGGTGGGCTGCAGAAAATAGCGGAGGCTGACCCCAGTGGAGGCGATCCCGGCAATGACGGTCAGCAGCGCAATCGCAATCCCCCCCAGAATCCACCGGTCCACGGGAGTTCGCCGTGCAGTTTCGCTGGGTACGGCGGTCAGTTCAGTAGGAACAGTGGTGGGCGAAGACACTAATCACTCCACCCCTGCCGATGCAATTCGAGAACCAACCCGCGCCCCTTGCGCATGCAAGCCTTTGCCGCGCTGTAATCGTTCTGCGACGGCGGAAAGTTGACGATCCGCCAAAATTCCGACTGAGCGGAGCCGCCCGCCCCAAGCATCTAAAAGCGCAAACCGATTGGCCCCGGGATTGCATTCTTCTGCGCGGAGTCAAAGAACCTATGATCACTGCAACCAACCCTGTGACGGCGCCCCCCGCGGAACTGCCCCTAACCAGCGCCGCGAACACGCCATCCGCCGCCACCTCCTTCGCCGACCAGCTCGCGAGTGTTGGCGGGAATACGTCGTCAAGTCCGTCCGGCCAGGACTCTTTCCTCCAGTATTTTCTCGGCGCTGCGTCGCCGACCCTCCCGTCCGCGGCTGCTTGGTCCACGCCAGCGGAAGTAGCTTTCCCCGCCGAGTCTCTCCCGGTAAGCATGCCAACGACATCGACATCCGCCCAGCAGCCCTTCAACGAGCGCCGGTGACACGCCGTCAACCACGACGCCCGGCTACACCATCTCCTCGACCGCGCCGTATTTCACGCCCGCCCCGGACCAGTACACCACCGTTACGCCCACAGGCGGTATGACCCCGTTCCAGGCAGACTCCATGGATTCCTACATGCAAAAGTTCATCCAGCAATCGGTTTCCGATATGTACGGTTTCATCAACGGCACCCAGGGTTGGGCCAACGGCGGCGCCACGGCCATCACCGACAACTTTATTTCCATGGTGCAGCAGCGCATCACGGCGTATCCATCCATGGGCCAAGGGGTGGACCCGGTGGCCATGGGAACTGAATACGCGAATGCGTTTATGAAGGTTCTTTCCGGCGTACAGGTCTCGCAATTAGGCGCCACGAGTTTCACCGGCAGCGTTATGGATTTCCTGACGCAGGGCGGTTCGCCCGCGCCGACGGTATTGAATCAGGCGCCAGCCGTGATGAACGCTTAATTCACTTCTTTATAGGCACTGTCAAAGCTTTTTCGACGGCATTGACCAGCTCGGGATCGTCCGGCTCCGTGTCCGGCTCAAACCGTTTGGCAACCTTGCCGTCGCGCCCGATCAAAAATTTGGTGAAGCTCCAACGGACCGGGCCTGCCGCAGCGGGCTCCGCTGGCTTGTCCTTCGCCGCATCGTCGGCGGCAACCGGCTTATCCGTCAAAAACTGGTACAGCGGCGCGATGTGATCGCCGGTGACCGCAATTTTCGCGAACAACGGAAAATCGGCCTTGTACTTGCCCGCGAATTGCTGGATCGCGTCGTTGCCGTCCGGCTCCTGCTGCCCGAAGTCGTTCGAGGGAAATGCCAGCACCACTAGGCCCTGATCGCGGTACTTCTGATACAAAGACTCCAGCCCTTCGTACTGCGTTGCAAAAATGCTCTGGCTCGCCACATTGACGATCAGCAGAACTTTACCGCGGTAAGCCGCCAGCGGCGCCGGTTTCCCGTCGATCGCCAGCGGCACGTAATCGAACGCGTTGGAGGCGCTCGCAAATACCGCTCCGGCCATCAGCAATAACGCGAGCGCCCGGGGTCTAGAATTCATAGCGAAGAGCAAACTGCATCACGCGCGGCGGTGTGGTATCGGTGAACTCGCCAAACGTTCCCGGCGTGTGCAGCGCCAGACTCGGGCTGACGAAATTCACGTTGTTAAATACATTGAAAGCTTCCCCGCGAAGCTGCAAGCGATGCCCCTCCCAGGGCATTTGGAAGGATTTGGCAATCGCCAGATCCACGTTGTATTGCGGTGCCAGGCGCAGCAGCGCGCGCGTTCCCACTTGGCCGGGATATTGATCCGCGAAGCTATTGACCGCGTCGGTACTGCTAAACACACTGGGATTGCCGTTGCTGTCATAGCCGATGGTCCGGGTGAAAGGTCCCACTGGAATCGCCAGTGAGTTCTGCCAGTAATTTGTGTTCCAGGTAAAGTTCCCCTGAATGATCGTCGGCAATCCGCTGGCGAAACGCATGATGCTCGAGATTTGCCAGCCCCCCACCACTTCATTTAACCATTTGTGAGCATTCCCCAGAACCGCTTTCCCGGTTCCGAAGGGAAGTTCGTAAACTAAGTTGGCATTCACCAGGTGCCGGATATCGAAATCCGACGATCCGCGGAAGGCGCCGGGGTCGAAAATATTCTGAATCACGGCGCCGTCTTGCCCGGACCCGCCCTCGGCCGCCGAAGCGTTGTCGATCGAGTGCGACAAGGTATAGTTAAAATCGAACGAGAACCCCTGGCTAAACGAGCGCCGCAGCGTAACCGTGACGCCGTGATAATCCGCGGCCCCGGCGTTCATCCAAGTGGGCATGGAACTCGCCTGCGGTCCGAAGAAAGTGTAGCAGCCGGTCCGCGAAGCGCAGGTGCCAGCGGGCGTGTTGAAAGCACCGGGGATGCGGTCCGCTGCGTGCAGAATATCCAGGTAGCTGCCGCCGTAAACTCCGTAAATCCCGTAGTAGTAATTCGCGGAAGCACTTCCCGGAAAGTAGAAATTCGCCAGCGCCGGGAACATGCTTTGAACGAAGGGATTATTGGGCACCAGCGACGGATTCGATTGCACCGCGTTCGGGTCGACCCCGGCGTCGTTCAATTGGCGGAACGCCGTCATGCTCTGAATCCAGGTTTCGCCGGAGATCG
>CAVVZG010000081.1:0-17277 GCA_963752205.1 Bryobacterales bacterium | reverse complement strand
AACGCGAGCGGGCGCATCTAGAAGCAGCGTACGCCTGGCGCGCGGCGGCTACATCACCCGAATGACATAACGGCTGGGCATGAGCGGCGATGTATTATGCTTCTGGGCGATTCAGGAATACGGTCTGTCCGACAGCCAGCCGACCGATGCGGGTGACGGCGCCGTAGATTCCGGCGTTGTTTTGATTCGCGCGGACGACGGCTTTCAATACTTCCGGGGTGGGAGTTGCCGAGTCAGGATCCAGGTTCACCATGGAGCAGCGAACGTCGTGCATGGTGACGGCGATGGCGGGGGCGCCGTCCGACTCGCCGAAGGAGAGCACGCCGCCCAACCACGCGTCCTCCTGGAAGGGAACCGATTGCAGTAAGCGAACTACAACATTGGGGCGAAAGCGCCGCACATCCGAGGTCACGCCCGCGAGCCGTGCAATCTCGTCCATGGTAGCGGTGGCGATCACGGAGATGTCCGCATCATCGAAGATGCCGTGCTTCAAATGCATCATCTGCACGGGAGCGCCGTGGCGACGTGCGACTTCCGCGGCCAAGGCGTCGCCGAAGACGGGGAGGTCTTCGCCCTCCGGGGTGCGAATATGGGTGGGAAGTTCGGCACCGTCTTCGCGGGGCTGCGGTCGAAACAGGAGCAGGCCGGGAAGCTTACCGGCGGTTAGCCAAGGGAAGGCGCCGCGGTCTTCCATGCGCCGGAATGCCAGGCGTCTGTCACCATCGAGTCCGTGCCAGCCTAGCTTGGCGGTCTCGAGCGGTTCGCCGGCCATGGACTTCACGGGATAGCGGAAGAGCGCGTCTACTTGCCCGATTTTTAAACTGCGTAACTTACTTTGGATCGGCGGGCGCGTCATGCGCTTCCTCGACGAACTCAAGGATATCGTAGCGGAGACCGGCGCGGTCTGGGAAGAAGCTATTTATGGCATCCTGCTCGTCGGTGAAGATTTGGGAAACCGTGTTCAGTTTTGTGAGCACCATCAGGTCGAGATGACGCTGGCTGAGATTCAGTAGCCGTAGCGCTCCGCTCAAGCTGGTGAGGCGAGCTTCACAAAAGTTCACGGCGCCCAGCCCGTCGGCGTCAATCTCCATTACGCCGGCAAAGTTGAGGATTACTTTTATAATTTTCGCTTCCGCCAGGTCAATGATCGTTGCGCGCAGCTTGGCTTCGGAAGCGCCTTCTGTTACGTGGCCGTGCAGGTCGAGGATTTGAATTCCTTCTTTCTCGCGATGATGGAGCTGGAGATCCATAGTCATTTGCCGAGAAGGCTGATTCGATATTAACATCTGTACGGAGGCTGTTTACCCGACCTGCTTACTCAACCTGTTTACTCACACCGAAATTTCTCATTGAAAGTATTTATGGGGTGAATACAGCGCCTCGTTTTTTCTTGACAAACTGATGGAAAAAGTCAAGACTACTCTTAATCTGCTTCCTAAGTCGCTCGCAGGATTGTGAGGTGAACCTGGTTCGTTCTGTCGCAAGAGGCCGTTCCGCAGTCAGCAAACAGGGGGCAAATCATGATTGGCGCAAAGGCGTCGCAGTTGTTTTCCCGTAGTCACCGCAGCTTTGTTACAAAGATATTCAGCATAGCTTTCCTCTGCTTGCTCGCCAGCACCGCGAGCCAACTTTGCTTCGGACAAGCTACCGGAAGTATTTCGGGAACTATTACAGACGCGGGTGGAGCGGCGGTGCCGGACGCGAAGGTGACGGTTACGCTACCGGCGACCGGGCTGGCGCGGTCTTCCACAACGAATCAAGCCGGCGCGTATAGTTTTCAACTACTGGGCGTGGGAATTTACAGCGTTCAAGCGGAACAAAAGGGTTTCCAGACCGCTACCGCTTCCGATATCCGGCTGCAGGTGGATGAGCACCGGGAATTAGACTTTAAGCTGGCGCCGGCCACAGTGCAAACCACGGTTGAAGTCACGGCCACGCCGGTGGCGATTCAAACCGCGGATGCTACGCTCGGCCAGGTGATCACCAGCCAGCAGGTGGCCGATCTGCCTTTGAATGGGCGCGACTTCGTGCAACTGGCCACGCTTACGCCGGGCACTTCGCAGGAGACTAACCCGAATAGTTTTTTTAACGGCGGGCCCAGCAGCGAAGCGTCGGCGCGCGGGTCTTTTTCCTTGTCGGTGGGCGGATCGCGCGCGAATAGCACGGACTGGCTGCTGGACGGCAACGACAACAACGAATTGACATCCGGGGCGATTTCGATTCTGTCTTCGATCGACTCGATTCAGGAATTCAAAGTCCTCACCTACAACTACTCCGCGGAATGGGGAACGCGCGGAGGGCCGACGGTTTTGGTGACCACAAAATCGGGGAGCAATCAATTCCATGGAAGCGTTTTCGAGTTTTTCCGCAATACCGATTTAGATGCCCGCAGCTTCTTCGCCGCGTCCACGGAAAAGTTTAATCTCAACCAATTCGGCGGCTCGGTAGGCGGTCCCATCAAGAAAGACAAGGTGTTTTTCTTTGCGGATTTCGAACAAAAGGATCAACGGCACGGGATTCCATTCACGGGACTGGTGCCTTCGATCGCCCAGCGCAGCGGTGATTTCAGTCACGACGCCTTCGGCCAGCCGAATACCGTGAGCTTAGTGAATCCCTGGGCCACCACGGGAACCGATGCGGATCCGATTGCGGCCTCTTTTCAGTGCAATAGCGCGGGCAACCCTCTTCCCGCAGCGGCGAACGGCAGCCAGGGGGCAGGAATACCTTGCAATAAGATTCCGGCGGGGCTGATCAATCCGATTGGGCAGAAGTTAATGAACCTATATCCGCTGCCCAACGCCAACAACGCGGCGCTCGGCTACAACTTCGTGAGCCAGCCGGTGAGGAAGCTCAACGAAGGGAAATTCGATATCCGTCTGGACGAAAACATTTCGGATAAGGACACTTTATTCGCGCGGGTCAGCTATGACCAGGCTACCTCGTACGTCCCCGGCGGCTCCAATGGATTCGCCGAGCAGGGCGCGTTTGCCAGCAATCAAAACATCATTAACCACGCGCGGAATGTGGCGATGTCGGAGACGCATATTTTTTCGCCGACCACGGTGAATCAGGTCAGCGCTGGATTCAACCGGATTTTCGACTACATCACCTCGCAAGGAACCGGCAGTTGCCTGTCGCAGGCTTTCGGAATTCCGGGCGCCAATCTGGGTGGTGGAAGCTGCGGGCTGACGTCGGTGGAGATGCCGGGAGGCTCTTACTGGTCGCTAGGGGATCGCGGTTACTCGCCGTTCGTCGGCGGAACCAATGTTTGGACGTTTTCCGATTCGCTCGACATGGTGCGCGGCAAGCATGACATTCGCGTGGGCGGCTCCCTTCGCGCGAATCAGTTGAACACCGTGGCCGTCGGTTTTCCAAACGGGTTCTGGGTAATCACAGGAGGCTGGACGGGCGATCCGGCCGCGGACGTTCTGACGGGCCTGACTAGTCTGGCGATCCACGACCAGGAGTTTGGCGGGTCGAATACGGGACGCCGCTGGAAGCTGTACCGTCCTTTCGTCGAGGACAACTGGAAGCTGAGCAAGAATTTGACGTTGAATCTGGGTTTGGCCTGGGCGCTGATGACGCCGCAAAGCGAGGTGGGCAATCGGCAGTCGGATTTCGATCCCGCCACTGGAAAGTTTCTGATTGCGGGGCAGAATGGCGTGGGTAGCGGCGCGGGCATTAAGATGGATTGGACCGCGCTGGAGCCGCGCCTGGGGGTGGCTTGGAAGCCGTTCGGCGGCAACAGTACGGTGGTTCGCGGCGGCTATGCTATTTTTCACGATTCGTCATGGAACCAAGGGGCGCAGGGGTTGTGGCAGAATCCGCCTTACTATGCTGAGTCGGACGCATTTGCATTTTTCCCGACGTCTTGCACGTTCGCCACGGCCGCCTGCGCCCAACACGGATTGACGCCCGGCGGGATCAGCTTTTCGCAGGGATTCCCCACCTTCACTTCACCCCCGAATCCGGCCGATTTCAGCGGCACCATTAACGCTCAACCGACGAACTTTAAGCAGGGTAGAGTTCAACAGTTCAATATCAATGTCGAGCGGGAGTTGCCCGGCCAGATTGTACTGACCGCGGGTTATGCGGGATCGCGCAGCTCCCACCTTCTGGTGTTTGGAAATAATATCAACGTAAACTCGCCGACCGCCTGCGGAGTTGTGAAAGGATACACCTTGGGATGCGGTCCTAATGGAGCGGCCTTCGGCGTGCCCTATACCGCTTTCCCGTATTCAACGATCGATTCGATTTACGATGCCGGTATCGCTCACTACAATTCTCTGCAAATCAAAGCCGAGACTAAGAGCGCCAGGCACGGTATCTATGCGCTCATCGGATATACCTACTCGCGGGCGTACGACACCGGCTTCAGCGATGGGTTAGGAAGCATCATCGGGGCCACCTACTTCCCTCTTCCGAACTGGCAGAGCTTGGACTGGGGACTTTCGCAGATTAACCTGAACCACAACTTTACAGCCAGCGTCATTTACGATTTGCCCTTTGGCAAAGGCCAGAAGTTCGGAGGCAACCTGAAAGGGCTGGCGAACGCGCTCGTTGGAGGATGGGAGCTCACGGTGATCGAGAAGGCCACTTCCGGATTTCCGGTCTTCGTCTACGATAGCGCCGAAACATCTGGCGCAAACCTTGAGAACACCAATGCCCAACAACTCATCCGCCCGAATCAAACCTGCAATCCGGTGTTGAGCAACCCGACTTTGTCGAGGTGGTTCAATGCTTCCTGCTTCTCCCAACCGGCAGATGGAGAGCTCGGAAACGCGAACCGGACGCCATTGTCTGGTCCCGATTTTGTGAACACGGACTTTTCCATCATCAAGCACTTTGTGCCCCGCGAAGGGATGCGGGTGGATTTCCGGACGGAATTTTTTAATCTATTCAACCATGCGCAGTTCGGCGCGCCAGGCGGCAGTGGGGAGGGGGCGGACTTCAACTCTCCCGCCACATTTAACGTGGTGAATTACACGGTGAATAATCCGCGCCTGATTCAGTTCGGTCTCAAGCTGGCGTTCTGATTAGCGCGATTGCGGAAAGCCCAAGTCGACTTTGCTGCTGCCGGGATCGGGCCAGCGGCTGGTGACGACCTTGGCTCTGGTATAGAACTGCACGCCTTCGGGGCCGTACATGTGGAGGTCCCCGAAGAGAGAGGCTTTCCATCCGCCGAAGCTGTAATAAGCAACAGGGACGGGGACGGGAACGTTGATGCCTACCATGCCGACTTCGACGTCGAACTGAAACTGGCGAGCGGCGCCGCCGTCGCGCGTGAAAATCGCGGTGCCGTTGCCGTAGGGATTTTCGTTGATGATGCGGAGAGCGTCGTCGTAGGTGGCGGCGCGGACGATGCTGAGGACCGGTCCGAAGATTTCGTCCTCGTAGCAGCGCATGCCGGGCTGGACGCGATCGAGCAGGCTTAAGCCGAGAAAGAATCCGGGGCGTTGAGAGGCGGCGTCCTGGCGTCCGTCGACGGCAACGGTCGCGCCTTCTGTTGCGGCGTTGGCCACGTAGGACGCTACACGATCGCGATGCTCGCGCGTGATGAGCGGGCCCATTTCGTTGCCTTCTTCCGTGCCGGGGCCGATTTTGATGCGCGCCATTCTTTCTTCGATGGCGGCAATCAGCGGGTCGGCGGAACTGCCGACGGCGACCACTGCCGAGATGGACATGCAGCGCTCGCCGGCCGATCCGAACGCTGCCGAGACCGCGGCATCGGCGGCCATCGCGATATCGGCGTCGGGCAGAACCAGCATGTGATTTTTCGCGCCGCCGAGCGCTTGGACGCGCTTGCCGTTGCGGGTGGCGGTCTCGTAGATGAACTTGGCCACGGGCGTGGAGCCGACGAAGCTGACGGCCTGGACGTCGGGATGCTCCAGTAGGCGCTCGACGGCGATGCGGTCGCCTTGCACTACATTGAAAACTCCGTCGGGGACGCCGGCGGTTTTCAATAACTCGGCTAGCAAGAGGCTGACTGAGGGATCGCGCTCGGAGGGCTTCAGCACGAAGGTGTTGCCGCAGGCGATGGCGTTGGCGAACATCCACATGGGCACCATGGCGGGGAAGTTGAAGGGCGTGATGGCGGCGACCACTCCCAGCGGCTGGCGGATTTGATAGACGTCGATGCCTTTGCTGGCTTGTTCGGAGTAGCCGCCTTTGAGCAGGTGCGGGACGCCGCAGGCGAATTCGATATTTTCGAGTCCGCGCGCGACTTCTCCCAGGGCGTCGGCAACGGTCTTGCCGTGTTCGAGGGTGATCATCTCGGCGATGCGGCGGCGGTTGGCGTCGACCAGCTCGCGCACTTTGAACATGATTTCGGCGCGGCGGGAAAGCGGGGTGGCGCGCCAGGCTGGGAAGGCGCGGTGTGCGGTGGCGACGGCGTCGTCAACTTCTTCCACGCTGGCGAGGGCGACGGCGGCTTGCGGCTCTCCGGTTGCGGGATTCCATACGATGCTGGAGCGGCCGGATGCGGAGGGGCGCGGCTGGCCGTTGATCCAATGGTTGACGGGTCTGAGTCCCGCGGCCACGTCTGTTGTCGTCATGATTCACCTCTTAGAATCCACTTCGCGGTTTTTTCCGCGAGGTTGTAGAGAGCTTGGACGGACATTTCCAGATGCTCTTCCTTGGTGTCTTCGATTTTATTGTGACTGATTCCGCGCAGAGATTGGACGAACATCATGACGGTGGGGATGCCGGCGCGCGCAACTTCGGCGGCGTCGTGCAGGGGACCGGAGGGCAGGCGATGAACCGCGCCGGCGGTTTCGCGAATGGCGGCATCGCAGAAGTCGATCAGGACGGGATGGAAGGGAACTGGCTCGATGCTCCAGATGCGGGACCATTCGACGGTGCAGCGTTCTTCGGCGGCGAAGCGCTCACTGGCGGCGCGGGCTTCGCGGTACATTTCGGCTAGGACGGCGGCATCGAGGTCTCGCTGATCGAGGGTGGTTTCACAGCGGCCCACCACAGCGGTGACGATGCCGGGAAAGGTCTTCACGCTGCCCATGGTGCAGACGGCGTCGGCGTGCTTGCCGGCGATCGTGCGGATTTCGAGCGCCAGTTTGGCGGCGGCGGCCAGCGCGTCGCGGCGGACCTTCATCGGCGTCGAGCCGGAATGCGCTTCCTGTCCGTGGAAGGTGATGGCGTGGCGTTCCACGCCTTTAGTGCCGAGCACGACGCCGAGCGGAAGACCCAGGCTTTCGAGGACGGGGCCTTGCTCGATGTGCAGTTCGAGATACGCGGCGGCGTTTTTCTGCTCGCGGGCGGCTTCGGGAAAGTTGTCGATCGACACGCCGCAACGGGCCAGCGCTTCTTCGAGGCGGATGCCGTCCTTGTCAGTTCGCGCGCGGTCGGCTTCGATGGAGTGCGTGCCGGCGAAGGCGGACGAGCCGAGCAGGCTGCGGCCGAAGCGCGCGCCTTCTTCGTCGGCCCAGTCGACCATGCGGATGGTGACGGGCGGGCGGCCGTTATATTTTTCGGCGAAACCGCGCAGGACTTCGAGGCCGGCCATGAAGTCCAGGCAGCCATCCAGCCAGCCGCCGTTGGGAACGGAATCGAGATGGCCGCCGAGGAGCAAGCGCTTTGCGGGGATTCACCGGGCAAGTGTGATCCAGCGGTTGCCCGCGGCGTCGTGATGATCTTCGACGGGGAGGCCGGCCAGCTTGGAGGTGAACCAATCGCGGGCTTTTAACCAAGTGTCTGTCCAGGCTACGCGCTGGGCGCCGTTCTCGTCGGAGGTGAGGGCGCGGAGCTCTTTGAGTTCGGCTACGGTTCGCTTGGGGTCAACGCTCATGGTTTTAGAAGTAAGTTGGTTCGCGCTTTAACAGTCGGCCGCGGCCTTGCTCGCCGACGAATTTTCCATCTCTTACTTGCACGCGACCGCGCACGGTGACGATCGAGGGGCGACCCTCGATGGGCATGCCTTCGAAACCGTTGTAGTCGCAGTTGGAATGTTGGGTTGCGGCGGAGAGGACGCCGCGGTAGGAGGGATCGTAGATCACCAGGTCGGCGTCGCTGCCGACGGCGATGGTGCCTTTGCGGGGAAACAGGCCGAAGAGTTTCGCGGCTTGCGTGCTGGCGGCATCGACGAAACGGTGGAGATCCAGGCGGCCGTGTTTCACGCCGTAGGTATATAAAAGATTGACGCGTTCCTCGATGCCGGGGATGCCGTTGGGAATTTGCGTGAAGGAATCCGTTGCCTAAGCAGTTTCTGGGATGTGTCGAAGGGGCAATGGTCGGTGGCTACGGTGTCGATGAAGCCCGCGGCTAAAGCGTCCCACAGAGCTTTTTGATTGGCGCGGGCGCGCAGCGGGGGTGACATGACGTGCTTCATGCCTTCGACGCCGGGGCGCTCGGCGTAGGTTTTGTCGAGCATGAAATGCGGGATCACGGATTCTACCCACAACCTAACGCCGCGGGATTTCGCCGCTACGGCGCGGGCGAGAGCCTTGGCGCAGGAAAGGTGCACGACGTACCCGGCGGTGCCTAGCGTTTCGAGAAAAGCGGCGAAGCGGTTGGTGCCTTCGGCCTCGACAGAATCGGGGCGGCTGGGCTCATGCCATTCCGGGCCGGTCTTGCCTTCGGCGAGGAGTTGCTGCTGGAGGCGGGCTACGAGTTCCGCGTTTTCGCAATGGGCGGTAACGATGACTCCGAGTTTGCGGGCTAGCTGGAGGGTTTGATACATTTCGGCGTCGTCGACTCCGAAGAAGTTTTTGTAGGCGAGAAAGATTTTGAAGGAGGCGATACCGTCGCGCACGATTTCGCGTAACTGGCCTTCGGTGCGGTCCTCGAATTTGGTCACGGCCATGTGGAAGCTGTAGTCGCAGGCGCTGTGGCCTTCGGCTTTCGACTTCCACAGGTGATAGCCTTCGAGCGCGTCATCGAGGCGCGAGGGGCAGCACATTTCGATAAAGGTAGTGGTGCCGCCGATCAGCGCGGCGATGCTGCCGGTCTGGTGGGTGTCCTTGGCGAAGGTCGCCATGAAGGGCAGGTAGATGTGAACGTGCGGGTCGATGAAGCCGGGGAAAACGAGTTTGCCGGTGGCGTCGATGATTTCGGTGGCAGGCGGGGCTTCGAGATTCTTGCCGATGCGGGTGATGGTTTCGTCTTCGACGTAAATGTCGGCGTGCTGGCGTGAGTCCGCTGTAATGATGTCGGCGTTGCGGATCAGGAGGGGCATGGTTAGTGGATATGAATGCCCATTTTCTCGCGATACTTCCGCATGGCTTCCCAGTCTTCGGTTACTTCTTGCTGCGAGGTCACCAGGTCTTGCCAGGTCACGGACTGGCGGCCGGAGGGGAGTTCGACCATTTCGATGCAGTGGTCAACCGGGCACACGTTGTAGCACAGGCGGCAGCCCACGCAATCCTCGTCGCGCACGCGCGGCTGCGGGCGGGTGGCGGACGCTTCCTGTTTTCCGTTGGAGCGGACGTCGTAGGCGTGGGGCTGAACTACGCTGCCCGTGGAATCGATCAGGTCGATGCACTGGTGGGCGGCGTCGGTGCACGCGACGTAACACAGATTGCACTTGATGCATTTGGCTGGGTCAATGCGGGCTACGGCGCGGAAGGACAGGTCTAGATTCTGGAAATCGGAGACGCGGGGCAGGCTTTTGCCGCGGAAGTCGCTGATGGTGGCGAAGCCTTTGGCGTCCATCCAATTCTTGAGGCCGTCGCAGAGGTCTTCGATGATGCGGAAGCCATAGTGCATTACGGCGGTGCAGACTTGCAGGCTGGAGGCGCCGAGCAGGAGGAACTCCGCGGCGTCGTTCCAGGTGGAGATGCCGCCCATGGCGGAGATCGGCAAGGCGGAGCCGCGCACTGTTTCGTCGGTGCCTAGCGCGGTGACCATATTCAGGGCGATGGGCTTTACGGCGGGTCCGGCGTAACCGCCGTGTCCGCCCTTGCCGCCGATGTTGGGAGTGAGCTCGAAGGTATCGAGATCCACGGCGACGATCGAATTCAGAGTGTTGATGAGGGAGAGCGCTTGCGCGCCGCCGGCGATGGCGGCTCGGGCGGGGCTTACGACGTTGGTGATGTTGGGGGTCAACTTCACGATCACGGGGATGCTCGCTACTTCGGTTACCCAGCGGGTGATTTGTTCGCAGTATTCGGGGACTTGGCCGACGGCGCTGCCCATGCCGCGCTCGCTCATGCCGTGGGGGCAGCCGTAATTCAGCTCGATGCCGTCGGCGCCGGTGTCTTCGATGCGGTGGACGATGTCGCGCCAGGCTTCGGGTTTGGATTCGACCATGGCGGAAACGATGACGGCGCGGCCGGGCCAGGCGCGCTTCACGTCGGCGATTTCGCGGAGATTTATTTCCAGGGGGCGGTCCGAGATGAGCTCGATGTTATTGATCGCGAACATGCGCTGGCCGCCGTATTGCAGGGCGCCGTAGCGGTTGGAGACGTTCAGAACGGGCGGGCCGATGGTTTTCCAGACTGCGCCTCCCCAACCGGCTTCGAAGGCACGGTGAATTTGAGCGCCGGAGTTGGCGGGCGGGGCCGAGGCTAGCCAGAAGGGATTCGGCGACTTGATGCCGGCGAAATCGATGCTGAGATCCGCCATGGTTCACACCTCCTTCTGAACGGCGATGCGGCGCTCGATGGCGGCTGCGGCGAGTTTGCCATCTTGCACTGCCATCACTGTCGAGGCGGCATTGTGCGCGCGGATACAGTCGCCGCCGGCGAAAACACCGGGGATGCTGGTTTCAAAATCGGGGTTCACGCGAATGTAGCCTTTGTCGAGGGCCAAGCCGAGTTGAACGGCTAGCGCGGGTTTTTCTTGACCGACGGCCTTCACGATATGGTCGGCGGGGATGGTGAATTCTTCGGTGCTCGCGGGGCGTGGGGCGGGGCGGCCGGATGCGTCGGGGGCGCCCAGTTCCATTTGCAGGCAGTTCAAAGCAGTCACGCGGCCGTTTTCGGAGAGCACGCGCGCGGGCTGCGCTAGAAAACGGAACTCGATGCCTTCTTGCCTGACGAATTCGACTTCATGCGGGTAGGCGGTCATTTCTGCGGCGGTGCGGCGGTAGACCATGGTGACGTGCTCGGCGCCGAGGCGCTTGGCGACGGTGGCGCAATCGATGGCGGTGTTGCCGGCGCCGATCACCACTACTCGACGGCCGATGCGAATCGCGCTGGGGTCGAGCTTGCTCTGCTCGATGTAATCGAGGCCATCGAGGATGAGTTCTTCGCCGGGAATGCCCATGGCGGGGGTTGCGCCCAGACCGATGGCTAGAAAAATCGCATCGAAACGGGCTTGCAGATCGGGGAGATCGAGGGTGCGGCCTAACTCTGCGTGGGGTTCGATGTGGACGCCGAGGCGTTCGATCATGGCGGCTTCGGCCAGGGCGGTCTCGACGGGCTCGCGAATGGCGATGATGCCGTAGGTGGAGAGGCCTCCGGCTAGATCGCGCTTTTCAAAGATGGTCACGCTGTGGCCGCGGCGGGCGAGTTCTCCGGCGCAGGATAGGCCGGCGGGACCGGAGCCGATTACGGCGATGCTGCGTCCGGTGGGCGGGGCGCGCTTGACCACATCGATCGCGCGGAAGGAGACGTAGTCCATGGCGTAGCGCTGGAGGCGGCCGATCATGATGGGCTTGTGATCGGCTCCTAATACACAGGAGCCCTCGCACAGTTCTTGCACGGGACAAACGCGGGCGCAGGTGGCTCCGAGGAGGTTGGCTTCGAGGATGGCGCTGGCCGAGCCGACTAAATTATTCGTGGCGATTTTTTTGATGAAGCGCGGGATATCGATGTGCGTGGGGCAGGCGTGGGTGCAGGGGGCGTCGTAACAATAGAGGCAGCGGTTGGCTTCTACCACGGCTTCGTGCGGGCTTAGGGGTGGAAAATGCTCGGTGAGGCCCTTAGTCTCCACTCTCGCCTCCGCGGACCAGGGGAGTGGGGAGCACGGGCACGGGCGTTGCGAAGCTGCGCATCAGAACTACATAAGACGCGGCGGAAACGGCGAAGCCGACGAACCAAGCGTAATCGTAGAGCCAGCGCAGCGGAGGAATCACCAGGCCGAGAAGCGCGACGGCGACCCCTAAAATCAGGCTCACCAGCGCGCGGGGATTTACGCCGTTGCTGTATTCGTACTCGCCGCCGCGGCGGTAGAGGTCGTCAAGGATCAGGTGACGTTTGCGGACCAGGAAATAGTCGGCGATCATGGTGCCGGCGATGGGCCCGAGCAAGCCGGAGTAGCCGACCAGCCAGCCGAATACATAAGAGCTGTAGGTGCCGAGTAGTTTCCAGGGCATCATCATTACGCCGACGATGCCGGTGATGATGCCGCCGGTGCGGAAGGAAATCAGGCGCGGGTTGAGGTTCGAGAAATCATTCGAGGGCGAGACCACGTTGGCGGCCACGTTGGTGTTGAGTGTGGCGATGAGAATCGCGATCAGCGCTACGAAGGCGATGAGCGGCTGGTGGAAGCGGCCGATGAGATCGACGGGATCCCATACGGCTTCGCCGAACAGAACTACCGAGGCGGAGGTGACGGCGACTCCGACGAACGAATACAGCGTCATGGCGGTGGGCAGGCCGATGGCTTGTCCCCAGGCTTGCGCGCGCTGGCTCTTGGCGTAGCGCGTGAAATCGGGGATGTTGAGCGCGACGGTGGCCCAAAAACCCACCATCGCGGTGAGGGAGGGAATAAAAAAGTGGAAGAATGCGGCGGGTGTTTGAAATTTCGCGGGCGTGCTGAGGACGGGTCCGAAGCCGCCGGCCTTGCGGGTGATCCACCATAGCAGCAAGAGCGCGACGCCCAGCATAAAGGGCGCGCCGATGCCTTCGAGAAAACGGATGGTGTCGATGCCTTTCCAGATCACCAGCATGTTGAGGAGCCAGAAGGCTCCGAAGCAGATCCAAACTGAAGCGGGCGAGTCGGACGCGGGCCAGAGAATGCGCAGCATGGAGTGGATGGCTTGGCCTCCGATCCAGGTCTGGATGCCGAACCAGCCGCAGGCGACTAAGGCGCGCAGGATGGCCGGAAGATTTGCGCCGCGGACGCCGAAAGATGCGCGCACCAGCACCGGAAACGGAATGCCGTACTTGGCGCCCGCATGGGCGTTGAGCAGCATGGGAACCAGCACGATGAGGTTTCCGAGAAGGATGGTGCCGATGGCCTGCCACCAGTTCATGCCTCCGGCGATCAGGCTGGAGGCCAGCATATAGGTGGGGATGCACACGCTCATCGCGACCCACAGCGATACGTAGTTGTACATTCCCCAGGAGCGTTTGCCGGCGGGGACCGGCGCGAGGTCTGGGTTAAACAGACTCGGGTCTGGGTTGATCGGCATCACAGCCAGTGCCTGCCCATGGCGAAATTTTCGCACAAACGGGGTGGTTACTGTTTCGCGCCTGTACCTTTTTGGATGGGTTTAAGCTAGGTTGATCATATGGATCTTTTTGAGCGGGGGCTGGGTCCTCCATGATGCAACGCGCCCCGCTTGCGACCGCTGCGGTGCTCATTGCGTTCGTCAAGTGCATCCAGTTCGCAATCGATTCACAAACGCTGTTCTTCTACGATTCCGGCGCCTTCATCTTGAATGCGATGGGGGCGGCATTTTTGCCGTTCCGGTCCTATGTTTACGGAGCCTTACTGCGGTTGTTTGCGGTGCCATTCCACTCCTTACGGGCTGTCGTAGCGATGCAGATCGTCATGGGCGGACTAAGCGCGTGGCTCCTCGCCGTGGCGCTGGTGCGGTTCCTGCATGTGCGCGCCTGGATCGCCATTCTGGCCGCGCTGGTGTTTGCGATGGATCCAGTGCAGATCGTCCATGAACACCTGGTTATGGCCGAGACCGCCGCACTGCTCGCCATGGCGCTGTTTCTGATGACGGCCCTTAAATATCTGCAGGATCCTTCGCTGCATTGGCTAGTCATTCTGTCGCTTCTAGGAATCTTGCTGGTCAGTCTGCGGATTGTCTACTTACCGCTGGTGCTGGCGGCAGCAGTGCTGCTCCCGGTCTTTGCCTATTTATCCTCTCCGGGCTTGCACCCGCGCGTCTTAGTTACGGCGCTCGCGGTAAGCTGCGGTTCCGCCGCGCTTTGCCACCTGGGATACCGGGAGCTCACGGGACGGCTCGGCGGACGAGATCCAGGCTATCACTATACGACTGGGTTTTTCCTGGTTTCGAGCGTCGCTCCGCTTCTCGAACCGCGAGACGCCGGCGATGTTCGTTTGGCGAACGCCATCCTGGCCCAGAATAAGAGCGGTGTTCCCTTGGTCAGCCGCCGTTTCCGCTCCGACCAGTTGTGGGCTGAAGACGGGTTCGTGGCCAGACTGCGCACGATCTTCAACGGTGACGAACGGGCCGCAGACCAAGCCGCGCAACACCTCGCCCGCGCGGCGATTGAAAGGAATCCGCTGGGATTCGTCAAGCTCGGCCTTCAAAACTATCTGGGCTATTGGGGGGGCCTCGAGCACCTGCGCGCGACCTTGGAATGGGAGGACGGCTGGCACGCCGTGGTGAACGGGTTCGACGCGAATGTGGTTCGCTCCGCGTTTGGCGCCGATGTCTCGAACCAGCAAACCTTGCGGACCCCTAGCCGGCGATACCATATGTTCGCCCGGGACTGGAGTGTGTTTTTACTGGTGTCTCCGCTATTGGCTTGCCTTGCTTTGTGGCTGGGTCCGGCGAACCCGGGCGGAACGGGCCTTCTGCTGGGTTGGACGTGCTTGGTGCTCACCGCCACCTGCCTGGGGGCCAATGAGTCGGCTTTTCGCTATTTGCACCCGTTTTCTTGGACCGGCCTGGCGGCTGCGGCGGTGCTGTGTGAAATATTGGTTAGCCGCTGGACCCGAGATCCAATGAGGCATACGGTGGAGAGGTGACAGCAGTGGTTCTGGCACAGTTCTGACAGGCGAAAATCGTTATTCGGGGTGGTTAGGGCTGGAATGTAGACGGATGGCGGGCGCGCAGGGACTCGAGCCATGGAGCTAGGCCGGGCTTCGGCTTTGCTTCTGGAGAGAAAGGGCGGTCATAATAAGGTTGGCGCAAGAGGCCGTGGGCTTGTTCGACGGCGGCGATGCCGGCCAAGCGAAGTTCTTGCGGCAAGCGGCTCTGGCAGATTCCGAAACTGCGTTCACTACGGCCGTGCCCGTTCCGCGGTCGCGATCGACAACCGGTGGTAGCTGCGTTTGCGCCGTCGCTTGTCTAACACCCGTTGTAATACGCAGGCCCGCTGCTTGCGCTGCATATTGTGCACGCTCTTTCCAGCGATCTCGGCCGCATCGATGCAAGTAAGCTTCGTCGCCATCGCTTTCAGAATCACGTCTTTGTAGTTCATCCCCCCGCCCAGTTTGAAGCGGACGGTCGACAAACTAAATCACAGCGGACAACTATAGAAGCGCTGACGACAATAGCACCCCTAGTACTTGTCGTGACATCTCTAGTACTTGACTTGAGAGGAGTAGGACTATAGTATGAAGACCTGAGACGAAAACTAGGGGGAAGAACCTAATTATGAAGACGAAAACGTCCATTTTGACACTTGGTGCAGCGCTGTTGCTCGTCGCCGCTGTACCCGGTAAGGCCGCTACAATCTCTTTTACCAGCACCCTCGGAGGGGGCGATATCACAACCAGTTCCATAGGCAGTAACGCACCTATCACTGGATTCTTGGAGTATTTCAACACACTGACCGTTACTGGGGCACCGTCCAACAATGGGACGTATACTCCGCTCTTTTTGACGGAGTCTTTCAACACGACCACCGATGTTCTCACGCTGACGGGCACAATCAGCGGCTGTTCAACGTGCGGAAGCCTGCCTGGCTTGACTGTTAGCAGTACGCTCGCGACCATTCAATTTTCGACCGGGCTTACGGCCAATGCCTCCACCACCAGCGGCAGCGTCAATATGCCTTCGCTCGCGAGCATTACCTCGATTACGCTTTCGGCGACTTTACTGGCCGATTTGGGGCTTACTGGGTCGACTTTCACGCTCGCCGACCTGGGTAATGTTTCGACCTCGTGCTGTTCCGATGGCAAGAATTATCAAAACCAAACCAGTGGTATCTTGAGCTTCTCCACCACGTCCGTTCCCGAACCCAACTTTTTGCCTCTGACGGCGTTGCTCTTAGCCGCGGGTGTTTTGGTGTTGAGGAAGAAGAAGAGCTCAAGCGCCGCATAACTTCTCCCAGAGCTTGAACTTCTGTAAAGCCCCGTAGCTTGTGCTGTGCATTTTCACAGTACACTGCGGGGTTTTCCTTTAT
The DNA here is from genome assembly GCA_963752205.1 of Bryobacterales bacterium. Lineage (GTDB taxonomy): Bacteria > Acidobacteriota > Terriglobia > Bryobacterales > Bryobacteraceae > Palsa-187. The sequence goes on along the minus strand of CAVVZG010000081.1, from coordinate 1,048 downwards.
TCGGCTCCATTGTGAGCAGTTGCAATTTTGGTCGGAGGAGATCCTGAGGATGAAGTCCGGGAAGTTAAGCACAGGAGTAGTGTCTTTATTGAACGCTGGTTTGGCTGTGCTGATCGGCCTTACGGCGGCGGCAGCCGGATGCTGGGCGCAGACTGTGACAGCCACCTTGCCGGCGGGCTTGGGCACCCTCCAAATAGGGGTGAACCCGGTCACCAATAAGATTTATGTCACAAATATTAACGCTGGGTCCGTGACAGTGATCGACGGCGCCACCAACAATACCACTACACTACCGGTTGGCTCAGGCCCCATTGCGCTTGCGGTAAATCCGCTGACGAATCAAATCTATGTCGCCAATTCCTACAACAGCACGGTAACGGTAATCGATGGTGCCAGCAACAACACTACGACTGTGCCAACTGGATCGGACGCCGCCATTGCCGTGGGGATAAATCCGATAACGAATAAGATCTACGTCGCGAACGAATACGCCGGCAACGTGACGGTGATCGACGGCGCCACCAATACCGCAGCCGTTATCGCGGCGGGAAAGGGGAAGAATCCCCAGGCGATCACAGTGAACGCCGTGACGAACAAGATCTACGTCCCGAACGAGGACAGCAGCAGTGTGACGGTGATCGACGGTGTCACGAATAACAGCATAGTCGTGGCGGCGGCGCCGGGATCAAGCCCCTATAACACGGCGCTGCATATCCGGGAAGGAACACGGAGCATAAAGACAGCATGGCATGTGATGCCTTTGTTGACGCATTAGACGACGCATCTCTTGAACAAAGGGTCAGGGACAAGATGCCGGATAGCTTAGATGAGGCGTATCGGACTGGCTTTAGTGATGGAAGCTAATACTAGAGGAGCTGAACACAAGGCTAGGGACCGTCTTAAAGGCGATAAGAATCGTTATGAGGCAAGAGCAGCGTACGAGATTGGAGATGCGAAAGCTGATTGTAGCAACAAGGGTGAGATGGAGAACAGGAACCAGCTCGAAATGACTACATTGATCCAAGCCATGGAAAAATTAAGTCAGAAA